>NZ_CP095269.1:1346681-1683351 GCF_022983135.1 Agrococcus sp. SCSIO52902
TCGTCGCGGGCGACATGCTCGAGGCCGTCGCGCCGCACGTCGACGCGGTCGACGTCTTCTGCGAGCGCGGCGCCTTCGACGAGCAGCAGTCGCGGCGCGTGCTGGAGGCCGCGCGGGCGCGCGGGCTCGCGCTGCGCGTGCACGGCAACCAGCTCGGGCCCGGCCCCGGCGCGCGGCTCGCGGTCGAGCTCGGCGCGCTGAGCGTCGACCACGTCGCCTTCCTCGACGACGACGAGGTGGCGATGCTCGCCGACAGCTGGCACGGCGGCCGCGGCACGGTGGCCACGGTGCTGCCCGCGTGCGACGTCTCGACCCGCATGCCGCTCGCGCCCGCCCGCCGGCTGCTCGACGCCGGCGCCGTCGTGGCGATCGCGAGCAACTGCAACCCGGGCACGAGCTACACGACGTCGATGGCGTACTGCGTCGCGACGGCGGTGCTGCAGATGGGCCTCACCGTCGAGGAGGCGGTGCGCGCGGCCACCCTCGGCGGTGCGGCGGCCCTCGACCGCGACGCGCCCCGCACGGGCCGCGACGGCCGGCCGCTCGCGCCCCTCGGGCGCATCCGCCCCGGTGCCCGCGCCGACCTGCAGGTGCTCGACGCGCCCTCGATCACCCACCTCGCCTACCGCCCGGGCGTGCCGCTCGTGCACGCCGTCTGGCGCGCGGGCGACCTCGTCGTGGAGCCTCCCCGGCTGCCGTAGCGACGCACAGGCGCCGCCACTACGCTCGCCGCATGACGGTGACGCTGAGGGGCCTGTCCACTGCCGTGCCGCCCACGCGGCTCGTCCAGACCGAGGTGGCGGAGGTGTTCGGCGCGCAGCCGGGCCTGTCGAGGCTCGGCCAGCGCATCGTCTCGACCTCGTTCGGCGTCTCGGGCATCGACCACCGCTACACGGTCGTCGACGAGCTGACGCTCTCGGGCGACGGGCCCGAGGAGCCCGCGTTCTTCGACCGCAGCACCGGCCTCCTGCTCGACCCCGGCACGCGGCTGCGCAACGACCGCTACGCCGAGCACGCGAGCCGCCTCTACGTCGAGGCCGGCGGCGCGGCGCTCGCGGCGGTGCCCGACCTCGAGGCCGCCGACGTCACGCACGTCATCACCGTCTCGTGCACCGGCTTCTACGCGCCGGGGCCGGACTTCGTGCTCGCGCGCGACCTGGGCCTGCCGGCGGGCGTGCAGCGCTACCACCTGGGCTTCATGGGCTGCTACGCGGCGATGCCGGCGCTGCGGCTCGCGGCGCAGCTGTGCGAGGCCGCCGCGTCGGCGGTCGTGCTCGTCGTGAGCGTCGAGCTCTGCACGCTGCACCTGCGCACCTCCAACGACCCCGACACGATCGTCGCGACGTCGCTCTTCGGCGACGGCGCGGGCGCGGGCGTCGTGACAGCGCGGCCCACGGCCGAGGGCGAGCGCGCGCTGCGGCTCGACGCGTTCGCGACCCGCACGACGCCGCAGGGCGAGGGCGACATGGCCTGGCGGATCGGCGACCACGGCTTCGAGATGGTGCTCTCGAACGCGGTGCCGTCGCTCATCGGCGAGCACATCGTCGGCGCGATCGAGCCGCTGCTGTCGCAGGAGGAGGCGCTCGGCGCCGCGCTCGGCGAGGGCCGCGCGGGCGACGCGGTCGAGCACTGGGCCATCCACCCCGGCGGGCGCAGCATCCTCGACAAGGTCGAGTCGACGCTGCGGCTGTCCGAGGCGCAGCTCGTGCCGGCGCGCGAGACCCTGCGCGACTTCGGCAACATGTCGAGCGCCACCGTGCTGTTCGTGCTCGACCGGATCCTGCGCTCGGACGCCGCCGACGGCGAGCGCGTCGCGGCGATGGCGTTCGGCCCCGGCCTCACGGTCGAGTCGGCGCTGCTCACCGTCCAGGGATGAGCGTGCCGCGCTGGGCGCTGCGCGATCGCGACCCGGATGCGCGCGAGGCGATGGACGACCCGGGCTGCGACCCAGAGGTGCTCGCGCGCACCTACGCGAGGTTCGACCTCGTCAACGCGGCGGTGTCGGGCCGCGGGGCGCTCTACCGCCGCTGGATCCGGCCGCGGCTGCGCGCAGGACGGCACGTGCGGCTCCTCGACGTCGGCACGGGCGGCGCCGACCTGCCGCGCCGGCTGCTGCGCTGGGCGGCGCGCGACGGCGGCGGGCTGCGGGTGGTGGCGATCGATCCGGATGCGCGCGCGATGGCCTACGCGCGCGGGCTGGACCCCGTGCCCGGTCTCGAGCTGCGCCAGGCGACGACGGGCGACCTGGTCGCCAAGGGCGAGCGCTTCGACGTCGTCGTGTCGAACCACGTGCTGCACCACCTGTCGCCCGCCGAGCTCGGCGCGGTGCTCGCCGACTCCGAGCGGCTGACGGCGCCGGGCGGCGTCGCCGTCCACGGCGACATCGCCCGCTCGCCGCTCGCGTACGCGGCCTTCGCCGCCGCCACCTGGCCGCTGCAGCCGACGCTCCTGCGCGGCACGCTCATCCGCCCCGACGGCCTCGCCTCGATCCGCCGCAGCAGCACGCCCGCCGAGCTCGCGGCCGCGGCGCCGCCCGGGTGGAGCGTGCGGCGCGGCCTGCCGTCGCGGCTCGAGCTCGTGCGGGAGGCCCCGTGAGCGCCCGCCACGACGTCGCGGTCGTCGGAGCGGGCGCCGTCGGCCTGCACCTCGCGTGCCTCCTGGCGCAGCGGGGGCTCGACGTCGTCGTGCTCGAGCGGCGCACCGAGCCGTCGGCGGCGTCGCGCGCGTTCGGCATCCACCCGCCGGGGCTCGCGGCCCTCGACGCGGCGGGCGTCGGCGACGTCGTGCGCGCGGAGTCGGCCGCCATCACCGCGGGCGCGGCGCTCCGCGGCGGGCGGGAGCTCGCGCGGCTGCGCTTCGACGAGGCGCCGATCCGCGCGCTGCCGCAGCACCGCACCGAGGCGCTGCTGCGCGAGCGGCTCGCGGCGCTCGCGCCCGAGGCGCTGCGCACCGGCGCGAGCGTGGTGGCGCTGACGCAGCGGGCGGACGCCGTCGGGCTCGGGATCGAGGGGAGCGCCCCGGTCGAGGCGCGCTGGGCGGTGGGCGCCGATGGCGTGCGCAGCGGGGTGCGGGCGATGCTCGGCGTGCGCTGGCGGCTCCGCCACGGCTGGGGCGCGTACGCGATGGTCGACGTCGACGAGCCGGAGGGCGCCGGCGCTCGCCCGGATGCGCAGCACGGCGAGGCGCACCTGCACCTCGAGCCGGGCGGCATCGTCGAGTCGTTCCCGCTCCCGGGCGGCCGGCGGCGCTGGGTGGTGCGGCTGCGGGAGCCGGAGCCCGGCATCGGCCTCGCTCGGTTCCAGCGCCTCCTCGACGAGCGGCTCGTCGACCCGCCGCGGCTGCCCGCAGGCGCGGAGCCGAGCGCGTTCGTGGCGCGCCAGCACCTCGCGGAGCGCGCGGCGGTCGGGCGCGCGGCGCTCGTCGGCGACGCGGCGCACGAGGTGAGCCCGATCGGCGGCCAGGGCATGAGCCTCGGCTGGCTCGACGCGCTGGCCCTCGACGCGGCGCTCGCCCGGGCGCTCGCCGACGAGCGGCGCGGCGCCGAGGCCCTCGCGGCCTACGCCCTCGCGCGCGGCGAGGCGGCGAAGCGCGCGATGCGCCGCGCCGCCTGGAACATGGCGATGGGCTCGCCCGCGAGCGGCACGGAGCTCGCGGCGCGGATGCTGCTCGTGAGGGCGCTCGCGCTGCCGCCGGGGCGGGCAGCCGTGGCGCGCGCGTTCACGATGCGGGGGCTCTGAGCGCCAGGCCCGCGAGCGCCTCGAGGATCCCGAGCGCCACGAGCCGCACGGTGCGCCCGTCGGGGGCGTCGGCGGATGCGTCGACCTCGGTGAAGTCGATCGACGTCACCTCGGGCGCGGCCGCGAGGGCGCGCACGAGCTGCCGCAGCTGCCAGGCGCTGAGCCCCCCGGGGGTGGAGGCGGGGCAGCCGGGCGCGACGGCGCGGTCGCAGGCGTCGACGTCGACGTCGACGTGCACCGGCCCGCCCGCGGCCGCGGCGATCGCGACGGCGCGAGCGGCGATCTCGTGCATCGGCGCCGCCTCGCACGCGTCACGGGGGATCACCGTGATGCCCGCCGCCTCGGCCCGCTCGGCGTAGGCCGCGGAGTTTGCGAAGTCCTGGATCCCGATCTGCACGACCCGGCGCCCGTCGAGGCCCGCCTCGAGCAGCCGGCGCACGGGAGAGCCGTTGCTGCGGCCGTCGCGCAGGTCGTGGTGCGCGTCGATCGTGATGAGGCCGGCGGAGCCGACGGATGCGCCCCAGGCGCCGAGGGCGGCGGGCACGGTCGCGGCGTTGTCGCCGCCGATCGCGAGCACGAGCCGCGCGCGGGCCGCGGCCCCCGCGACGAGCGCCGCAGCGCCTGCCTCGTCGCCGTCGGGGTCGGCCGCGTCGCCGGCGTCGGCGATCCGCAGCCCCGCGAGCGGCGCCGCCGCGGCGTGCGGCGAGTAGCGGCGCAGCGCCTCGCGCACCGCGGGCGGCGTCGAGTGCGCGGCGGTGGGGCTCAGCGACGTCGCGTGGGTCCCGAGCCCGACGAGCACCGCGTCGACGGCCCCCTCGGCCTCGGCGAGCTGCGGCCATCCGCCCGCGCGGGGCCAGCTGGGATCGTGGGGGAGCGCCATGCCGCGAGCGTAGCGATCGGGCCGGAGCACTGGCGCGATCGCCGCGGGTGTGGTTCGGTGGTGGGCACGCCGCGATCCGCGCGACGGGACAGGAGGCATGCATGGGCATCGATGACTTCGTGAACAAGGCGAAGGACGCGCTCGACAACGAGCAGGGCGAGCAGCACAGCGACCAGGGCATCCAGGCCGCCGGCGACGGCTTCGACCGGCTCTCGGGCGGGCGCTTCGCCGAGCACACCGACGGCGTGCAGGAGCACGCCGACGGCTTCCTCGGCCAGTCCGACGCAGACGCTGCCGGAGCGCAGCCGCAGCACGACGAGCCGCGCCAGTAGCGCGGGAACACCGAGGGGCGGGGAGCGATCCCCGCCCCTCCGCCGTGCGTGGGAGGATGGCGGCGCGGCCGGCCGCAGCCGCGGAACGACGCGGCAGAAGGCGCGACACGCCCGGGTTGCACGGACATCCTGATCCGTGCGAGAATCGACAGGTTGCAAACGCGGCGTCTCACGCCGCTCACTGCCCTGGCAGTGCACAGGACGATCACGATCCTGGGCCGCGGGCAGCCGACAAGAACTTCGCCGAAGCCGAGCGCGGCATGACCGTGCTCAGCGGCGGTGCGCGCCCTCCGGGGCATTGACAGAAGAACAGCGGTGCACTGACAGGTGTGTTGCGAGCAGTCCGAGCGGCTGCGTCGACAGGAAAGAGAGTCAGCCATGGCGGGACAGAAGATCCGCATCCGACTGAAGTCGTACGACCACGAGGTCATCGACTCGTCGGCGCGCAAGATCGTCGACACCGTGACCCGAGCGGGCGCGACGGTGGTGGGCCCTGTGCCGCTGCCGACGGAGAAGAACGTGGTCGTGGTGATCCGTTCTCCTCACAAGTACAAGGACAGCCGCGAGCACTTCGAGAAGCGCACGCACAAGCGACTCATCGACATCATCGATCCGACGCCCAAGGCCGTCGACTCGCTCATGCGCCTCGACCTGCCCGCTGACGTCAACATCGAGATCAAGCTCTAAGGAACGCCATGTCGAAGATCACGACGACTCGCGGCCTGCTCGGCAAGAAGCTCGGGATGACCCAGGTGTGGGATGAGCAGAACAAGCTCGTCCCCGTCACGGTGCTCGAGATCACGCCGAACGTGGTCACGCAGATCCGCACGCACGAGAAGGACGGCTACGCGGCCATCCAGATCGCTGCCGGCCAGGTCGACCCGCGCAAGGTCAACAAGCCCGCCGCCGGCCACTTCGACGCCGCCGGCGTCACCCCCCGCCGCCACCTCGCAGAGGTGCGCACCGACAACGCCGGCGAGTACGAGCTCGGCCAGGAGCTGGCCGTCGACCTGTTCGCCGCAGGCCAGAAGGTCGACGTCGTCGGCACCTCCAAGGGCAAGGGCTTCGCCGGTGTCATGAAGCGCCACAACTTCGCCGGCGTCTCCGCCTCGCACGGTGCCCACCGCAACCACCGCAAGCCGGGCTCCATCGGTGCCTCGTCCACGCCCAGCCGCGTCTTCCGCGGCATGCGCATGGCCGGCCGCATGGGTGGCGAGCGCGTGTCGGTGCTGAACCTCACGGTCCACTCGATCGACGTCGAGCAGGGCCTCATGCTCGTCAAGGGCGCCGTCCCCGGTGCCCGCGGCCGACTCGTCTTCGTCCGCAACGCTGTGAAGGGAGCCTGAGCATGACCGCACAGGTCGCCATCGTCGACGCGAAGGGCAAGCAGGCAGGCTCGGTCGAGCTGCCCGCCAGCATCTTCGACGTCCAGACGAACGTTCCGCTGATCCACCAGGTCGTGGTCGCGCAGCTCGCTGCCGCACGCCAGGGCACGCACTCGACCAAGGGTCGCGGCGAGGTCTCCGGCGCCGGCCGCAAGCCCTTCAAGCAGAAGGGCACCGGCCGCGCGCGCCAGGGCTCGATCCGCGCGCCCCAGATGACCGGCGGTGGCATCGTCCACGGCCCGACGCCGCGCGACTACTCGCAGCGCACCCCCAAGAAGATGATCGCCGCGGCCCTGCTGGGCTCGCTGTCCGACCGCGCTCGCGGCGGCCGCCTGCACGTCGTCGAGACCTTCGGCTCCGCCGAGGCCCCGAAGACGCGCGCAGCCGTCGAGATGCTCGCCGCGCTCGGCGTCGTCAAGAACGTGCTCATCGTGCTCGACCGCTCCGAGGAGACCGCGTTCCTCTCGGTGCGCAACCTCACCGAGGTGCACGTCCTGTCGTGGGACCAGCTCAACGCCTACGACGTGCTCGTGAGCGACGACATCGTCTTCTCGAAGACCGCCTACGAGGCGTTCGTCGCCGCGAAGACGAAGGGCGAGGCCGTCGTGGCCGCCGCTCCCGTCGAGCAGCCGGCGACGGCCGACGAGGCCGCCCCTGCCGCTGAGGCAGAGGTCGCCGAGGGCGACTTCGGCGCCGACTCGGCCGCACCGCTGGCCGACGGCTCCGCCCCCGAGGGCTTCCCGATCAAGGGCAACGCGAACTCGATGAAGTTCCACCGCCCCGAGGGTCGCTGGTTCGAGCAGACCGAGGCCGAGGTGTGGTTCCGCACTGCCGAGGCCGCTGAGGCCGCTGGCTTCGTCGAGGCCGGCAAGGGCTCGAAGGCCGCTGCGGCAGACAAGGACGAGAACTGATGAGCGGTTACAACAAGGACCCTCGCGACATCATCATCCGCCCGATCGTGTCCGAGAAGAGCTACGCGCTCATCGACATGGGCAGCTACACCTTCGAGGTCGACCCGCGCGCCTCGAAGACCGAGATCAAGCTCGCGATCGAGAAGATCTTCGGCGTCAAGGTGGAGCGCGTCAACACCCTCAACCGCGTCGGCAAGACGCGCCGCACCCGCTTCGGCATCGGCAAGCGCAAGGACACCAAGCGCGCGATCGTGAAGCTGAAGTCCGGCTCGATCGACATCTTCACGGCTGTCGGCTGAGGACGGAAGGAACAAGCACATGGCAATCCGCAAGTACAAGCCGACGACCCCCGGTCGTCGCGGCTCCTCCGTCGCAGACTTCGCTGAGATCACCCGGTCGACGCCCGAGAAGTCGCTGCTGCGCCCGCTCCCCAAGACGGGTGGCCGCAACAACGCCGGTCGCATCACGACCCGCCACATCGGCGGCGGCCACAAGCGCCAGTACCGCGTCATCGACTTCCGTCGCAACGACAAGGACGGCGTCAACGCCCGCGTCGCGCACATCGAGTACGACCCCAACCGCACGGCGCGCATCGCGCTGCTGCACTTCGAGGACGGCACGAAGCGCTACATCCTGGCCCCCAACAAGCTCGGCCAGGGCGACATCGTCGAGTCGGGCGCAGGCGCCGACATCAAGCCGGGCAACAACCTGCCGCTGCGCAACATCCCGACGGGAACGGTCGTCCACGCGATCGAGCTCCGTCCGGGCGGCGGCGCCAAGCTGGCCCGCTCGGCCGGCGCATCGGTCCGCCTCGTCGCCAAGGACGGCCCCTACGCGCAGCTCCGCCTGCCGTCGGGCGAGATCCGCAACGTCGACGCCCGCTGCCGCGCCACGATCGGCGAGGTCGGCAACGCCGAGCAGTCGAACATCAACTGGGGCAAGGCCGGCCGCAAGCGCTGGCTCGGCGTCCGTCCGACCGTCCGCGGTGTCGCGATGAACCCGGTCGACCACCCGCACGGTGGTGGCGAGGGCAAGACGAGCGGTGGCCGCCACCCCGTCAGCCCGTGGGGTCAGGCCGAGGGCCGCACCCGCCGGCCGAACAAGCCGAGCGACAAGCTCATCGTCCGCCGCCGCCCGACCGGCAAGAAGAAGCGCTAGTAGGAGAGTCCGATGCCCCGCAGCCTCAAGAAGGGTCCGTTCGTCGACGACCACCTCCTCACCAAGGTGGTTCGCCAGAACGAGGCCGGCAGCAAGAACGTCATCAAGACGTGGTCGCGCCGCTCGATGATCGTCCCGGCCATGCTCGGCCACACGATCGCCGTGCACGACGGCCGCAAGCACATCCCGGTCTTCGTCACCGAGACGATGGTCGGCCACAAGCTGGGCGAGTTCGCGCCCACCCGCACCTTCCGCGGTCACGTGAAGGACGACAAGAAGGGTCGTCGCCGCTAAGCGCGGCGACGGAAGGAGAAGGCAATGGTTGAGTCGATCGCTCGCGTTCGTCACATCCGCGTGACCCCTCAGAAGGCCCGCCGCGTCGTCGACATGATCCGCGGCAAGCAGGCCGAGGAGGCCCTCGCGATCCTGAAGTTCGCCCCGCAGGGCGCCTCGGAGCCGGTCTACAAGCTCGTCGCCTCGGCGATGGCGAACGCCCGGGTCAAGGCCGACGCGACGAACGAGTTCCTCGACGACGCCGACCTGTACGTGTCGCGCGCATTCGTCGACGAGGGCACCACGCTCAAGCGGTTCCAGCCGCGTGCACAGGGTCGCGCGTTCCGCATCAACAAGCGGACGAGCCACATCACCGTCGTGCTCGCGACGCCGACCACGGAGGACGAGAAGTAATGGGACAGAAGGTCAACCCGTACGGCTTCCGCCTCGGCATCACCACCGACCACGTGTCGCGCTGGTTCGCCGAGTCGACGAAGCCGGGGCAGCGCTACGCCGACTACGTGGCCGAGGACGTGCGCATCCGCAGGATGCTCGCGACGAGCCTCGACCGCGCCGGCGTCGCGCGCATCGAGATCGAGCGCACCCGCGACCGCGTCCGCGTCGACATCCACACCGCCCGTCCGGGCATCGTGATCGGTCGCCGCGGCGCCGAGGCCGAGCGCATCCGCGCCGACCTCGAGAAGCTCACCGGCAAGCAGATCCAGCTGAACATCCTCGAGGTCAAGAACCCCGAGGCCTCGGCTCAGCTCGTCGCGCAGGGCATCGCCGAGCAGCTCAGCGCCCGCGTGGCATTCCGCCGCGCGATGCGCAAGGGCCTGCAGTCGGCGCAGCGCGCCGGTGCCAAGGGCGTCAAGATCAAGGTCTCGGGCCGCCTCGGCGGCGCCGAGATGAGCCGCAGCGAGTCGTACCGCGAGGGTCGTGTGCCCCTGCACACGCTCCGGTCGAACATCGACTACGGCTTCTACGAGGCCCGCACCACCTTCGGCCGCATCGGCGTGAAGGTCTGGATCTACAACGGTGAGCTCACCAACCGCGAGCTGGCTCGCGAGCAGGCGAACCAGAAGCCGCAGCGCGAGCGTCGGGGCCCCCGTCGCGACGCGCCGGCAGCAGCAGGAGTCGAGGCGTAATCATGCTCATTCCCCGTCGAGTCAAGCACCGCAAGCAGCACCACCCGAAGCGCCGCGGTCAGGCCACCGGTGGCACGAAGGTCAGCTTCGGCGAGTTCGGCATCCAGGCGCTCACGCCTGCGTATGTCACGAACCGCCAGATCGAGGCCGCTCGTATCGCCATGACGCGCCACATCAAGCGCGGCGGCAAGGTGTGGATCAACATCTACCCCGACCGTCCGCTCACGAAGAAGCCCGCCGAGACCCGCATGGGCTCCGGCAAGGGCTCGCCCGAGTGGTGGGTCGCGAACGTCAAGCCGGGCCGCGTCCTGTTCGAGGTCGCCGGCGTCAACGAGGAGCTCGCACGCGAGGCGATGATGCGAGCCATTCACAAGCTGCCGCTCAAGGCACGCATCATCAAGCGCGAGGAGGCTGACGCATAATGGCGATCGGTTCCAAGGAGCTCCTGCCCGCCGAGCTCGCCAGCATGGACGACGAGCGTCTCGTCGTCGAGCTGAAGCGGGCCAAGGAGGAGCTGTTCAACCTGCGGTTCCAGTCGGCCACCGGCCAGCTGGACTCGCACGGCCGCCTGCGCGCCGTCAAGCGCGACATCGCGCGGCTGTACACCGTGATCCGCGAGCGCGAGCTCGGCATCAGCGCCTCCCCGGCGCCGGTCGAGAAGGCTGCGGACAAGAAGAAGTCGAAGAAGGCCGACGAGGCCGCGAAGGCCACTGAGGCCCAGGCTTCTGAGGACCAGAAGGCTGAGGACAACTGATGGCTACCACTGAGCAGCCCAAGGACGAGACCGTCCAGCGCGGCTACCGCAAGTCGCGCATCGGCTACGTCGTCTCCGACAAGATGGAGAAGACCGTCGTCGTCGAGGTCGAGGACCGCGTCAAGCACCCCCTCTACGGCAAGGTCCTGCGCAAGTCCTCGAAGGTCAAGGCGCACGACGAGCAGAACGCCGCCGGCATCGGCGACCGCGTCCTGATCGCAGAGACCCGCCCGACGAGCGCCACCAAGCGCTGGCGCCTCGTCGAGATCCTCGAGAAGGCCAAGTAGGCCTCGGCCTCGAAGGAGATCCAGACATGATCCAGCAGGAATCCCGCGTCAAGGTCGCCGACAACACCGGCGCCAAGCAGCTCCTGACCATCCGCGTCCTCGGCGGCTCCGGCCGTCGGTACGCGGGCCTCGGCGACACCATCGTCGCCACGGTCAAGGACGCCATCCCCGGCGGTGCCGTCAAGAAGGGCGATGTGGTCAAGGCCGTCATCGTCCGCACCGTGAAGTCCACCCGCCGTCCCGACGGCTCGTACATCAAGTTCGACGAGAACGCAGCGGTCATCCTGAAGAACGACGGAGACCCCCGCGGCACGCGCATCTTCGGCCCCGTCGGTCGCGAGCTCCGCGACAAGCGCTTCATGAAGATCGTCTCGCTCGCACCGGAGGTGATCTGACCCATGGCCAGCATCAAGAAGGGCGACCTCGTGCAGGTCATCGCCGGCGCGCGCGAGTCGCGCGGCGGCGACCGGGGGAAGACCGGTCGCGTGATCGAGGTCCTGCCCGAGCAGAACCGCGTGATCGTCGAGGGCGTCAACCTCGTCACCAAGCACATCAAGGTCGGCCAGACCAACCGCGGCACCCGCACGGGCGGCATCGAGACCCACGAGGCCCCGATCCACGTGTCGAACGTCGCGCTGATCGACCCCGAGACCAAGAAGCCCACCCGCGTCCGCCGCGAGGTCAAGACCGTCGAGAAGAACGGCGTCACGACCACGACGAAGGTCCGCGTCGCGAGCAAGTCGGGCAAGGAGATCAAGAGCAATGACTGACACCGCTGTGCGCCTGCCCCGGCTCAAGCAGCAGTACCGCGAGACGATCGTGCCGCAGCTCCGCGAGGACTTCGGCTACGGCAACGTCATGCAGGTGCCGGGCCTGACCAAGATCGTCGTCAACACCGGCGTCGGCGAGGCCGCGCGCGACTCGAAGGTGATCGAGGGCGCGATCCGCGACCTCACGCAGATCACCGGACAGAAGCCGATGGTGACCGCCGCACGCAAGTCGATCGCGCAGTTCAAGCTGCGCGACGGCATGCCGATCGGTGCGCACGTGACGCTCCGCGGCGACCGCATGTGGGAGTTCCTCGACCGTCTGCTGACGCTCGCGCTGCCCCGCATCCGCGACTTCCGCGGCCTGAGCCCGAAGCAGTTCGACGGCAACGGCAACTACACGTTCGGCCTCCAGGAGCAGTCCGTGTTCCACGAGATCGACCAGGACAAGATCGACCGCGTCCGCGGGTTCGACATCACCGTCGTCACGACGGCGAAGTCGGACGACGAGGGTCGCGCGCTGCTCAAGGCGCTCGGCTTCCCCTTCCAGTCCTGACCCCATCGGCGCCGCCGGCGCCGAGCAGCTTCAAGGTCGCTGTCCGCGGAACGGGCAGCGAAACCAGAACGGAGAACCACCCATGACGATGACCGATCCGGTCGCCGACATGCTGACGCGTCTGCGCAACGCCAACACGGCGATGCACGACGAGGTCACGCTGCCGTCGTCGACCCTGAAGGCGAGCATCGCCGAGATCCTCGAGCGCGAGGGCTTCATCTCGGCCTGGAAGGTCGAGGACGCACGCGTCGGCAAGACGCTGACCCTCAGCCTGAAGTACGGCCCCAACCGCGAGCGCGCGATCGTCGGCCTCAAGCGCGTGTCGAAGCCCGGCCTCCGGGTGTACGCACGCTCGGCCGAGATCCCTCAGGTCCACGGCGGCCTCGGCGTCGCCATCCTGTCCACGAGCTCGGGCCTCCTCACGGACCGTGAGGCCGAGCAGAAGGGCGTCGGCGGGGAAGTCCTCGCCTACGTGTGGTGAGCTGACATGTCACGAATCGGACGTCTTCCCATCGACATCCCCTCGGGTGTCGACATCACGGTGCACGGCGACGTCGTCACCGTCAAGGGCCCCAAGGGCGAGCTCCAGGTCCCGATCGCCAAGCCGATCCAGGTCGAGGTGGCCGACGGCCAGATCCAGGTCACGCGCCCGGACGACGAGCGCGAGTCGCGCTCGCTGCACGGCCTGACCCGCACGCTGATCGCCAACGACATCCTCGGCGTCACGGAGGGCTACTCCAAGTCGCTCGAGGTCGTCGGCACCGGCTACCGCGTGGCGGCGAAGGGCACGGGCATCGAGTTCGCGCTCGGCTACTCGCACCCGATCAGCGTCGAGCCGCCCGCCGGCATCACGTTCACGGTCGAGGGCAACAACAAGGTCACCGTCAGCGGCATCTCGAAGCAGGCCGTCGGCGAGGTGGCCGCGAACCTCCGCAAGCTGCGCAAGCCGGAGCCCTACAAGGGCAAGGGCGTCCGCTACGCGGGCGAGCAGATCCGCCGCAAGGCTGGAAAGGCTGGTAAGTGATGGGCATCGGTACCCGAGGCAAGAGCAAGTCGGCTGCCCGCGGTCGTCGCCACGCACGCCTCCGCAAGAAGATCGTCGGCACCGCGTCGGTGCCGCGCCTGGTCGTCACCCGCTCGGCACGCCACGTGTTCGTGCAGGTCGTCGACGACTCGAAGGGCGTCACCGTGGCGTCCGCATCCACGATGGAGGCTGACCTCCGCGGCTTCGACGGCGACAAGACCGCCAAGGCGAAGCGCGTCGGCGAGCTCGTCGCGGAGCGCGCCAAGGCGGCCGGCATCGAGTCGGTCGTGTTCGACCGCGGCGGCAACCGCTACGCCGGTCGCGTCGCCGCGATCGCCGACGGCGCACGAGAGGCAGGGCTGGGACTGTGAGCGAAGAGAACAAGGACACGCAGGTGACGGACACCACGCAGCAGGCTGCGCCCGCTGAGGCCGGCCAGGGCGGCGACCACCGCGACGAGCCTCGCGAGCAGCGCCGCGGCAGCCGCGACCGCGGCACGCGCGGCGAGCGCGGGCGTCGTGACGACCGCGGCACGGAGAACCAGTTCCTCGAGCGCGTCGTGACGATCAACCGCGTCTCGAAGGTCGTCAAGGGCGGCCGCCGCTTCAGCTTCACGGCGCTCGTCGTCGTGGGCGACGGCGACGGCATGGTCGGCGTCGGCTACGGCAAGGCCCGCGAGGTCCCCACGGCCATCTCGAAGGGCGTCGAGGAGGCGAAGAAGAACTTCTTCCGCGTCCCCCGCATCGCCAAGACGATCCCGCACCCGGTGCAGGGCGAGGCCGCTGCCGGCGTCGTGCTGCTCCGTCCCGCTGCCGCCGGTACCGGTGTCATCGCGGGCGGCCCCGTGCGCGCCGTCCTCGAGTGCGCCGGCATCCACGACGTCCTGAGCAAGTCGCTCGGCTCGTCGAACTCCATCAACATCGTCCACGCGACGGTGGCAGCGCTGCGCCAGCTCGAGGAGCCCCGCGCAGTGGCCGCCCGTCGCGGCCTCGATGTCGACCGCGTCGTGCCGGAGCGCCTGCTCCGCGCCGAGGCGGAGCACACCAAGCACGAGGCTGAGATCGCGAAGGCGGCATCCAAGTGAGCAAGCTGAAGATCACGCAGATCAAGTCCGTGATCAGCGAGAAGCAGTACCAGCGCGAGACGCTGCGCTCGCTGGGCCTCAAGCGCATCGGCCAGTCGGTCGAGCGCGAGGACAACGAGCAGAACCGCGGTTACGTCAACACGGTCCGGCACCTCGTCAAGGTCGAGGAGATCCAGAATGACTGAGAAGAACGAGTCGGCCGAGCTGCCGTCGCTCAAGGTGCACCACCTCCGGCCCGCGCCGGGCGCGAAGACCGCCCGCACGCGCGTCGGTCGCGGTGAGGCGTCGAAGGGCAAGACGGCCGGTCGAGGCACGAAGGGCACGAAGGCCCGCTACTCGGTGCGTCCCGGCTTCGAGGGCGGCCAGCTGAACAGCGTCATGCGCGCTCCGAAGCTGCGCGGCTTCAAGAACCCGTTCCGCACGGAGTACCAGGTCGTCAACGTCGGCCAGCTGCAGGCCCTGTTCCCGAACGGGGGCGACGTCACCGTCGCCGACCTGGTCGCCAAGGGCGCCGTCCGCAAGAACGAGCTCGTCAAGGTGCTCGCCGGCGGCGAGCTGACGGTCGCGCTGACCGTCGCCGTCGACAAGGTCTCGGCAGCTGCTGAGCAGAAGATCGTGGCCGCAGGCGGCTCGGTCAAGTAAGTAGGCTGAGGGGCGGTCCGTGCGCGGGCCGCCCCACTTGCCATTCTCGGAAGGCTGCACGTGTTCAGTGCCATCGCACGCATCTTCAGGACGCGCGACCTGCGTCGGAAGATCCTCTTCACGCTCGCCATCGTGGCGGTGTTCCGGCTCGGGTCGTTCATCCCCGCGCCGTTCGTCGACTACGGCAACGTGCAGGAGTGCATCGCAGCGAACCAGACGGCCACCGGGCTCTACCAGCTGGTGAACCTGTTCTCCGGCGGCGCCCTGCTGCAGCTGAGCATCTTCGCGCTGGGCATCATGCCCTACATCACCGCGGCGATCATCGTGCAGCTGCTCCGCGTGGTGATCCCGCACTTCGAGGCGCTCTACAAGGAGGGCCAGTCGGGGCAGGCGAAGCTCACGCAGTACACGCGCTACCTCACGATCGCGCTCGGCGTGCTGCAGTCGACGACCCTCATCACCGTCGCGCGCTCCGGCGCGCTGTTCTCGGCCACCGGCGGCCCCGCGCTGCCGCAGTGCCAGAACCTGCTGACGAACGACTCGTGGTGGGCCATCTCGCTCATGATCCTCACCATGACGGCCGGCACCGGCCTCATCATGTGGCTCGGCGAGCTCATCACCGAGCGCGGCGTCGGCAACGGCATGTCGCTCCTCATCTTCACGTCGATCGCCGCGACGTTCCCCGGCGCCCTCGGCATCATCCTCGAGACGCAGGGCTTCAACACCTTCGTCATGGTGCTGCTCGTCGGCGTGCTCATCATGGGCCTCGTGGTCTTCGTCGAGCAGTCCCAGCGGCGCATCCCCGTCCAGTACGCGAAGCGCATGGTCGGCAGGCGGATGTACGGCGGCCAGTCCACCTACATCCCGATCAAGGTGAACATGGCCGGCGTCGTGCCCGTCATCTTCGCCTCGTCGCTGCTGTACCTGCCCGCGCTCGTCGCGCAGTTCAACATGCCCGCCGACGGCTCCGCGCCGGCCGACTGGGTGCTGTGGGTGCAGGCCAACTTCACGACCGGCGACCACCCGCTCTACATGCTGGTGTTCTTCCTGCTGATCGTCGGCTTCACCTACTTCTACGTCGCCATCACCTTCAACCCGGAGGACGTGGCCGACAACATGAAGAAGTACGGCGGCTTCATCCCGGGCATCCGAGCGGGACGGCCGACCGCCGAGTACCTCGACTACGTGCTCACCCGCATCACGTTCCCCGGATCGATCTACCTGGGCCTGATCGCGCTCATCCCGCTGATCGCGCTCGCCACGGTCGGCGCCAACCAGAACTTCCCGTTCGGCGGCGCCTCGATCCTCATCATCGTCGGCGTCGGCCTCGAGACGGTCCGCCAGATCGACGCGCAGCTGCAGCAGCGCCACTACGAAGGGCTCATCCGCTAGATGCCGAACCTCCTCATCGTCGGCCCGCCCGGTGCGGGCAAGGGCACGCAGGCTGCCAGGATCGCGACCGCGCTCGGCGTGCCCGCGGTGTCGACCGGAGACATCTTCCGGCAGAACATCAAGGAGCAGACCGAGCTCGGCCAGCGCGTGACGGCGATCCTCGACGCGGGGGACTACGTGCCCGACGAGCTCACGAACGAGCTCGTCGACGACCGGCTCGCGCAGGACGACGCCGCCGAGGGCTACCTGCTCGACGGCTACCCGCGCACGGCGGGGCAGGTGGAGTTCCTCGACGGCGTGAACCTGCGCCGCGGCGAGCAGCTCGACGCGGTGATCCGGCTCGTCGCCGACACCGAGGAGGTCGTCCGACGCCTGCTCGCGCGCGCCGAGCAGCAGGGCCGCAGCGACGACACCGAGGCGGTCATCCGCCGCCGGCTCGAGGTCTACGAGCGAGAGACCGCGCCGCTGATCGCGATCTTCGGCGACCGCGACCTCGTGGTGGAGGTCGACGGCATCGGCGCCGTCGACGAGGTGACCGACCGCATCCTCGCCGGCCTGGCCGAGCGCGGCATCCGCGCCTGATGCGCGGGCGCGGGCCCTACAAGTCGCGGCGCGAGCTCGCCGGCATGCGCGAGCCGGGCCGCATCACCGCGCTCGCCCTCGAGGCGGTGGAGGCGGCGATCGCCCCGGGCGTCACGACGCTCGAGCTCGACGCGATCGCCGAGCGCGTGATCCGCGAGCACGGCGCGGTGCCGAACTTCCAGCTCGAGCCCGGCTACGAGCACACGCTCTGCGTCAACGTCAACGACGTCGTCGTGCACGGCATCCCCGACGGCGCGCCGCTGCAGCCCGGCGACCTCATCACCGTCGACTGCGGCGCGACGATCGGCGGCTTCCACGGCGACGCCGCCATCTCGGTCGTCGTGCCCGGCGGCGACCCCGAGACCGCGGCCGCGCGGCAGCGGCTGAGCGACGTCACGCGCGGCGCGCTCTGGGCTGGCGTCGCCGCGCTCGCCGGCGCGAAGCAGCTCGGCGAGGTCGGCATCGCGATCGAGGAGCACATCGAGGCGCACAGCGACTACGGCATCAGCGAGGACTACATCGGCCACGGCATCGGCGCGAGCATGCACGAGGACCCGCCGGTGTTCAACTACCGCACCCGCGTCATGGGGCCGGCTGTGAAGCCGGGCCTGTGCGTGGCGATCGAGCCCATCATCCACGCCGGCAGCATCGAGACCACGGTCGACGACGACGGCTGGAGCGTGCGCAGCGCCGACGGCGCCGACGCGTGCCAGTGGGAGCACTCCGTCGCGGTCCATTCGGGCGGCATCTGGGTGCTCACGGCGCTCGACGGCGGCGCCGCGGGCCTCGCCCCGTTCGGCATCGTGCCGACCCCCATCCCCGACCGCTGAGGCCCCCGCCGGCTCCCGGGAGCCGGTGGTAGCGTGACTGCACCCGGGCCGGTCGCGGCCCCGTCGCGGAGGAGCAGCATGGCCGAGCGCACCGTCACCGTCGAGTCGTCGCACGGGCTGCACGCCCGGCCCGCCTCCCTCTTCGCGCAGGCCGCAGGGCGCGCATCCTCGCCCGTCACGGTCACGAAGGGCGACAAGCAGGTCAACGCCGCGAGCATCCTGTCGGTGATCTCGCTCGGCGTGAGCAAGGGCGACACCGTCACGATCACGACCGACGACGAGGCCGCGCTCGACGAGCTCGAGCAGCTGCTCGCCACCGACCACGACGCCTGATCCCCTTCACAGCACGGAGTCGACGATGACCACCACCGCACCCGCCGGACAGAGGGGCGGGGCGCGCGTCGCCGTCCAGAGGTTCGGCACCTTCCTGTCCGGCATGATCATGCCGAACATCCCGGCGCTCATCGCCTGGGGCATCCTGACCGCGCTCTTCATCCCGGTCGGGCCCCTCCCGAACGAGAGCCTCGCGAGCATCGTCGGCCCGACGATCCACTACCTGCTGCCCATCCTCATCGCCGGCACCGGCGGCCGGATGGTCTACGGCACGCGCGGCGCGGTGGTCGGCGCCTTCGCGGTCATGGGCGCGATCGCCGGCTCCGACTGGCTCATCGCCCAGTTCAACGCCGCGCAGCCCGAGGGCAGCGGCGAGCTCGGCCAGGTGCACATGTTCATCGGCGCGATGATCCTCGGCCCGCTCTCGGCCTGGGTCATGCAGCAGCTCGACAAGCTGTGGGACGGCAAGGTCAAGGCCGGCTTCGAGATGCTCGTCAACATGTTCTCGGCCGGCATCGTCGCGTTCGCGATGGGCCTCGTCGGCTTCTACGTCGTCGCGCCGGTCGTGAACTGGATCATGTCGGTCGTCGGCGGCGCCGTCGGCTGGCTCGTCGAGACGGGCCTGCTGCCGATCGCCTCGCTGCTCATCGAGCCGGCGAAGGTCTTCTTCCTCAACAACGCCATCAACCACGGCGTGCTCACGCCGCTCGGCACCACCGAGGTGGCCGCCGACGGCAGCTCGATCCTCTTCCTCCTCGAGGCCAACCCCGGTCCGGGCCTCGGCCTGCTGCTGGCGTTCTCGGTCTTCGGCGTCGGCGCCGCGCGCGCCACCGCCCCCGGTGCCGCCATCATCCAGTTCCTGGGCGGCATCCACGAGGTCTACTTCCCCTACGCGCTCATGAAGCCGATCCTCATCGCCGCGCTCGTGCTCGGCGGCGCCTCGGGCGTCGCGACGAACATGCTGCTCGGCACGGGCCTCGCCGGTCCCGCGGCGCCCGGCAGCATCTTCGCCGTCGGCGCGCAGGCGCTGCTCGTCGGGGGCGGCAACCTCGTCGGCGTGCTGCTGTCGGTCGTGATCGCGGCCGCGGTGACCTTCGCCGTCGCCGCCGTCATCCTGCGCGCGAGCCGCAAGCGCGACCTGGAACGCGAGGCCGCCGGCGACGACGCGCTCGGCGCCGCGGTCGCGCAGACGCAGGCCAACAAGGGCAAGCCGTCCGAGGCGCTGTCGGGCCTCACGGCCGCGGGCGCAGCGGGCGCCGCGACCGCCACCGCGACCGACCGCACCGCACCCTCGGACGCGCACGAGCCCATCCACCGCATCGTCTTCGCCTGCGACGCGGGCATGGGGTCGAGCGCGATGGGCGCGAGCGTGCTGCGCAGCAAGTTCAAGAAGGCGGGCCTCGAGGACGTCGACGTGAAGAACGTCGCGATCGCCAACCTCGACGGCGGCGAGGATCTCATCATCACGCACCAGGACCTCACCGCCCGCGCGCAGCAGCGCAACCCGCACGCGACGCACGTGTCGGTCGAGAACTTCATGAACAGCCCGAAGTACGACGACGTCGTCAGGCTCGTCGCCGAAGCCAACGCCACCGACTGAGGAGTCCCATGCCCGTCCTGTCCGTCGATCAGATCACCACCAGCCCTCGCGCCACCACGAAGGACGAGGCGATCCAGGAGGCGGCCGACATGCTCGTCGCCGCCGGGGCCGTGACGCCCGACTACGCCGAGGCGATGCGCGAGCGCGAGCGGAGCGTCTCGACCTACATGGGCAACCTCCTGGCCATCCCGCACGGCACGAACGAGTCGAAGGACGCGATCCTCGACTCCGCGCTGTCGGTCGCGCGCTACGAGACGCCGCTCGACTGGGACGGCAACCCCGTGCGGTTCGTCGTCGGCATCGCCGGCAAGGACGGCGGGCACCTCGAGATCCTGTCGAAGATCGCGGTGGTGTTCGCCGACGAGGACGAGGTGGCCAAGCTCGAGGCGGCGCCCGACGCGGCGGCGATCCTCGAGCTGCTCGGCGACGTCAACGAGTGATGCGCGCCGTCCACTTCGGGGCCGGCAACATCGGCCGCGGCTTCGTCGGGCTGATCCTGCACCGCGCCGGCTACGAGGTGGCGTTCGTCGACGTCAACGCCGAGCTCATCGCGATGCTCCAGGCGGCGGATGCGTACCAGGTGCGCGAGGTCGGGCCCGAGGCTCGCGTGCACACGGTCACGGGCTTCACCGGCATCGACTCGAGGGCCGACCCCGACGCGGCCGCGCGGGCGGTCGCCGAGGCCGACGTCGTCACGTGCGCGGTCGGGCCGAACGCGATGCGCTTCATCGCGCCGGTGATCCGCGCGGGGCTCGCGCTCCGCTCCGGCGCCCCGGTGACGGTGATGGCGTGCGAGAACGCGATCGGCGCCTCCGACACGCTCCGCGAGCACGTGCTCGAGGGCGCGCCCGAGCTCGCAGACCGAGCGATCTTCGCGAACACGGCCGTCGACCGCATCATCCCGCCGCAGGACCCGCACGGGCTCGACGTGGTCGTCGAGGACTTCTTCGAGTGGTCGATCGACCGGCGGCCGTTCGCGGGCCGCGAGCCGAGCATCCCCGACGCCCACTTCGTCGACGACCTCGCGCCCTTCATCGAGCGCAAGCTCTTCACCGTCAACACCGGGCACGCGACCACCGCCTACGCGGGGTGGATGCGCGGCATCCCGACCATCGCCGAGGCGCTCGAGCACCCCGAGATCCGGCACGCGGTCGAGGCGGCGCTCGCCGACACGTCGCGGCTGCTGGTCGCGAGGTTCGGCTTCGACGCCGCGCAGCACGGCGCGTACGTCGAGCGCGCGCTCGCGCGGTTCGAGAACCCGGCGCTGCCCGACACGTGCGAGCGCATCGGCCGGCAGCCGCTGCGCAAGCTCTCGCGCCACGAGCGGTTCGTGGAGCCCGCGGCGCAGCTGCTCGAGCGGGGCGAGCCGGCCGACGCGCTCGTCGCGGCGATCGGCACGGCGCTGCGCTTCGACGCGCCCGGCGACGAGGAGGCGGTCGAGCTGCAGCGGCTGCTCGCCGAGCTCGAGCCGGCGGCCCTCGTCGCGCAGGTGATGGGCATCGAGGCGGGGCACCCGCTCGCGCCGCAGCTCGTGGCCGCGGTCGCCGAGGCGCAGGCGCGCTGAGGGGGCGCCGGCCGGCAGGCTCGCACCGCTCGGTCGCGCTGCCCGGTCGCCCTGGCCGGGCGCTCCCGGCCGCCGCTAGCGTGAGGCCATGAGCCTCGTCGCGCTGCTGCGCAGCTACCCGCTCGTGGCGGCGACGCTCGTCGTCGCAGCCGCGGGGGGCCTGCTCGCGCTCACGCCCGCGGCGTGGCTCGTGCCGTGGGTCGTCGGCGGCTGGGCGGCCGCGATGGCGGCGCGCGCGGCCGTCGGCATGGTGCGCGACCTGCTCGCCGGGCACGCCGGCATCGACCTGCTCGCGATCGTGGCCGTCACGGCGACCGTGCTCGTGGGGGAGCACTGGGCCGCGCTCATCGTCGTGCTCATGCTCACCGGCGGCGAGGCGCTCGAGGACTACGCCGCCCACCGGGCGCGCGCCGACCTGTCGCGGCTGCTCGAGCGCGCCCCGTCGCGGGCGCACATCGAGCGCGAGGGGCGGCTCGACACCGTCGACGTCGGCGAGGTCGCGATCGGCGACGTGCTGGTCGTGAAGCCGAACGAGATCGTGCCGGTCGACGCGGTGCTGCTCGACGTGCCGGCCGAGCTCGACCTGTCGTCGCTCACGGGGGAGTCGCTGCCGGTCGAGGTGGCGGTCGGCGGCGCGGTGCCCTCCGGCGCCGTGAACGGCGCGGCGGCGGTGCGGATGCGCGCCGAGCGCGCCGCCGTCGACAGCCAGTACCAGGCCATCGTGCGGCTCGTCGAGCAGGCGAGCGAGCAGAAGGCGCGCACGGTGCGGCTCGCCGACCGCTACGCGGTGCCCTTCACCGTCGGCGCGCTCGCGATCGCCGGCGCCGCCTGGTGGCTCTCGGGCGACGCCACGCGCTTCGCGGAGGTGCTCGTCGTCGCCACCCCGTGCCCGCTGCTCATCGCGGCACCGGTGGCGTTCATGGCCGGCATGAGCCGCGCCGCCCGCGCGGGCGTGGTCGTGAAGGGCGGCGACGTGCTCGAGCGGCTCGCGCGCGCGCAGACGTTCGTCTTCGACAAGACCGGCACGCTGACCGGCGGCGAGCCGCAGCTCGAGGAGGTGCGCGCCGCCGACCCGTCGCGCACGCTGTCGCTCGCGGCGGCCGCGGAGCGCTACTCGACGCACGCGCTCTCGGGGGCCGTGCTGCGCGCGGCCGAGGCCCGCGCGCTCGCGGTGCCCGACGCATCCGACGCCCGGGAGACGGCGACGAACGGCGTCGAGGCGACGGTCGCGGGGCAGCACGTCGTCGTGGGCAAGCGGGCCTACGTCGAGCGGTTCGCGGGCGCCGTGCCCGAGCAGCGGCTCGAGCCCGGGCAGGTCGCCGTGCACGTGGCGATCGGCGGCGAGGACGGCGGGGCGCTCGTGCTGCGCGACCGGCTGCGGCCGGAGGCGGCCGCGACCGTGGCGGCGCTGCGCGCGGGCGGCGCCGAGCTGCTCATGCTCACCGGCGACGCGCGCGCGACCGCCGAGCACGTCGGGCGCGAGGTCGGCATCGACCGCGTGCAGGCCGACTGCCTGCCCGCCGACAAGGTCGAGGCGGTGCGCGGCGCGACCCGGCGCCCGGTGGTGATGGTCGGCGACGGCATCAACGACGCGCCCGTGCTGGCGGTCGCCGACGTGGGCATCGCGATGGGCGCGCGGGGCGCGACGGCGGCGAGCGACTCGGCGGATGCGGTCGTGCTCGTCGAGGACGTCGGCGCGGTCGAGCGCGTGGCCCGCATCGCGCGCGACACGGTGCGCATCGCGCTCCAGAGCATCTGGCTCGGCATCGCGATCTCGGTCGGGCTGATGGCGGTCGCGGCGCTCGGGCACCTGCCGGCGATCGCGGGCGCGTGGCTGCAGGAGCTCGTCGACCTCATCGCGATCCTCGGGGCGCTGCGCGCCCTCGGGCCGCGCCGTGAGCGGCACCCGGGGCCGGCGGTCGAGCGCCCGGGCGCTCCGGCGGCGAGGTCTGTGAGGATGGAGCCGTGACGATCGGGACGGGGCCGCGATGCTGACGGCAGGGCCGGGATGCTGACGCGCGGCGCGCGCCGCCAGGGGCGCTCGAGCGCGAACCCCCGGCAGCGGCTGCTGCACGGCTGGGACTGGGCGGACGCGGCCATCGAGCTCGAGGAGATCGCGCCCGGCAGCCGCGTGCTCGCGTCGGCGGGCGCGGGCGAGCTCGTCGCGGCGCTCGCGGACGCCGGGCACCGGGTGACCGCGATCGGCGCCAACCGCGAGCAGACCGACTACGCGCGGCGCAGGGTCGCGGGCGGCGCGTTCGAGCCCGGGTCGGCGGAGCGGCTCATGGACGTGGGGCGCGGCATGGTGCGCGCCGCGAGCCCCGCGTGGAGCCGCCGCCGCGTGCGCGCGTTCCTGCAGGAGACCGACCCGATGCGCGCCGAGGCGCACTGGAAGGAGCGGCTCGACAACCGCACGCTCGCCTCGATCCTGAAGACGATGCTCGGCCCGGCCGGGGCGCTGTCGGCCCTCGTGCTGCGCGACTTCGCCACGCCCATCCCACCCCACTTCGACGAGGCGATCCGCGGCCGCATCGCTCGCGCGCTGCGCAAGCACGCGCCCGCCGGCAACCCCTTCGCGTGGCGGCTGCTGCTGGGGGAGGAGCTGCCCGGGCACCGCGCGCCGGCCGTCGACCCGGCGTCGGTCGCGTGGACCGCCGAGCCTGTGCTCGACCACCTCGAGCGGATCGCCCCGGGCACGTACGACGCCATCTCGCTCTCGAACGTCATCGACGGCGCGAACGAGCGGTGGGTGCGCGACCTCCGGAAGGCGGCGCTGCGCGCGGTCGTGCCGGGCGGCCCCGTCATCGCGCGCACCTTCGCGACCACGATGGACGACGAGGCGGCGAAGCGGGCGCGGCGCGACCGCTCGATGCTGTGGGGCGCGATCGTCGTGCAACGCGCTGGAGCGTGAGGCGCGGCGACACGCCCGGCTTGCGCGAGCGGGCACTTCCCGCGTAGAGTCGACCGTTGGTGTCATGCGCGCTCTGCGCGTGCCACTCGCACGACCGGCAACCAGTATTGAAGAGGCTATGGCCAAGAAAGACGGCGTCATCGAGATCGAAGGCTCGGTGAACGAGGCGCTCCCCAACGCGATGTTCCGCGTGGAGCTCTCGAACGGGCACATCGTGCTCGCACACATCTCCGGCAAGATGCGGCAGAACTACATCCGCATCCTGCAGGGCGATCGGGTGATCGTGGAGCTCAGCCCCTACGACCTCACCCGCGGGCGCATCGTCTACCGCTACAAGTAACCGGCTGCCGGGCAAGGAACGGCTCGCGCGACCGCGCGAGCACGAGGCCAGCGAGGAAACGAACACATGAAGGTCAACCCCAGCGTCAAGAAGATCTGCGACAAGTGCAAGGTGATCCGCCGGCACGGTCGCGTGATGGTCATCTGCGACAACCCGCGCCACAAGCAGCGCCAGGGCTGAGCCCCGGCTCGCTCGCTGAGCGGCACGCACAACTGAACACGATCCTGCAGCGGTAAGAGCTCTCTTCGAGAGGGACACCTTGGGGGGAGGCCCAGGCACCTCCGCTGCACCACACCTCCCACACTCCTTAGGAGACACACGATGGCACGCATCGCAGGTGTCGACATCCCGCGCGAGAAGCGCGTGGAGATCGCACTGACGTACATCTTCGGCGTCGGCCGCACCCGGTCGGTCGCAACGCTCGAGGCCCTCGGCATCGACCGCAGCATCCGCGTCAAGGACCTGACCGACGATCAGCTGGTCGCCCTGCGCGACCACATCGAGGGCACGTTCAAGGTGGAGGGCGACCTGCGCCGCGAGGTGGCAGCAGACATCCGCCGCAAGGTCGAGATCGGCTCGTACGAGGGCATCCGCCACCGTCGCGGCCTCCCCGTGCGCGGTCAGCGCACCAAGACGAACGCGCGCACCCGCAAGGGCAAGAAGCAGACGGTCGCCGGCAAGAAGAAGGCCGGCCGCTAGGCCGCTCGGAGGGTAGAGGAACATGGCAGCTCCCAAGTCCGCGGTTCGCAAGCCGCGCAAGAAGGACAAGAAGAACATCGCGGTGGGCCAGGCCCACATCAAGTCGACGTTCAACAACACGATCGTCTCGATCACCGACATCACGGGCGCCGTCGTCACGCAGGCCTCGGGTGGCGCTGTCGGCATGAAGGGCTCGCGCAAGTCGACGCCCTACGCCGCGCAGCTCGCCGCCGAGTCGGCCGCGCGCCAGGCGCAGGACCACGGCATGAAGAAGGTCGACGTCTTCGTCAAGGGCGCGGGCTCCGGCCGCGAGACGGCCATCCGCTCGCTCCAGGCCGCAGGCCTCGAGATCGGCGCGATCCACGACGTGACGCCGCAGGCGCACAACGGCGTTCGCCCGCCGAAGCCGCGCCGCAACTAGTCGCTCCTGCCGGGCAGGCGAATCACGCCTGCCCGGCATTCCGCCGTCACTGAACACGCGAGTCATATAGCGGACTCGCGACCGAAAGGAACCGACACGTGCTGATCGCCCAGCGCCCCACTGTCACCGAGGAGTCCATCGCCGAGCACCGCTCGCGATTCACGATCGAGCCGCTCGAGCCCGGCTTCGGCTACACCCTCGGCAACTCCCTCCGCCGCACCCTGCTGTCGTCCATCCCGGGCGCCGCCGTCACGAGCATCCGCCTCGACGGCGTGCTGCACGAGTTCTCGACGATCGCCGGTGTCAAGGAGGACGTCACCGAGATGATCCTCAACATCAAGCAGCTCGTGGTCTCGTCGGAGCACGACGAGCCCGTGGTCGCCTACCTCTCGCGCCAGGGCGCGGGCACGGTGACGGCCGCCGACATCACGGCTCCGGCCGGTGTCGAGATCCACAACCCCGAGCTCGTGCTCGCGACGCTGAACGACTCGGCGAAGCTGCAGCTCGAGCTGACGATCGAGCGCGGCCGCGGCTACGTCTCGGCGGCGCAGAACCGCGACGAGTTCGCCGAGGCCGGGGTCATCCCGATCGACTCGATCTACTCGCCCGTGCTCAAGGTCACCTACCGCGTCGAGGCGACGCGTGCCGGTGAGCGCACCGACTTCGACTCGCTCGTCGTCGACGTCGAGTCGAAGCCGGCCATCACGCCGCGCGACGCGATCGCATCGGCCGGCCGCACGCTCGTCGAGCTCTTCGGCCTGACGCGCGACCTGAACGCCGAGGCCGAGGGCATCGAGATCGGCCAGGCGCCGGCGGAGGCCATCGGCTCCGGCGAGCTCGCCACGCCGATCGAGGAGCTCGACCTGTCGGTCCGCTCGTACAACTGCCTCAAGCGCGAGGGCATCAACACGGTGTCCGAGCTCGTGGCGCTGAGCGAGACGCAGCTGATGAACATCCGCAACTTCGGCCAGAAGTCGGTCGATGAGGTCAAGGACAAGCTCGTCGAGCTCGGCCTGTCGCTCAAGGACGCCGTGCCCGGCTTCGACGGCGCGCACTTCTACAGCGGTTACGACGAGGACGCTCGCTGAACGCGGGCCGACTGAAGAACTAGAGGGATACGAACCATGCCCAAGCCCACCAAGGGTCCCCGCCTCGGAGGCGGCCCGGCGCACGAGCGCCTGCTGCTCGCGAACCTCGCGGCCGCGCTGTTCACGCACAAGTCGATCAAGACGACCGAGACGAAGGCCAAGCGCCTGCGTCCGATCGCCGAGCGGCTCATCACGTTCGCGAAGCGCGGCGACCTGCACGCGCGCCGTCGCGTGCTCGCCGTGATCGGCGACAAGGGCGTCGTGCACGAGCTCTTCACCGAGATCGCTCCGCTCGTCGCCGAGCGCGAGGGCGGCTACACCCGCATCACGAAGCTCGGCTTCCGCAAGGGCGACAACGCCCCCATGGCGCAGATCGAGCTCGTGCTCGAGCCGGTCTCGAAGAAGCCGTCGAAGTCGAAGGCCGCTGCTGCCGCGTCGACCGCCGCCGCCGACCAGGAGGCCGCGGAGGCCAAGGCCGCCGAGGCCGACGAGGCCGAGGTCGACCCGACGGAGGCCGCCGAGGCCGACGCCGCCGCGGCCGACGTCGAGACGACCGAGGCGCCCGAGTCGGGCGACGAGGCTGTCGAGGCCGAGCCCAAGGGCGACGACGCCAAGTAGTCCGTCCGCTCGAGAGGGGGTCCCGCATGCGCGGGGCCCCCTCTCGTCATGCGGCGCCGCGGCCGCGGCTCAGCGGCGCTGCGCGGCCGCGATCTCGGTCGCCGCGAGCACGAGGCCCAGGTGCGAGAACGCCTGCGGGAAGTTGCCCCAGTGGTGGCCGGTGGCCGGGTCGATCTCCTCGGCGAGCAGGCCCACGTCGTTGCGGAGCGCCACGAGGCGGTCCATGAGCGCAGTGGCGTCGTCGAGGCGCCCGCACTGCGCGTAGGCGATCACGAGCCAGAAGCCGCAGAGCACGAACGGGTGCTCGTCGCCGGCGAGGCCGTCGAGGCCCGTCGTGCGGTAGCGCAGCGGCAGCCCGTCGACGAGCAGCTCCTGCTCGATGCGCGCGACGGTGCCGAGGAACCGGGGGTCGTCGGCGTCGACGATCCCGATCGTCGGCAGCTGCAGCAGCGAGGCGTCGACGTCGCTCGTGCCGTAGTGCTGGCGGAACGAGCCGGTCGTCTCGTCGAAGCCCTCCGTGAGCACCTCCTCGCGCAGCGCGTCGCGCAGCGCGATCCAGCGCGTCGGGTCGCCGTCGCATCCTCCCTCCTCCACGGCCCGCACGCCGCAGTCGAACGCGGCCCACATCATGGCGCGCGAGTGCGTGAAGCGCTGGGGCTGGCCGCGCATCTCCCACAGCCCGTGGTCGGGGCGCTCCCAGTGCGTCGCGAGCTCGTCGAGCAGCGCCCGCTGCAGGTGCCACGAGTCGTGGGTGTCGTCGAGCCCGATCGCGCGGAGCCGCTGGAGCGTGAGCATCACCTGGCCGAGCACGTCGTGCTGGCGCTGGTCGGCGGCCCCGTTCCCGATGCGCACGGGCGCCGCGCCGCCGTAGCCCGGCAGGTGCGGCAGCTCGCGCTCGAGCAGGTCGCGGCCGCCGTCGCGCCGGTACATGATGCGCATGTCCTCCGGGTCGCCGGCGATCGCCCGCAGCAGCCAGTCGCGCCAGAGCCCCACCTTGCCGGTGAGCCGCACCGCGAGCATCGCGTCGACGGTGAGGGATGCGTCGCGCAGCCAGGTGAAGCGGTAGTCCCAGTTGCGCTCGCCGCCGGGGTCCTCCGGCAGCGAGGTGGTGGGTGCGGCGAGGATGCCGCCGGTCGTCTGGTCGGTGAGCGCCCGGAGCACGAGCACGCTCGTCTGCACGGCCTCGAGGTAGGGGCCCTCGTAGTCGAGCTCGGCGAGCCACTCGGCCGACTCGGCGACCGTCGTCTCGAGCACCTCGGGCTGGCCGACCGGCGCCGCGATCGGCTGCCAGGAGTGCTGCCAGCACAGGTCGAGCACGAACCGCTCGCCCTCGCGCACGGTGAAGGTCGCGCGGTGCGCGTGCTCGTGCGCCCGCGGCAGCGGGGCGCCGCGCAGCACGAGGCGGTCGGGGCCGGCGACGGCGACGAGCACCTCCTCGCCGCGGTCGTGCTCGCGCCGGAACCAGGGCGGCACGGCGCCGTAGCCGAAGCGCACGACGAGCTCCTGCTCGAGCTCGACCTCGCCCGCGACCCCCTCGATCACGCGCACGACGTCGGCCCGGTCGTCGCCGGTGGGCATCGCATCCGTCACGCGCACCGTGCCCGTCGCGGTCTCGTGCGTCGTCTCGAGCACGAGGCTGCCCGGCAGGTAGCGGCGGGTGGAGGTCGCCTCGCCCGCAGGGCCGATGCGCCAGTGCCCGTGCTCGCGACGCCCCAGGATCGCGGCGAAGCACGCGTGGGAGTCGAAGTGGGGCAGGCAGAGCCAGTCGATCGCGCCGTCGCGGCCGACGAGCGCCGCCGTGCTCCGGTCGCCGATCATGGCGTAGTCCTCGATGGGCTGGGGCATGCGGCGAGACTATCGAGCGCGCCTCCGCGTCCCGTCCACGCGGCTCCTGCATAGGCTTGCCGCATGCCGCGCATCCGCCTCGACCTCGCCTACGACGGCGGCGGCTTCGCGGGCTGGGCGGCGCAGCCGGGGCTGCGCACCTGCCAGGGCGAGCTCGAGCGGGCGCTCGCGACCGTGGCGCGCGAGCCGGTGCGGGTGACGGTGGCAGGGCGCACGGATGCGGGGGTGCACGCGAGCGGGCAGGTCGCGCACGCCGACGTGCCCGCCGCGCTCGCGCCCGCGACGGCCCAGGAGGGCGAGCGGCTCGCGCTGCGGCTCTCGCGGCTCGCGTCGCGCGAGGGCGACCTCGTGGTGCGGGGCGTCTCGCTCGCGCCCGCCGGCTTCGACGCGCGCTTCTCTGCGGTCTCCCGCTCGTACCGCTACCGGATCGTGACGGGGCCGGCCGACCCGCTCGAGCGGCGCACGGCCGAGCACGTGCCGCAGCCGCTCGACGCCGACGCGATGGCGCGCTGCGCCGAGGCGCTCGTGGGGCTGCGCGACTTCGCCGCCTTCTGCCGCCCGCGCGAGGGCGCGACCACGATCCGCGAGCTGCGCGAGTTCACGTGGCGCCGCGACGGGCAGCTGCTGACAGCGTCGCTCACGGCCGACGCGTTCTGCCACTCGATGGTGCGGGCGCTCGTCGCCGCGTGCGTGCGGGTGGGCGAGGGCCGGCTCGGGCTCGCGCGGGCCGAGGCGCTGCTGCAGGAGCGCCGACGCTCCGCGCTCACGGGCCTCATGCCCGCGCGCGGCCTCACGCTCGTCGCGGTCGGCTACCCGCCCGACGCCGAGCTCGCGGCGCAGGCCGATCGCGCGCGGGCGCGGCGGAGCGAGGCGGACCTCGACGCCTGAGCGCCGGTCTCGCCGACGTCAGGCGGCGAGGGCCTCGCGCAGCTCGTCGACGGAGCCGACGATCCGGTCGGCGCCGGCCTCGACGAGCTCGGCGTGGCCGCCGTAGCCGTAGGCGACGCCGATCGAGCGGATGCCGAGCTCGCGCGCCGACGCGATGTCGTTGACGCGGTCGCCGACCATCACGACGGCGTCCGCGGGCAGTCCGATCGAGCCGATCGCGCGCGCGATCACCTCGGCCTTCGAGTGGCCGGCCTCCCCGTCGATGCGCCCGTGCACGCCGCGGAAGCGGTGGCGCAGGGCGTAGTGCTCGATCACCGCCTCGGCGTCGCGCTGGATCTTGTGGGTCGCGACCGCGAGCTGCCGTCCGGCGCCGTGCAGGTCGGCGATGAGCGCATCCACGCCCGGGTAGAGGGTCGAGTCGACGAGGCCGCCGTCGGCCATCCGAGCGCGGAACGCCGACAGCGCCGCGTCGATCTCGGCGGGCGAGCGGCCCGACTCCGCGAGCACGGTGACGAGCGGCGGGCCGAGCCAGCGCACGAGCTCGGTCTCGCTCGGCACCTCCCAGCCGACGGCCTCGTGCATGTGCCGCAGGCTCGCGAGGAGGCCCTGCTTGGAGTCGGTGAGGGTGCCGTCGAGGTCGAAGATGATGCCGCTGGGAGTCATGTCCCTCCATCATCCCAGAGATCAGATCTCGCCGTCCGGATCCCGCTCGACGCCTAGGATGGAGGGCGGCCGAGGCAGAGCTCGGCAGGAGCCGGAGCGCAGTCATGGCCGAGCAGCCGCACGCATTCGATCAGGCCTTCCGCGGCTACGACCGCGAGCAGGTCGACGCCGCCCTCGCGCAGCTGCGCGAGGCGCTCGCCGAGGTCGAGCGGGGCCGCGAACAGGCGGCGCTCGACAGCGAGGCGCGGTTGCAGCACCTCACCGAGGACCTCGACGCGGCTGTCGCGCGCGCCGACCAGGCCGAGTCGCGCATGCTGCGCCTCGCCCAGCAGGTGCAGACCCTCGACGACGACGCGGCCTCCGACGACGACGAGGGCGCCGACGCCGCCGACGGGCGGCAGACCCGCGTGCGCTTCGCCGAGATCCTGCGCGTCGCCGAGGACCAGGCGTCGACGCTCGTCACCAACGCCTCGACCTCCGCGCAGCGCGTGCTCGACGACGCGAACGCCGAGCGGGACCGCATCCGCCGCGACGCGCAGGAGGAGGCGCAGCGCGTGCTGCAGGAGGCCCAGCACGAGGCCGAGCTCGCCCGCCGCCGCAGCGAGACCGAGCAGACCGCGCACCGCGCGCGGATCGAGGCCGAGCTCGGCTCGCTCGGCGAGAAGGTCGCACAGGCCGATCGCGAGGCGCAGGTGCTGCTCGGCGAGGCCGAGCGGGCCGCCGCCGCGCTGCGCGCCCAGGTCACGCGCGAGACCGACGACCTGAAGCTCGACGCCGACCGCATCGTGCGGGAGGCGAAGGCGCGCAGGGTCGAGCTCGACGCGGCGCTCACCCGGCGGCAGGACGACGCCCAGCAGGAGTTCCTGCGCCTGCACAACCAGGCCGTGTCGCACGCCGAGCGCATCACCGCCGACGCGAACGACAAGGTCGCCTCCGCGCTCGCGCACGCGAAGCACGTCGCCGAGCAGTCGGAGGCCTACGAGCAGCTGTCGAAGGCGCAGGCGGCGCAGATCGAGGCGAGCGCGAAGGCGCGCGCCTCGGCGATGCTCGACGAGGCGCGCCGTCGCGCGCAGTCGATCGTCGAGACCGTCGCGACGCACACGAAGGACGTGCTGCGCGAGGCCGAGGACCGCGCGCGGGGCCTGCGCTACCAGCAGTCGCAGCTGTCGGGCTTCATGGCCGAGGTGCAGTCGCTCATGCACGTCGCCGACGCCGCCGACCCGCGCACCTGGAGCTCGGCCGGCGCCGAGCGCGACGAGCGCCCCGCCGCCGACGCGCGCGATGCGGAGGAGGCGGATGCGCCGTCGGCGGCGCTGCCGACGGTCGCCGCGGAGGACCGGGCCGTCGTGCCCGACGCCTTCACCGCATCCGCTCCGGGCGGCGACCCGCTCGACGACCTGACGCTCGACGTCGACGCGCCCGCCGGCGACCAGGCCGCGGACGAGCCGGTCGAGGGGGAGGCGCTCGAGGAGCCCGCCACGCGCGAGGAGGTCGTCGACGTCGTGTGGCACGAGGAGCGGGACGAGTACGACCCGTCGATCGACCGCTGAGCGGCGGCGCGCCGACGGCTTGACCGCGCGGCCCCGTGCCGCGTATGCTCGATCCTTGGTGCGTGCAGCCTGCGCGTGCCCGAATGAGCCCTCCACCGGATGGTTCGCGCGCATCGCGCCGGCGAACGCCTCGGAGTGGGATTCACGACCATCCATTCGATCAGTGAGGCACCAATGACTCGCACCTACTCGCCCAAGGCGAGTGACGTCCAGCACGACTGGGTCGTCATCGACGCCACCGACGTGGTCCTCGGCCGGCTGGCCAGCCACGCCGCCGCCATGCTCCGCGGCAAGCACAAGCCGACGTTCGCCCCCCACATGGACATGGGCGACTACGTCATCGTCGTGAACGCCGAGAAGGTGGCGCTCACCGGGCAGAAGCTCGCCAAGAAGGTCGCCTACCGCCACTCCGGCTACCCGGGCGGCCTCAAGGCCACCGGCTACGAGGAGATGCTCGCGCGGTTCCCCGTCCGCACCGTCGAGAAGGCCATCCGCGGCATGCTCCCGAAGAACTCGCTCGGCCGCGCCCAGATCAAGAAGCTCAAGGTCTACGCAGGCCCCGAGCACCCGCACGCGGCGCAGCAGCCGACCCCCTACACGTTCGACCAGGTCGCCCAGTAGGGCGCGAGGAGACACCAGACATGGCGAAGATCGCAGACTCCATCGAGGCTCCCGAGAGCTTCTCGACCGAGACGCCGGCAGCTGAGGCTCCCAAGGCGCCCCGCGTCGTCAACATCGGCGGCCAGGCCGTCGGCCGTCGCAAGCAGGCCATCGCCCGCGTGCGCCTCATCCCCGGCTCCGGCTCGTTCACCGTGAACGGCCGCACGCTCGAGGACTACTTCCCGAACAAGCTGCACCAGCAGCTCATCAACGACCCGTTCACGCTGCTCGAGCTCGCCGGCAGCTACGACGTGATCGCCCGCATCTCCGGCGGCGGCCCCTCGGGCCAGGCCGGTGCGCTGCGCCTGGGCATCGCTCGTGCGCTCAACGAGATCGACGTCGAGAACAACCGACCGGAGCTCAAGAAGGCCGGCTTCCTCTCGCGCGACGCTCGCGTCATCGAGCGCAAGAAGGCCGGTCTCAAGAAGGCCCGCAAGGCGCCGCAGTACTCGAAGCGCTGATCCATGTCGCGCCTCTTCGGCACAGACGGGGTTCGAGGTCTCGCAGGCCTCGACATCACGGCGGAGTCGGCGCTGGCGCTCGCACAGGGCGCCGCACTCGTGCTCGGGCGAACAGCCCGGCAGGAGGGGCGGCGCCCTGTCGCCGTCGTGGCGCGGGATCCTCGCATCTCGGGTGAGTTCATCGTCGCCGCGGTGTCGGCGGGGCTCGCCTCGAGCGGCGTCGACGTGCTCGACGCGGGCGTCATCCCGACGCCCGCGGCCGCGTACCTGATCGGCGACATCGGCGCCGACTTCGGCGTGATGGTCTCGGCGTCGCACAACCCCGCGCCCGACAACGGCATCAAGTTCTTCGCCAAGGGCGGGCGCAAGCTGCCCGACGCGGTCGAGGACGAGATCGAGGCTGCGCTGGGCGCGCCGCCGCTGCGCCCCATCGGCGCCGAGGTGGGCACGGTCCGCCGCTTCTCCGACGCCGAGGACCGCTACCTCGTGCACCTGCTCGGCACGCTCGAGGTGAGCCTCCAGGGCCTGCACGTCGCGCTCGACTGCGCCCACGGCGCGGCCGCCGGCGTCAGCCCGCGCGCCTTCGCCGACGCGGGCGCGACGGTGACAGTCATGGGCAACGACCCCGACGGCACGAACATCAACCGCGAGGTCGGCTCGACCCACCTCGAGCAGCTGCGCGACCTCGTGCTCTCGTCGGGCGCCGACCTCGGCATCGCCCACGACGGCGACGCCGACCGCTGCCTCGCGATCGACGCGAACGGCGACGTCGTCGACGGCGACCAGATCATGGCGCTGCTCGCGCTCTCCGGCAAGCGCCGGGGCCTGCTCACCGACGACACCCTGGTCGCGACCGTGATGTCGAACCTGGGCCTCAAGGTCGCGATGGACGAGCACGGCATCCAGCTCGTGCAGACGGCCGTCGGCGACCGCTACGTGCTCGAGGCGCTCGGCGAGTACGGCCTCGCGCTCGGCGGCGAGCAGTCGGGCCACATCATCTTCTCCCGCTACGCCACCACCGGCGACGGCGTGCTCACCGGCCTGCAGATCGCGGCCGAGATGGTGCGCACCGGCAAGACGCTCGCCGAGCTCGCCTCGGTGATGGAGGTCTACCCGCAGGTGCTCGTGAACGTGCCGGGCGTCGACAGGCTGGGTCTGCGCGGCAACCGGCCGATCGCCGAGGCCGTCGCGCGCGCCGAGCACGAGCTCGGCAGCAACGGCCGCGTGCTGCTGCGCCCGTCGGGCACCGAGAAGATGGTGCGCGTCATGGTCGAGGCGCACGAGCGCCACATCGCCCAGACGATCGCCGACGAGCTCGCCGACCTCGTGCGCCAGGAGCTGTCGGTCACGTCCTGACGTCGGCCGCGTGGCGGCTGCGGAACGCCGCGACGTTGGTGCGCGACTGGCACGTCGTCGAGCAGAAGCGCCGCGACCGGTTGCGCGACAGGTCGAGGTGCATGCGGTCGCAGCGGCTGTCCGCGCAACGCCGGCAGCGCTCGAGGTCGTCGGCGCGCACGAGGTCGGCGATCGCCATCGCGGCGTCGACCGCGAGCCGGTCGGCGATCGGCGAGCCCGCCGGCAGGCCGTGCAGGTGCCAGTCGGAGCCGTCGTGCCGCACGAGGTGCGGCCGGGCACCCGTCTCGTCGAAGACGCGGTTCACGAGGCCCGCGACCGCGTCGCGCTCGCCGTCCCACATCCGCTCGACGGCCGGCAGGTGCGCCCACGTCGCCTCGGCGTCCGCGCGCGTCGCGGAGCTCGCGCCGGGGAAGCCCCACTCCGCGCAGATCGCGCGCAGGCTGGCCGCCGAGTCGAGCTCGCCGGCGCGCCTGCGGTTGCAGACGTCGGCGATGAACTCCAGGGAGCGGATCAGCTCTCGGGGGTAGGGGAGCGACACGGTCACCTCGGCTACGATCACGACTGTCAGGGCCAACGGCCGTGACGTGTGCCCGCCGTGGTGAGCACGATGCTAGCCCTTCGCACCCCTGTGAGCCGCCCATGCAGCCCCGTCGCCCCATCGGGCTCGCGTTCGCCCTCGCGAGCTCGGCCTCCTTCGGCCTCTCCGGCATCTTCGCCTCCGCGCTGCTCGCGGGCGGCTGGAGCCCGGGCGCCGTCACGACCGCCCGCATCGCGGGCGGCGCGCTCGTGCTGCTCGTGCCGACGCTGTGGCTGCTGCGCGGCCGGTGGGGCGCGGTGCTGCGGTCGTGGCGGGAGGTGCTCGTGCTGGGGCTCCTCGCGGTCGCGCTGTGCCAGCTCGCGTTCTTCAGCGCCGTCGCCTACATCGAGCCCTCGCTCGCGCTGCTCATCGAGTTCCTGGGGCCGGTGCTGCTCGTCTTCTTCACGTGGGCGGTGAGCCGCCGCGCGCCGGCGATGCTCACGCTCGCGGGCGCGGGCGTGGCGCTCGTCGGCCTCGCGCTCGTCTCGGGCGTCGGCGGTGAGGCGCTGCACCCGCTCGGGGTGCTGCTCGCGCTCGGCGCCGCGGTCGGCAACGCCGGCTACTGGATCGCCGCGTCGAAGGCCGACTCCGAGCTGCCGCCGATCGCGCTCGCCGGCCTCGGGCTCATCGTCGGCGCCGTCGTGCTCGTCGCGGCCTCGGCGAGCGGCCTGCTGCCGTTCGTCGCCACGGCTCGGCCCGTCGTCCTCGCGGGCGCCACCCTGCCCGCGTGGACGGTGCTGCTCCTGCTCGTGCTCGTCGCGACCGCCGCCGCCTACGTGCTCGGCATCCTCGGCGCGCGGCGGCTCGGCGCGACGCTCGCGAGCTTCGTCGGCTACTCCGAGCCGATGTTCGGCATCCTCTGGACCGCCGTGCTGCTGTGGCTGCTGCCGAGCGGCATGCAGTGGCTGGGCGCCGCGGCGATCATCGCGGGCGTCGTGCTCGTGAAGCTCGGCCAGGTCGACCGCCCGCGCGTCTCCGAGTCCCCGGCGATCGTCGAGGGCATCCCCAGCCCCTAGCCCGACCCGTGAGTGGCGCCTCCCGACATCGAGTGGCGCCGCTGGCGATCGAGTGGCGCCGTCGGGGATCGAGTGGCGCCCCTGGCCTCGCCTGCAGAGGGGAAGCGGTCTCGGTGGGAGCCGCCACTCGGTCGCGGGAGCCGCCACTCGATCGCGGGAGCCGCCACTCGATCGCGGGAGCCGCCACTCGATCGCGGGAGCCGCCACTCGATCGCGGGAGGCGCCACTCGGTCGCAGGAGCCTCCGCTCGGGCGCGGGGTCAGACCTTGCGGAGGAGCACCGAGCGGATGGTGTGGTCGTCGTCCTTGCGCAGCACCAGGTCGGCGCGCGGCCGGGTCGGCAGGATGTGCTCGACGAGGTTCGGGCCGTTGATGGAGTCCCAGACGTCGGTCGAGTAGGCCCTCGCCCGCGCATCCGACATGTCCGCGAAGCGGTGGAAGTACGACTGCGGATCCTGGAACGCGCTCGCCTTGAGCGCGAAGAAGCGGTCGACGTACCACTGGCGGATCGCGCTCGTGCGCGCGTCGACGTAGATCGAGAAGTCGAACAGGTCCGACACGGCCAGGTGCGACCCCGACGGCGGCGGCTGCAGCACGTTGAGCCCCTCGACGATGAGCACGTCGGGCCGCCGCACCACGATCTCCTCGCCCGGCACGATGTCGTACGACAGGTGCGAGTAGACGGGCGCGCGCACCTCGGCCTCGCCCGACTTCACGCGCGAGACGAAGCCGAGCAGCGCCCGCCGGTCGTACGACTCGGGGAAGCCCTTGCGCTGCATGAGCCCGCGCTCCTCGAGCACCCGGTTCGGGTGCAGGAAGCCGTCCGTGGTGATGAGGTCGACCTTCGGCGAGCCCTCCCAGCGGCTCAGCAGCTCCTTGAGCAGGCGGGCGGTCGTCGACTTGCCGACCGCGACGCTGCCGGCCACGCCGATGACGAAGGGGGTGGGATGCGCCGTGGCGCCGAGGAACTCGGTGGTCTCGCGGTGCAGGCGGGCGGCCGACTCCTGGTAGAGGCTCACGAGCCGCGACAGCGGCAGGTACACCTCGGCCACCTCGCGCAGCTCGAGCCGGTCGCCGGTGCCGCGGAGCCGCCGCACCTCGGCCTCGGTGAGCGGGTTGGGCATGCGGGGCGCGAGGCGCGCCCAATCGCGGCGCTCGATCTCGACGAACGGCGACTGGATCGGCTGGGACATCGCACGGAGCCTACCGCCGGTAGGATCGGAGGCATGTGCGGCATCGTGGGCTATACCGGTGAGCGCAGCACGGTCGACGTGCTGCTCGAGGGTCTCAGCAGGCTCGAGTACCGGGGCTACGACAGCGCCGGCGTCTCGGTGATCGACGGCGACCGCGTCGCGCTGCGCAAGAAGGGCGGCAAGCTCAAGGTCCTCCGCGACAGCCTCTCGGACGCGCCGCTGCCCGAGTCGTCGACCGGCATCGGCCACACGCGCTGGGCCACGCACGGCGGGCCGACCGACGAGAACGCGCACCCGCACCTCGGCGACGAGGGCCGGCTGTCGCTCATCCACAACGGCATCATCGAGAACTTCGCCGAGCTGCGCGCCGAGCTCGAGGCCGCGGGCGAGGTCTTCGCGAGCGAGACCGACACCGAGGCCGCGGCGAAGCTGCTCGGCCGCGCCTACCGCGAGACGGGCGACCTCACGCTCGCGATGCGTCAGGTCGTGCGCCGGCTCGAGGGCCAGTTCACGCTGCTCGCGATGCACGCCGAGCAGCCGGGCGTCGTCGTCGGCGCCTCGCACAACTCGCCGCTGCTCGTCGGCTACGGCAAGGGCGAGCACTTCCTCGGCAGCGACGTGAGCGCGTTCGTGAAGTTCACGCCCGACGCGGCCGCGCTCGACAACGACCAGATCGTCACGATCACCGTCGACAGCGCATCCGTCACCGACTTCGACGGCACCCCGACCGAGCCGAAGCGCTTCGAGGTCAACTGGGACGCCTCGGCCGCCGACAAGGGCGGCTGGCCGTCGTTCATGGCGAAGGAGGTCTCGGAGGGGCCGGAGGCCGTCGAGAACACCATGCGCGGCCGCCTGACCGACCACGGCGTCGACCTGGGCGAGCTGGGCGTGCTCACCGACGAGGTGCTGCAGGGCATCCACCGCATCGTCATCGTCGCGTGCGGCACGGCGAGCTACTCGGGCCTCGTGGGCAAGTACGCGATCGAGACGTGGGCGCGCGTGCCCGTCGAGGTCGACCTCGCGCACGAGTTCCGCTACCGCGACCCGGTGCTCGACGAGCACACGCTCGTCATCTCGATCTCGCAGTCGGGCGAGACGATGGACACGAAGATGGCCGTGCAGCACGCGGTCGCGCAGGGCGCCCGCACGCTCTCGATCTGCAACACGCAGGGCGCCACCATCCCGCGCGAGTCGGAGGCGGTGCTCTACACGCACGCCGGCCCCGAGGTCGCGGTCGCGTCGACGAAGGCGTTCCTCGCGCAGGTGATCGGCCAGCTGCTCTTCGGCCTGCACCTCGCGCGAGTGCGCGGCACGATGACGGAGGAGCAGATCGCCGAGGTCGTCGGAGAGCTCCGCGAGCTGCCCGACGAGCTGCGCCAGGTGCTCGCCGAGCAGGAGTCGGTGCACGAGCTCGCGCACTGGATGAGCGACACCCGCTCGGTGCTCTTCCTCGGCCGCCACGTCGGCTACCCGGTGGCGCTCGAGGGCGCGCTGAAGCTCAAGGAGATCAGCTACATCCACGCCGAGGGCTTCGCGGGCGGCGAGCTGAAGCACGGCCCCATCGCGCTCATCGAGCCCGGCCAGGTCGTGTTCGTCGTGGTGCCGAGCCCGCGCAACGAGCCGCTGCTGCACTCGAAGATCGTCTCGAACATCCAGGAGATCCGGGCGCGCGGCGCCCGCGTCATCGCGGTCGCCGAGGCGGGCGACGCCGCGGTGCTGCCGTACGCCGACGTGGTGCTGCGCGTGCCGCTGACCCTGCCGATGCTCGAGCCCGTGCTGCAGGTCGTGCCGCTGCACATCTTCGCGCTCGAGCTCGCCACCGCGAAGGGCCTCGACGTCGACCAGCCGCGCAACCTCGCGAAGTCGGTCACGGTCGAGTGATCCGGCTCGTCGGCAGATGACCGGGGTCGGCTCGTGATCGTGGGGCTCGGCGTCGACGTCGTCGACCTGGCGCGCTTCGAGCGCGCCGTCACGCGCACGCCGCGGCTCAAGCAGCGCCTCTTCGCGCCCGACGAGCTGCTCGTCGACGGCCGCGAGCGGTCGCTGCCGTCGCTCGCGGCGCGCTTCGCCGCGAAGGAGGCCGCGTTCAAGGCGCTCGGCGCGAACGCGGGGATGCGCTGGGTCGACCTGGTGGTCGTGCAGGGCCCGGGAGGCGAGCCGAGCCTCGACCTGCGCGGCACCGCTGCCGAGCGCGCGGCCGCGATCGGCGCGACGCGCGTGCACGTCTCGATGAGCCACGACGCGGGCGTCGCCACGGCGACGGTCATCGCGGAGTCCTGATGCGCATCGAGGTCGACACGGCGGCCATCGCCGCGAACGTGCGCGCGCTCGCCGCGCGGGCGGCGACGCCCGTGTGCGGCGTCGTGAAGGCCGACGGCTACGGCCACGGGGCCGTCGCATCCGCCCGCGCGATGCTCGACGGCGGTGCCGCCATGCTCGGCGTCGTCGACCTCGCGGAGGCGCTGCAGCTGCGCGCCGCCGGCATCGACGCGCCGATCCTCGCCTGGCTGCACGGGCCGGGCGTCGACTTGTCGCTCGCGGCGCGCCACGGCGTCGACGTGGCAGTGAGCTCGATCGCGCAGCTCGAGGCGGCTGCCGCCGCGGGCGCCGTCATCCACCTGAAGCTCGACACCGGGCTCGGCCGCAACGGCATCGCGCGCGGCGACCGCTCCGCGGCGATCGCGCGCGCGATCGCGCTCGCCGCCGACGGCGCGCGCATCCGCGGCGCGATGTCGCACCTCGCCGGCACGAGCCGCGACGCCGACCTCGCGCAGGTGCGCGACTTCGCGTCGGCGCTCGCCGAGGCCGAGCCGCTCGGCCTGGAGCTGCGGCACCTCGCGAGCTCGGCGGCCGCGATCGCGCTGCCGGAGGCCCGCTTCGACCTCGTGCGCATCGGCGTGGCCGCGTACGGCGTCGACCCGAGCGGTCCGGGCGCCGGCGACGGGTCGGCGGCCGCGGCGCTGGGCCTCCGGCCCGCGATGCGCGCGAGCGCCGCCTTCGTCGACGGCGTCGCCGAGGTCGGGCTCGACGACGGGCTGCTGCCCGCGGTCGGCGCGCCGGTGCTGCTCGGCGGCGAGCTCGCGCACGTCGCCGCGGTCGGCGCGCGCAGCCTCAGGATCGAGCCGCCGCGCACGGGCGACGGCGTGCTGTGGGGCGACCCGGCTGCGGGCGAGCCGAGCGCCGACGCGTGGGCGCGCGCGGCGCGCACGATCACGTACGAGGTCGTGACCCGGATGGGCGCGGCCGGCCGGGGCGCGGGCGTCGTCGCCGCGGGACCCGAGACGGCGCCGCGGCGCGTGCTCGAGCTCGGGCTCGACGGCGAGCCCCGCCGCCTCGTCGGCGAGCTCGTGGGCGTCAAGCGCGTGGAGCCCGGCCTCGGCGTCTCCTACGGGGGCGAGTACGTCACGCCGAGCGCGACGACGCTCGCGCTCGTCGGCCTCGGCTACGCCGACGGCGTCACGCGCAGCGCCACCGGCCGCCCGGCGGTCGTCGGCGGCGACGGCGCGCACCCGATCCGCGGGCGCGTGGCGATGGACCAGGTCGTGCTCGACGTCGGCGACCGCCCCGCCCGCGTCGGCGACCCGGTCGTGCTCGAGCACGCATCCGCCCCCGAGCTCACCGGCATGATCGGCCCGCGCGTGGCGGTCGAGGTCGCCGGCTCGGTCGCCGACGCCGACGCGATGGAGCTGCTCGGCGAGCGCATCGGCGCGGTGCTGCGCGCCGGCGACGCCGTGCTGCTCATCGGCCCGCTCGGCGCGGGCAAGACCACCCTCACGCGCGGCATCGGCCGGGCGCTCGGCGCGCGCGGCACCGTGCAGAGCCCCACGTTCGTCATCGCCCGCACGCACCGCACCGCCGCGGGCCCCGACCTGCAGCACGTCGACGCGTATCGGCTGGGCGACGAGGCCGAGCTCGACGACCTCGACCTCGACCTCGACGGCGCCATCACGGTCGCCGAGTGGGGCGCGCCGCTCGAGCACGCGCTCGAGAGCTGGCTGCGCGTCGAGATCGACCGCGGCGAGGCCGACGGCGACGGCGAGTCGCCGCGCTCGGTGCGCCTGCGCGGGCACGGCCCCGGCTGGGACGCCGCGCGCGTGCGCTCGCTCACCGCCCCGGGCCCGACGGAGGAGGCACCGTGATCCTGGCCATCGACACCTCGCTCGGCACCTCGGTCGCCGTCGTCGACGGCGACGACGTCGTCTTCCGCGAGCACCAGGGCGACGCGCGGCGCCACGCCGAGCACCTCGGGCCCATGCTCGAGCGCGCCCTCGCGGGCCGCCGCGACCGTATCGAGCTCGTCGTCGCCGGCATGGGGCCGGGCGCCTTCACGGGCCTGCGCGTCGGCATCGCGGCGGCGCGCGCGGCGGCGATGGGCCTCGGGGTGCGGTGCGTCGGCATCGCGAGCCACGCGGGCATCACCGAGGGCACGGCGCAGGTGACGACGGATGTGCGGCGCCGGGAGCGCGCGTGGAGCTCGATCGTCGACGGCCTGGTCGTCGACGGCCCGCACCTCGCGCCCGCCGACGCGGTGCCGCCGCCCGCCGCCGCGCACGCTGGCGCGCCCCGCCTCGACGCCGACGCGGTCGACGCCGCGCTGCTCGCCCGCGCCCTCGTGCGCGGGGCGGCCGAGGTGGAGCAGGCGCTGTACCTGCGCGACGCCGACGCGACGCCGTCGGCCGGCCCGAAGCGGGTGAGCCAGTGAGCGTCGTCATCCGCACCGCGGGCGCCGGCGACCTCGACGCGATCATGGCGATCGAGCAGGCGTCGTTCGGCGCGAGCGCGTGGGAGCGCGGCACCATGCAGCAGGAGGTCGCGAGCGACTGGGGCCGCTACGTCATCGCCGTCGACGAGGACGACGACGGCCGCACGGTCGGCTACGCGGGCCTGCGCGCCGTGGGCGTCGAGGGCGACGTGCAGACGATCGCCGTCGCCGCCGGCGCCCGCGGGCGCGGCATCGGGCGCGCGCTGCTCGCCGAGCTGCTCGCCGAGGCCGGCCGGCGCGGTGTGCGCGAGCTGTTCCTCGAGGTACGGGCCGACAACCCGGTCGCGCGCGGCCTCTACGAGTCGGTCGGGTTCCGCGAGATCGGCGTGCGGCCGCGCTACTACCAGCCGGAGGACGTGGATGCGGTGGTCATGAAGCGGGAGTCGGCGTGATGGTGCAGGGGCAGCGGCCGGCGGTGGTGCTCGGCATCGAGACGAGCTGCGACGAGACGGGCGTCGGCATCGTGCGCGGCACCGAGCTGCTCGCGAACCGGATCGCTTCGTCGATGGAGCTGCACGCGCGCTTCGGGGGCGTCGTGCCCGAGATCGCCGCGCGCGCCCACCTCGAGGAGCTGCAGCCGACGATCCTCGCGGCGCTCGCCGACGCATCCCTCACCCTCGACGACCTCGACGCGGTCGCCGTCACCGCCGGGCCCGGCCTCGCCGGCGCCCTCATGGTGGGCATCGGCGCCGCGAAGGGCCTCGCCGCCGCGCGCGACCTGCCGCTGTACGGCGTCAACCACCTCGTCGGCCACGTCGCCGCCGACGTGCTCTCGGGCGAGCCGCTCGAGCTGCCGACCGTCGCGCTGCTCGTCTCGGGCGGCCACACGTCGCTGCTGCTCGTGCGCGACCTCGCGGGCGACGTCGAGCTGCTGGGGGAGACGATCGACGACGCGGCGGGCGAGGCCTTCGACAAGACCGCGCGACTGCTCGGGCTCTCGTACCCGGGCGGGCCTTCGATCGACAGCGCCGCCGTGGGCGGCGACCCGGCGGCGATCCGCTTCCCGCGCGGGCTCACGGCGCCGAAGGACCGCGACCGCCACCGCTTCGACTTCTCGTTCTCGGGGCTGAAGACGGCCGTCGCGCGCCACGTCGAGCGGGCCGAGGCCGCGGGGGAGCCGCTGCCGGTGGCGGATGTCGCGGCGAGCTTCCGCGAGGCGGTCGTCGACGTGCTCGTGGCGAAGGCGCTCGACGCGTGCGCGGCGCACGGCATCCCGCGCCTGCTGCTCGGCGGCGGCGTGGTCGCCAACCGGCGCCTGCGCGAGGTCGCGGCCGAGCGCTGCGAGCAGGCGGGCGTCGCGCTGCGGATCCCGCCGCTCGACCTGTGCACCGACAACGGGGCGATGATCGCGGCCGTCGGGGCGATGCTCGTCGCGCGCGGCGACGCTCCGAGCCCCGCCGGCTTCGCGGCCGAGTCGACGCTCGACGCGAGCACCGTGCAGGTCACGGCGTGAGCGGCGCGACCGGGCGGATGCACAGGTCGGCCTGGCAGGATCGCCCTGCGCCGCGCGCCGATCGGCTCGCGCGGCCGCGAGCCGACGAGGAGCGGGCATGAGCATGGCGTGGCAGCAGCCAGGATGGGGCCCGCCGCCCGCGCCGCCGGCGCCCGCGCCCTTCCGCTCGCCCACGCATCCGGGCCCGAGGACCGACGCGCTCGCGATCTGGGCGATCGCCTCGGCGGCCGCCGGCACGACGATCCTCGTCGGCCTCGGCTCGATCGCCGCGATCGTGCTCGGGCTCATCGCGCTGTCGCGCATCCGGCGCTCGGGCGACGACGGCAGGCTGCTCGCCGTCTGGGCCGTGATCCTGGGCGCCGTGACGCTCGTCGCCCTGATCGCTGCGACGGTCGCGGGCATCGCGATGATCGTCACGGTCGTCGGGGGACTGCAGGGGCTGCCCGGGGTCTGAGCCGCGGTCTGAGCCCCGACGCGCCGAGCTGCCGTTCGGCCCGCTTCCAGGCTTCGCGCCTCGGCGGCAGGGTACGGTGAACCACGCGCAGTCGCGCATCGCAAGGAGGATCCCGTGAGCGACCAGTACCCGCCCGCCGACGACCGCTTCCGTCGCCCCGACCAGGAGGGCGCCGCACAGCCCGGCGATGCCGACAGCGCCCAGCCCGCGGCCGACTTCGGGCAGCAGCCCGAGCAGGCCCCGTCGTTCGGCCAGCCGCACGACGCAGCACCGACGCAGGCGCAGGGCGACCACGGCCAGCCTCCCGCGTACGGCCAGCAGCCCGGCTACGGCCAGGCCCCGCAGGACGGCCAGCCCGGCTACGGCCAGCAGCCCTCGTACGGCACCAGCGCGCCCTCGTACGGCGGCGCCAGCGCGCCGTCCTACGGGCAGCAGCAGGCGTACGGGCAGCAGCCCGGCGGCGAGCAGGCCTACGGGCAGCCCGGCTACGGCCAGCAGCCGCCGACGTACGGGCAGTCGACGCCCGAGCAGGGCTACGGCCTGCAGGCCGCCTACGGGCAGCAGCCTGCCGCCGATCAGGGCTACGGGCAGCAGCCCGGCTACGGCCAGCAGGCCGCCTACGGCCAGCAGCCGCCGGCCTACGGCCAGCAGCCGGCGTACGGCTCGAGCGCTGCCGCCGACGCCGCCTACGGCCAGCAGCCCTCGTACTCGCAGTCCTACGGCGACCCCGCCGCCGCCGGCTACGCCCAGCAGCAGCCGTTCGGCGCAGCGCCGGCGGGCGAGAAGAAGCTCAAGGGCATCACGATCGCCGCGCTCGTGCTCACGGGCCTCGGCTTCCTCGGCATGTGGTTCGCCGGCTCCGGCTGGCTGTTCGCGCTCATCGGCGCGATCCTCGGCTTCGTTGCGATGAAGAAGAACCCCGAGGCGAAGCCGTGGCCGATGATCGCCGCGATCGCCGGCTCGATCATCTTCATCATCTGCCTCGTGATCGGCATCATCATGGCCGTGAACTGGATCCCGTACCTGATGGAGATCAGCTCGATGTGAGCCCGGAGCGCTCACCCTCGCGGTGAGCGCGGAGGGCTCAGGTCGAGGAGCGCGCCGCATGCGGCGCGCGTCACGAGACCTCGTCGTCCAGCGAAGCCCCCGGCCCCAGCGGCCGGGGGCTTCGTCGTGCTCAGGCTTCGTCGCGCTCAGGCCCGGTCGGCGAGCACCGCGCGATGCCGCCCGGCGATCCGCGTGAGGATGAGCGTGGCGCGCGCGTCGCCGCGCAGCTTGAGCCGCCTCCGCAGCGCCGCGGGGTCGATGTCGGCACCGCGCTTCTTGATCTCGAGCTCGCCGATGCCGAGCTCGCGCAGGCGCTGCGCGATGCGGCGCTCGTCGAGCGGCAGCGTCTCGCGCACTCGGAACGCCTGCGCGAGCGGCGTGCCGACGTGGCGCGCGGCCGTCAGGTAGGCGATGCCCTCGCTCACCGCGCGGGCATCGAGCCGCTCGGCGAGCGCGCCGATGAGCTCGGCGCGGATGACGGCGCCGGCCGGCTCGTACAGCCACGCGTCGAGCTCGCCGGGCTCGGGGTGGCTCGGGTCGCCGGCGAGCTCCTCGGCGACGCCGTCGCCGAGCACGAGCGCGCTGCGCGCGACGCCGGGCCGGGCGAGCCGCCCGGTCCACACCACCGCCTCGACGGTCTCGAGCCCGTCGGTGACCCACTGGTGCTCCGCGTCCGGCGGCAGCAGGTCGCGGTCGATGCCCGGCGCGAGCTTCACGCCCGCCGGCTGCGCGGCGGCGCGCGCGAAGACGGCGTCGAGCGGCGGCGACCAGTCGGCGGGGTCGCTGAGGCGCCGCGCGCCGTCGCGGCGGGCGGGGTCGAACCACAGCGCCTCCGCGTCGACGGGGGTGTCGAGCGCATCGCCGTGCACGACGGATGCGTGCCACGCGGCGAGGTTGTAGGTCGCGATCGCGGCGGTCACCTCGTCGCGCTCGACGGCCGTGACCTCGAGCCCGAGCGTCGCGAACGCGAGCGCGTCGGCGCCGATGCCGCACCCGAGGTCGGCCACCGAGACGATGCCGGCCCGGCGCATCCGCCCCGCGTGGTGCGCGGCGACGCGCAGGCGCGTGGCCTGCTCGAGCCCGGCCTCGGTGAAGAGCATGCCGCTCGCGAACTCGCCGAACTTCGCCCGGGCGCGGCGGCGCAGGCGGGCCTGGGTGAGCACGGCGGCGACGAGCCGGGGGTCGTGCCCCTCGGCGCGGAGCCGCGTCACCTCGCGCACGACGTCGCCGTCGAGGCCCGCCTCGGCGCGCTCGAGCAGCGCGAGGCCGTCCTTCGACAGCAGCAGTCGCAGCTCCTCGGCATCCATCGCACTCATCCAAGCACCCGGGGCGCGGCTGGCACTCATGTTGACCGAGTGCCAGCCGACCGCCTAGGCTTGCTCAGGTGCCCGGCACTGCCGGGCGCACCCCAGGATCTGACAGAAAGAGGCAACCGTGTCGGTTTCCATCAAGCCGCTCGAGGACCGCATCGTCATCAAGCAGGTCGAGGCAGAGACGACCACCGCCAGCGGTCTCGTCATCCCTGACACCGCCAAGGAGAAGCCCCAGGAGGGCGAGGTCGTGGCCGTGGGTCCGGGTCGTGTCGACGACAACGGCAACCGCGTCCCGATCGACGTCGCCGTGGGCGACAAGGTGCTGTACTCCAAGTACGGCGGCACCGAGGTGAAGTTCGGCGCCGACGAGTACCTGGTGCTCTCGGCTCGCGACGTGCTCGCGATCGTCGAGCGCTGACGCTCCGCTGAGATCGACGGCGGCGCCCCCTCGCGGGGCGCCGCCGTCGCAGTTCCACCACGGGCCTCGGGAGGGTCGGATGGGTGAGCACCCGGGCGGGCGCACGCGCGCCGGCATCTGGTACGCGGTCTTCGCGTACGCCTTCTGGGGCGTCGTCCCCGTCTACCTGCAGCTGACGAAAGGCATCGACGGCTTCGAGCTCATCGGCTGGCGGGTGATCGCCTCGGTGGTCGTCGGGTTCGCGCTCGTCGCGGCCACCCGCGGCTGGAGCAGGCTCGCCGGCGTGCTGCGCAGCCGCCGCGACACCGTCTCGCTCGTGCTCGCCGGCTGCGCCGTGCTCGTCAACTGGACGGCCTTCTTCATCGGCGTGCTGAGCGACCGCGTGCTCGAGACGAGCCTCGGCTACTTCCTCAACCCGCTCGTGAGCGTCGTGCTCGCCGTCGCCTTCCTGGGCGAGCGGCTGCGGCCCGTGCAGTGGGTCGCGGTCGGGCTCGGCGCGCTCGGCGTGCTCGTGATGGTCGTCGGCTACGGCGAGGTGCCCTGGATCGGCCTGACGGTCGCGCTCTCGTTCGGCGTCTACGGGCTCATCAAGAAGCGGGTCGGCGGCTCGGTCGACGCGCTCTCGGGATTCACGATCGAGACGGTCGCGGCGCTGCCCGCCGCGCTCGTGATGATGGGCATCGCGATCTCGCTGCAGGGCGTGACGGTCGGCGCGAACGGCGCCGCCGGCATCTGGGGCACCGTCGGGCTCGGAGTCATCACGGCGGTGCCGCTGCTCGCCTTCGCTGCCGCCGCCCGCCGGATCTCGCTCACGGCGCTCGCGTTCACGCAGTACCTCGCGCCGATCATCTCGTTCCTCTTCGGCGCCTTCGTGATGCTCGAGCCCATGCCGCTCGAGCGCTGGATCGGCTTCGCGCTCGTCTGGGCGTCGCTCGCGCTCGTGTCGCTCGACCTGCTGGGCCGCCACGCGCGCCGCCCGCGGCCCGAGCCCGCCGCGGCCTGACGCGGGGCGCGGGCCCGGGCGCGCGGCGACCGGCTACGCGAGCTCCGGCCGCTTCTGCCGGAACATCCTGGCCGGGCGGTCCTCGCCGTCCCACACCTGCACGATGCCCCACGCGACGGCCGCGATCGGCACCGAGAGCACGGCGCCGACGATGCCGCCGAGCACCGTGCCGACGGTCAGGGCGATGAGGATGACGAGCTCGTGGATCTGCAGCGAGCGCCCCATCACGACCGGCTGGAGGAAGTTGCCCTCGAGCTGGTTTACGAGCACGACGGCCGCGAGGACCACGAGCGCCACGACGGGGCCGTTCGCGACGAGCGCCACGAGGGTCGCGAGCGCGCCGGCGACGGTGGCGCCCACGAGCGGGATGAACGCGAGCAGGAACACGAGCACCGAGAGCGGGAGGGCGAGCGGCACCTGCGCGAAGGCGAGCACGACGCCGATGCCGACCGCGTCGACGAGCGCGACCGTCGCCGTGCCGCGCACGTAGCCGCCGAGGGTGTCGACGGTGCGGCGGCCGATGCGCTTGCCGCGGGCGTAGCGCTCGCCCTCGAGCGGCCGCAGCAGGAACTCCCAGATGCGCGGGCCGTCCTTGAGGAAGAAGAACAGCACCACGAGCATGAGCACGAGGCCGGTGAGGAAGTTGGCCGCGGCGGCGGCGCCGGCGACGGCGCCCGAGCCGAACTGCGAGCTCGTGAGGAAGTCGACGACCGCGTCGCGGCCCTGCTGGATCTGCTCGTCGGTGGGCGCGAAGGGGAGGGTCGAGACCCAGGCGATCACCTGGTCGATGCCCTCGGACGTCTGCGACACGAGCTCGTCGAGCTGCGAGCGCACGGCGTTCACGACGAGCCACACCACGCCGCCGAGCGCGAGCGCGATCGCGAGCATCGCCCCCGCGGTCGCGAGCCCGCTCGGCACGCCCTTGCGGCGCATCCAGCGCATCACGGGCGCGAACGCCGAGGCGAGGATGAGCGCGATCGTCACGGGGATGATGACGAGCGTCAGCTGCGTCATCGCGAACACGACGCCGGCGACCGCGACGACGACGATGATGCCCTGCAGCGCCCGTGTCGCGAACCGGCCGAACGTGTCGCCCCACAGCCGTGCCCGATCGCTCCGGTCGGCCAGCTCGACCTCGGTGGCGGTCCTCTGCCTGAACAGTCCCATGTCGCGCTCCTCGCCGTCGCGGCAACGCTACCCGCGCGCGCCTGCGCGCTGGTCGCGAGGCGGGGCACTGCCGTGCGCACCCGCAATTGCTCAGCACCGCCCGAGCATCGCCCGAGCGGGGGTCGGATGCGCCAAGACCGTTACCAGGACGTAACGCGGATCGGCCGAAAACGGTCCCTCCCTCGCCTACTGTTGTGCCAACGCACGCTCAAGCGCGCACCTCCAGAGGAATTAGGAGCACAATGCAGTCCTTCCTTCGCACCACCGGGCACCCCCGTCGTGCCGCGGCGCTCGGCGCCGCGACCGCCGGCGTCCTGCTGCTCGCAGCCTGCGCCGGCGGCGGCACCACGCCGGCGCCGTCCGGATCCGCAGGGCCCGACGAGGGCGGCGAGGTCGACACCTCGTTCGTCGTCGGCACGATCCTGCCGCAGACCGGCAACCTCGCGTTCCTCGGCCCGCCCGAGTTCGCGGGCGTCGACCTGGCGGCGGCCGACCTCGAGGCCGCTGGCTTCGAGTTCGAGGTCGACGTGCAGCACCGCGACTCCGGCGACACCACGACCGACATCGCCACCGCCTCGGCGGGCGAGCTCGTCTCGGCCGGTGCCGACGTCGTCATCGGCGCCGCGTCGTCGGGCGTGTCCTTCACGTTCATCGACCAGCTGATCGACGCGCAGGTCGTGCAGATCTCGCCGGCCAACACGTCGCCCGACTTCTCCGACTACGAGGACGACGGGTTCTACTGGCGCACCGCGCCCTCCGACGTGCTGCAGGGCCGCGTGCTCGGCAACCTCATGACGGGCGACGGCGCCGCGAGCGTCGGGTTCATCACGATCAACGACCCGTACGGCACGGGCCTGCAGGAGAACGCGGCGATGGCGGTCGAGGCCGCCGGCGGCACGGTCACCGGCAACGTGCTCTACAACCCGGGCGACACGAACTTCACGTCGCAGGTGTCGGAGCTCATGCAGGGCGACCCCGACGCGATCGCGATCATCGCGTTCGCCGAGACGGCGCAGATCGTGCCCGAGCTCGCGACGCAGGGCTTCCCGTCCTCCGGCATGTACTTCGTCGACGGCAACCTGTCGAACGACTACAACTTCCCGGAGGGCACGCTCGAGGGCGCCAAGGGCACGCTGCCCGGCAACCCCGCCGACGAGGGCTTCAAGGACCGCCTGCTGGAGCAGGACCCCGAGCTGGGCGACTTCTCCTACGGCCCCGAGTCGTACGACGCCGTGATCCTGGCAGCCCTCGCGGCCGCGCAGGGCGGCAGCGCCGACCCGATCACGATCCGCGACAACATGCAGGCGGTCTCCACCGAGGGCACGAAGTGCACCGACGTGGCCGAGTGCCTGGAGCTGATCGAGGCCGGCGAGGACATCGACTACGACGGCCCCTCGGGTCCGATCGAGTTCGACGAGAACGGCGACCCGACGGAGGCCTTCATCGGCATCTACCAGTACGGCGCCGACAACAAGTACACCTTCCTGAACGCCGAGGAGGGCTCGCTCAACGAGTGACCCGCCCCTGCGACGAGAGGGCCCCGCTCCGGCGGGGCCCTCTTCGCGTCCCCCCGCCGGTCGAGCCGTGCAGCGCCCGCAGGGCGCCGCACGAGTCGAGACCACCACGCAACGAGGAAGGGCCCCGCTCTCGCGAGCAGGGCCCTTCCTCATGCCGTCCCGGCGCCTCAGACGCCCGGGTCGACCGTCGGCTGCGACGTCGTGCGCGCCTTCTCCTCGACGTCGGTCGCGAGCGTGCCGAGGTAGAGCTGGATCACCTTCGGGTCGTTCAGCATCTCGCGGCCGGTGCCCGTGTAGGCGTCCTTGCCCTGGTCGAGCACGTACGCGCGGTGCGCGATCTGCAGGCAGCGTCGCGCGTTCTGCTCGACCATGACGATCGTCACGCCGTGGCTGTTGATCTCGGCGACGCGCAGGAAGGTCTCGTCCTGGCGCACGGGGCTGAGGCCCGCGCTCGGCTCGTCGAGCAGCAGCACCGCCGGGTCCATCATGAGCGCGCGGCCCATCGCGACCATCTGCCGCTCGCCGCCCGAGAGGCTGCCGGCGCGCTGCTTGCGACGCTTCACGAGCTCGGGGAAGAGGCCGCCGACGAACTCGAAGCGCTCCTTGAACATGCGCGGCTGCTGGAACAGGCCCATCTCGAGGTTCTCCTCGATGGTGAGCGACGGGAAGACGTTGTTGTTCTGCGGCACCATGCCGACGCCCTTGCCGACCAGCCGGTCGGCCTTGAGGCCGGTGATGTCGTCGCCGTTCAGCAGCACGCTGCCCTCGCGGATGTTCACCTGGCCGAACACCGCCTTCAGCAGCGTCGACTTGCCGGCGCCGTTCGGGCCGATGATGCCGATCAGGTCGCCCTGGTTGGCGACGATCGAGCAGCCGTTGAGGATGTTGACGCCCGGCAGGTAGCCGGCCACCAGCTCCTTGGTCTCGAGCACGGGGGTCGCGGTCATCGCCTGCCCTCCTCCTGGTCGGCGTCCGTCGTGGACGCGGCCGACGCATCCGTCGTCGGCGCGGATGCGTCGTCGGCGTCGACGTCCGCGTCGGCGTCGTGGTGGATCTGCGCCACCTGCTGGTTCGTGAGCGTGCCGAGGTCGGTGTCGTGGTGGGCGCCCAGGTAGGCGTCGACCACGGCCTGGTTCTGCATGATCGTCTCGGGCGGGCCCTCGGCGACGACCCGGCCCTCGGCCATCACGATCACCCAGTCCGAGATGTGGCGCACCATGTGCATGTCGTGCTCGACGAAGAGCACCGTCATGCCGTCGTCCTTGAGGCCCTTCACGTGGTCGAGCAGCGACTGGGTGAGCGCGGGGTTCACGCCGGCCATCGGCTCGTCGAGCATGACGAGCGTCGGCTCGCTCATGAGCGCGCGCGCCATCTCGAGCAGCTTGCGCTGGCCGCCCGAGAGCGACGCCGCGTAGTCCTCGCGCTTCGCGTCGAGCTTGAAGCGGGCGAGCAGCTTGTCGGCCCGCTCGGTGTTGGCCTGCTCCTGCGCCTTCCACAGCGGCTTCACGAGCGCCGCGAACATCCCCTCGCCGCGCTGGTCGCGCGCACCGAGCAGCATGTTCTGCAGCACCGTCAGGCGGCCGAGCGACTTCGTCAGCTGGAAGGTGCGCACCATGCCGCGCCGTGCCACCTTGTGGCTCGGCACGTGGGCGAGCGACTGCCCCTCGAACGACCAGGTGCCCTTGTTGGGGCGGTCGAAGCCGGTGAGCAGGTTGAAGAAGGTCGTCTTGCCGGCGCCGTTCGGGCCGATGAGCGCGGTGATCATGCCGCGCGGGATCTCGACGTGCTCGACGTCGACGGCCGTGAGGCCGCCGAACTGCCGCACGACGCCGTCGGCGACGACGATCGCGTCGACCTTCTTGCAGCCGGGGGCCACCTCGCCCTCGACGAGCGGATGCGTGCGGGGAGGTGTGGTCGTGTCAGACATGGAACGACAGCTCCTTCTTGTTGCCGAGGATGCCCTGTGGTCGGAAGACCACCAGCAGCATCAGTGCGACGCCGATGAGCACGAAGCGGATCTGGCCGGCCTGCGAGCCGGACATGTCGCCGAAGAGGCCCATGCCGTGGAGCACGTTGATGACGCCGCCGGTGAACGACAGCAGCACCCAGAAGAGGATCGAGCCGAGCAGCGGCCCGAACACCGTGGCCGCGCCGCCGAGCAGCAGCGCCGTCCAGATGTAGAAGGTCATCGTGGTCGCGAAGTTGTCGGGCTGCACCGCGCGGGGCAGCACGAACATCACGCCGGCGATCGCGCCGATCGTGCCGCCGAGCACGAGCGCCTGCATCTTGTAGCTGTAGACGTTCTTGCCGAGCGAGCGCACCGCATCCTCGTCCTCGCGGATGCCCTTGATGACGCGGCCCCACGGGCTGCGCATGAGCAGCCACACGAGCACGAGCGCGACGATCACGAGCGACCAGGCGATGATGCGCACCCAGGTGTCGTAGGCGGTCGCCGTCCACGGGCCGAAGCCGTAGGTCGTGCCGGTCAGGGGGTTCATGGCGTCGAAGTCGCCCTTGTAGTCCTGACCGCGCAGGCCCTGCGAGCCGCCGGTGACGGCGGTGAGGTCCTGCGTGCGCACGGTGAAGCGGATGATCTCGGCGGCCGCGATCGTGACGATCGCGAGGTAGTCGCCGCGCAGCCGCAGCGTCGGGATGCCGAGGATGAGCGCGAACACCACCGCCGCCACGATCGCGACGATCACCGCGGTGAGGAACGACAGCCACGCGGGCCAGCCGAGCGTCGCGGTCGGGTCGGCCATCATCGTGAAGATCGCGAACGCGTACGCGCCGATCGCCATGAAGCCGGCCTGGCCGAAGTTCAGCAGGCCCGAGTAGCCGAAGTGGATGTTCAGGCCGATGGTCGCGAGCGCGAAGGCGGCCGTGGTGGGGGAGAGGATCTCGCCCGCAGCGGTGTTGAGGATGCTGAGGAAGTCCATGTCAGCCGATCCTTTCCCGTCGACCCAGGATGCCCTGCGGTCGGAAGAGCAGCACGAGGATGAGCACCAGCAGCGCGATCGCGTAGCGCAGGTCGGGTGCGATGAACAGCGTCGAGATCTCGGTGACGAGGCCGATGATCACCGCGCCGACGAGCGCGCCGAAGGCGCTGCCGAGGCCGCCGAGGGTGACGCCGGCGAAGAGCAGCAGCAGGATCGTGAAGCCCACGTCCCACTTGATGTTCGCGCCGATGAAGTAGGTGTAGAGGATGCCCGCGCCGCCGGTGAGGAGGCCCGCGAGCACCCAGACGATGCGGATGACCCGGTCGACGTCGATGCCGGATGCGGCGGCGAGGCTCGCGTTGTCGCTCACCGCGCGCGTGGCCTTGCCGATGCGCGTGCGGGTGAGGAAGAGGCCGACGGCGATGAGCACGACGATCGCGATGACGGTGCTGACGACGTTCGACGTCGTCATGAGCACGGGGCCGATCTGCAGGACCGGGCCGCGGTCGACCGAGAGGCCGTACGTGCCGCCGCCGATGAGGAACTGGTAGAAGTACCGCAGCGCGATGGAGAGGCCGATCGTCACGATCAGCACCTGCACGAGCCCCACGCGGCGGCGCCGCAGCGGCTTGAAGATGCCCCAGTCGTGCAGCCAGCCGAAGGCCGCGGAGGCGGCGAGCGTGAAGACGATCGCGATCCAGGCCGGCCAGTTCACGAGCGTCGTCGTGACGTAGAAGACGATGCCGCCGAAGGTCAGCAGCTCGCCGTGCGCGAAGTTGTTGACGCCGGTGGTGCCGAAGATGAGCGTGATGCCGATCGCGGCGAGGGCCAGCAGCAGGCCGAAGTTGAGGCCCGAGATGATGCGCGAGAGCAGCTGCGAGCCGAAGTCGTTCGAGGAGGTGCCCGTGGAGGTCTCGCCGCCCGGCGAACCCTCGCCGCCGGTCGCGGGCTCTCCGCCCGTGCCGCCCTCGCCGCCCGTGCCCGTGTTGCCGCCGGTGCCGGTGTTGCCGCCGGTGCCGCCGGAGCCGCCCGAGGACTCGCCGAACGGGAACAGCACGCCCACCGAGCTCGAGCCGCCGATCTCGAACTCGCGGCTCTCGAACGACGGATCGCGGAGCGTCAGCCCCTCGGGCAGCGTCGACGTGTCGATCGAGACGGTGTAGGTGCCGCGCTCGGGCACGCCGACCGACCACCGGCCGTCCGCGCCCGTCTCGGCCGTCTCATCCACCCCGTTGCCGGTGACGGTGATCGCGACGCCCTCGACCGGCTCCTGGCCGTCCCGGATGATGCCGTTGAAGCTGAACGGGCTGGGCTGCTCGGTCGCGGGGAGGGGAGCGGCGGCGACCGCGGTCGCGCCTCCTGCCACCATCCCCATGACGGCCAGGGCAACGGCGATCGCTCGCCGCAGCCCGCTCCGTCGCGGTCTGCTGGACGTCTTCACATGTCCTCCATGCTGTGGGGCGGGCGGGGCCGCAGGAATGCGGTTCGCAGGATGCCCGTTACATCGGTGGTGACACAGTAGCGGCCGCCTGGACCGCCGATCGTCCAATTGCAGAGCCCTGCGCCGTTCTTCACCGGGATGCCGCTGGACCGTAACCGAATCGATACGATGGAGGCGATGGAGATGCGCAACCCGTTCGGGCCGATCGGCCTCACCTACGACGACGTCATGCTGCTGCCGGGCCGCACGGATGTGATCCCGAGCGAGGCCGACACCGGCACGCGGCTCTCCCGCCGCATCCGCCTCGCCATCCCGCTCGTGTCGAGCGCGATGGACACCGTGACCGAGGACCGCATGGCCATCGCGATGGCCCGCCAGGGCGGCATCGGCATCGTGCACCGCAACCTCTCGATCGCCGACCAGGCCGGGATGGTCGACCGCGTGAAGCGGTCGGAGTCGGGCATGATCACCGACCCCGTCACGACGCACGCCGACGCGACGATCGAGGAGGTCGACCGCATCTGCGGCGAGTTCAAGGTCTCGGGCCTGCCGGTCGTCGACGAGACGGGCGTGCTCGTCGGCATCGTCACGAACCGCGACATGCGCTTCGTGCCCCGCGACGAGTTCGCGACGACGCTCGTGCGCGACGTGATGACCCCGTCGCCGCTCAAGACCGCGAAGGTCGGCATCTCCCGCGAGGACGCCTTCGAGATCTTCCACCAGACGAAGCTCGAGAAGCTGCCGCTCATCGACGAGGACGGGCGCCTCGGCGGCCTCATCACGGTGAAGGACTTCGACAAGGTCGAGCAGTACCCCAACGCGACGAAGGACGCCCACGGGCGGCTCCGCGTCGGCGCCGCGATCGGCTTCTTCGGCGACGCGTTCGAGCGGGCCGAGGCGCTCGCGGAGGCCGGCGTCGACGTGATCGTCGTCGACACCGCCAACGGCGAGAGCCAGGGCGTGCTCGACATGGTCGCGCGGCTGAAGGGCGACCCGCGCTTCGCCGAGATCGACATCATCGGCGGCAACGTCGCGACCTACGAGGGCGCCGCGGCGCTCATCGAGGCGGGCGTCGATGCCGTGAAGGTCGGCGTCGGACCGGGCTCGATCTGCACCACCCGCGTCGTCTCGGGCGTCGGCGTGCCGCAGGTCTCGGCCATCTACGACGCCGCGCGCGCCGCGCACGACGCGGGCACGGGCATCCCGATCATCGCCGACGGCGGGCTGCAGTACTCGGGCGACATCGCGAAGGCGCTCGTCGCCGGCGGCTCGTCGGTCATGCTCGGCTCGCTGCTCGCCGGCACCAACGAGAGCCCGGGCGACCTGGTGCTCGTGAACGGCAAGCAGTTCAAGACGTACCGCGGCATGGGCTCGCTCGGCGCGATGCAGACGCGCGGCAAGAAGACGTCGTACTCGCGCGACCGCTACTTCCAGGCCGACGTGCCGAGCGACGAGCAGCTGATCGCCGAGGGCATCGAGGGCCAGGTGCCGTACCGCGGCCCGCTCGGCTCGGTCGCGTACCAGCTCGTCGGCGGCCTGCGGCAGTCGATGTTCTACACGGGCGCGCGCACGATCGAGGAGCTGCAGCAGAAGGGCCGCTTCGTGCAGATCACCGCCGCGGGGCTCAAGGAGTCGCACCCCCACGACATCCAGATGGTGGTCGAGGCGCCGAACTACCGCCGCTAGCCGCGCGCGTCGCGCTGCCGCCTCGGCGAGTGGGGCGCTCGCGCCCGAGCGGGGCCGGCGCGCCCGCCCCAGCGGGGCGCAGCCGCCCCAGTCGGCGGCGCCGGCGCGGCGCGGGGGCTCACCAGCCGGGCAGCAGGGCGCTGCGCACGGGCTCACCAGCCGGGTAGCAGGGCGCTGCGCACGGGCAGGTGCGCCTGCGCGAGCATCGCGCGCAGCAGCTCGGGGCGCTGCGCCGCGTCCCACATCCAGTGCAGCGTGTCGATGTGCTCGCGCAGCGCGTCGTCGCGGCGCTTCTCGGCGATCACCGCGTCGACCGGCTGCACGCCGTCCGCCTCCGCGATCACGCCGTACTTCCACGCGCCGTCGAACTCGCCGCCCAGCGGCCGCATGCCGGGCCGCTCCCAGAGGAAGTCGGGGTAGCGGGCGCCGAGCCGCGTCGCGACCTCGACCTGCAGCTGCGGTGCCGGCGCGCCGATGCGGTGGATCGCCACGCGGCTCCAGGACTCGCCCACCGACTGCGAGCGCGGGTCGGCGAACGCGAGCACCCAGGATGCGCGTCGCCGGCCCCGCGGGCCCTGGCGGCCGAGGGCATCCGTCACCTCCTCCCTGGTGGCCACCTCGAGCCGGAGCGCCTCGTCGAGCGCGCTCACCGCGTCCACCTGCCGTCCGACCCGCGCGAGGTGCGCGAGCGCGTATGCGGTGGTGCAGCGCGCGATGCCGTCCTCGACGATGACGTCGTCGTCGGCGATGGCGACGCGTGCGCTGACCACGCCGTGGCGGCGACCCGAGGCACTGGGGTCGCCGATCGTGAACACCTCGCGCGGCCGCCCGTGCGGCAGCCCGGCGAGGGCGAGCGCCGACTCGCGGGCGAAGACCGCGCCGGGACGCGTGAGGGCGACGGCGCGCACCGCGACCGCGTGCCGGCCGTGCTCGGGGAGCGCCGCGTACGCCGCCCGGTCGACGTAGGCGCCGCGCCGGATGCGCCGCAGGTCGGGAGCGCGCCGGAGGCGCATCGGCTCCCCGGCGTCGGCGGCGAGGATGTCGAGGTCCATGCGCGCACCGTGCCGCATCCGTCCGCGCGCGTCGCCGGCTGAGCGCCGCGCTGTGCACAACCGCCGTCTCGCGCCATCGCTGCCCGCGAGCTCGCCACGCTCGCCGAGTGGGGCGGCTGCGCCTGAGCGGGGCCGGCGCGCCCGCCCCGCTCGGGCGCACCTGCCCCACTCGCTGCCGCAGGGGCGCGGCGAGAGGCGCATGGCGGATGGGCGCGGGCACGTCTGCGAACTCGGGGTTGTGCGGCGCGAAAACGCGATATATCGTGTGTCGCAGCAGACGCGATATATCGCGAGTGAGCGGGAGGAGCTCAGCATGGAGCAGCAGTGGGAGAGCGGCGACACGAGGCCGCGCAGCGCATCGGGCGCGGGCGCCTCGGGCGCCGATGCGATCACCGAGCGGTGGACGATCGCCGAGGGCCAGAGCCGCGTGATCGACCTCGACGCGGTGCAGTCGCTGCGCGTCGGCGTGGTCGGCGGCAGCGTCGACATCGTCGGGCACGACGAGCCGACGGCGCGCGTCGAGGTGCACCGGGTCGAGGGGCGCGACCTCACCGTCACGCTCGAGCAGGGGCGGCTCTCGATCGCGCACCCGCGCGTGAGCTGGGACGACGTGTGGGAGTCGGTGAAGGCCCTCGTGGGCGTGCGCGCCCGGGTCGAGCTGAGCATCCTCGTGCCCCGGCAGGTGGCGCTGTCGCTCGGCCAGGTGAGCGCATCCGCCCTCGTCTCGGGCCTCAGCGGCCAGGCGACCCTCAGCACCGTGTCGGGCCCGCTGCAGGTCGAGTCGCACCGCGGCGACCTCGACCTCAACACCGTCTCCGGCGACGTCGAGGTCTCGGGCGGCGCGGGCTCCCTCTCGGTGCACGCGGTCTCGGCCGACGTCACCGCGAGCGGCGCCCTCACCGACATCGGCGTCGACACCGTCAGCGGCGAGGTGCTGCTCGACGTGCATGGCTCGCCCCGCAGCATCTCGGCCAACACCGTCTCGGCCGACGTGACGCTGCGGCTCGACGCCGGCCAGGGCGTGCGCGCCACCACGCGCACCGTCTCGGGCCGCGGCAGCGTCGTCGGCCGCTCGCTGCCGAAGCGCGGCGGCAGCGAGACGATCGACGGCGCGAGCGCCTTCGGCTTCTCGGCCAACACCGTCTCGGGCGACATCACCGTCGTGCGGAGGGACGCATGACGCCCGTCTTCGGCCACGGGGCGCTCCGCCTCTACCTGCTGAGCCTGCTCGCCGAGGCGCCGCGCCACGGCTACGAGCTCATGCAGGCGCTCGAGCAGCGCTTCGGCGGCACGTACTCGCCGAGCGCGGGCACCATCTACCCGCGGCTCGCGAAGCTCGAGGAGGAGGGGCTGCTGACGAAGACCGCCGACGGCCGCAAGACCACCTACGAGATCACCGACGCGGGCCGCGCCGAGCTCGCCGCCCGGCAGGGCGAGCTGCGCGACCTCGAGGGCGAGATCACCGACTCGGTGCGGCGGATGGCCTCCGACTTGCGGGCGGGCGTCAAGAGCGCCATGCAGGCGCTGCGGGCCGACCTCGCCGCGGCCGAGCGCGAAGCGCGCAGCGCGCCGAGCGCGCCCTCGTGGTCGAGCGCGCCGCGGCCTCCCGAGCCCGCCCGGCCCGACGCATCCGCGCCCCCCGAGCGGCCGGTGCAGAACCCGTGGAGCGCACCGCGGCCGGAGCCGGAGGAGCGGGCGGATGCGCCGTCGGCGCCCGGGCGGGCGGCCGCGCGCATCGCGATCCACGACGTCGACCTCGCGCTCAACGACTTCCGGCAGCAGGTGCGCGACGCGGTGCGCGCCGACCGCGGCGAGCGCATGTCGGCCGCGGCCGCGACCCGGGTGCGCGACGAGCTGGAGGCGGCGCTGCTGCGCATCAAGAGCGTGCTCTGACCATCGGGCGGCGCTGGGGGCGCTCCCGGGCGCCTCTGGGTCGGCTCCGGGGCGGCCCGGGATAGGCTGGGGAGCGTGACGGAGATCGAGATCGGCCGCAGCAAGCGCGCCCGGATGGGCTACGGCTTCGACGACATCAGCATCGTGCCGTCGCGGCGCACGCGCGACAGCGACCTCGTGTCGCTGCAGTGGCAGATCGACGCCTTCAAGTTCGACATCCCGGTGCTCGGCGCCCCCACCGACTCGGTGATGAGCCCGGCCACCGCGATCGCGCTCGGCAGGGCCGGCGGGCTCGGCGTGCTCAACCTCGAGGGCGTCTGGACCCGCTACGACGACCCCGAGCCGCTGCTCGCCGAGATCGCCGGGCTCCCCGCCGACCTCGCGACGAACCGCATGCGCGAGATCTACGCCGAGCCCATCAAGCCCGAGCTCATCCGCGACCGCCTCGCGCAGATCCGCGACGCCGGCGTGGTCGTCTCCGGCAGCCTGAGCCCGCAGGCGGTGCAGGAGCACTACGAGACCGTGCTCGCCGCGGGCGTCGAGCTCATGGTCATCCGCGGCGCGACGGTGAGCGCCGAGCACGTCTCGGCCGAGTCGGGCGCGCCCCTCAACCTCAAGCGCTTCATCTACGAGCTCGACGTGCCGGTCGTGGTCGGCGGCGTCGTGACCTACACGGCGGCGCTGCACCTCATGCGCACCGGCGCCGCGGGCGTGCTCGTCGGCTTCGGCGGCGGCGCCGCCTCGACGAGCGAGAAGGTGCTCGGCGTCGCCGCGCCCATGGCGACCGCGGTGAGCGACGTCGCCGCCGCGCGCCGCGACTACCTCGACGAGTCGGGCGGCCGCTACGTGCACGTCATCGCCGACGGCTCGCTCGGCACGTCGGGCCAGATCGTGAAGTCGCTCGCGTGCGGCGCCGACGCCGTCATGCTCGGCACCGCGCTCGCGCGGGCGACGGATGCGCCGGGCCGGGGCTGGCACTGGGGCCCTGAGGCGCACAACCAGAAGCTGCCTCGCGGCAACCGCGTGCAGGTCGACCAGGTCGGCCAGCTCGACGTCGTGCTGAACGGCCCGTCGCCGTCGGCCGACGGCACCGCCAACATCATGGGCGCCCTGCGCAAGGCCATGTCGACGACCGGCTACAAGGACCTCAAGGAGTTCCAGCGGATCGACGTGGTCGTGGAGGCCAACCCGCCGCGCTAGATCCGCCCGGCACTCGGGCGAGCAACCAAGGAGGAGCCATGTCGGAGACCACCAACAGCGTCAGTCGGTCGAGGAAGCTCGGCCCGGAGGAGCGCGCCGCCGCGATCGCCACCATGCGCGACCGCGAGGTCGACGTGCTCGTGATCGGCGGCGGCATCGTCGGCACGGGCGCCGCGCTCGACGCGGTCACCCGCGGCCTGCGCGTGGGCCTGATCGAGGCGCGCGACTTCGCGTCGGGCACGTCGAGCCGCTCGTCGAAGCTCATCCACGGCGGCATCCGCTACCTCGAGCAGCTGAACTTCGGCCTCGTGCGCGAGGCGCTCATCGAGCGGGGCCTGCTGCTGCAGCGCATCGCGCCGCACCTCGCGAAGCCGGTGCGGTTCCTGTACCCGCTCGAGAAGCCGCTCATCGAGCGCGCCTACATCGGCGCCGGCATGGCGCTGTACGACATCTTCAGCTACACGGGCTTCATGAAGCCGGGCGTGCCCATCCACCGGCACCTCACGAAGAAGCAGGTGCTCAAGCAGATCCCGTCGCTCGACCCCGACGCCTTCGTCGGCGGGCTCACGTACTACGACGCCCAGGTCGACGACGCCCGCTACGTCGCCGAGCTCGCGCGCACCGCATCCTTCTACGGCGCCCACGTCGCGAGCCGCGTGCGGGCGGAGGGGTTCCTGAAGGTCGGCGAGCGGGTCGTCGGCGTGCAGGCGCACGACTACGAGACCGGCGAGCAGTTCGAGATCCGCGCGAAGCAGGTCGTGAACGCGACCGGCGTCTGGACGGGCGAGACGCAGGCGATGGTCGGCGAGCGCGGCGAGTTCAAGGTGCGCGCCTCGAAGGGCGTGCACCTCGTGGTGCCGCGCGACCGCTTCCACTCCGAGATGGGGCTGCTGCTGCGCACCGAGAAGAGCGTGCTCTTCGTCATCCCGTGGGGCCGCCACTGGATCCTCGGCACGACCGACACCGACTGGAACCTCGACAAGGCGCACCCGGCGGCGACCGCGGCCGACATCGACTACATCCTCGACAACGTCAACAAGGTGCTGGCGACGAAGCTCACCCGCGCCGACGTCGAGGGCGTCTACGCGGGGCTGCGGCCGCTGCTCGCGGCGGGCGACGGCTCGTCGACCGCCAACCTGTCGCGCGAGCACCACGTCTCGCACACGGTGCCGGGCCTCGTGCTCGTCGCCGGCGGCAAGTGGACCACCTACCGCGTGATGGCGAAGGATGCGATCGACGAGGCCGTGAGCGCCATCGACGGCAAGGTGCCCGAGTCGTGCACCGAGCAGATCCCGCTGCTCGGCGCGACCGGCTACCGCGCCGCCTGGAACAAGCGCGCGAAGATCGCGCGCGCGTTCGGCCTGCACAAGGCGCGCGTCGAGCACCTGCTCAACCGCTACGGCGTGCTCACCGACGAGCTGCTCGACATGATCAAGCAGGAGCCGCAGCTCGCCGAGCCGCTGCCGGGGGCCGACGACTACATCGGCGCCGAGGTGCGCTACGCCTGCACCCACGAGGGCGCGCTGCACCTCGACGACGTGCTCGCCCGCCGCACCCGCATCTCGATCGAGTCGTGGGACCGCGGCGTCGCGGCGGCGCCCGTCGCCGCGCGCATCATGGCGGAGGTGCTGGGCTGGGACGAGGCGCGCATCGAGAAGGAGATCAACACCTACAACAAGCGCGTGGCGGCCGAGCTCGCGAGCCAGCAGCTGCCGGACGACGAGTCGGCCGACCGCGCGCGCACCGAGGCGCCCGAGATCATCCCGCTGAGCGCCCTGCCGACGGCCGACACCGTGGGCACGCGGAAGGAGCCGGCGGCCTGATCCGCCGGTAGGATGGGGGTGCCTATGAGCGCCCCCATCCCCACCTTCCGGCAGGTCGCCGCGCGGCCGCGCTGGATCGCCGCGCTGCTGGGCTGCCTCGCGGTCGCGGCCGTCTTCGCGCTGCTCGGCCAGTGGCAGATCGAGCGGGCCGTCGAGCAGGGCCAGGCCGACGAGCGCGACACCGAGACCGCGGTGCCGCTCACGAGCGTGGCCGAGCCGAACGCATCCCTCACCACCGAGGCGGGCGGCCGCATGGTGTCGTTCTCGGGCGCGTGGGCGCCGGGCGACTTCGACACCCTCGCCGGGCGCACGCAGCACGACGCGCAGGGCACCTGGGTGATCGGCCGCGTGCTCGCCGAGCAGCCCTCGGGGGAGCCCGTCTCGCTGCCGGTCGCGGTCGCGTGGTTCGCCGAGCCGGCGGCGGCCGAGGCGCACGCCGCCGCGCTCGCGGCGGGAGCGGCGGATGCGCCGGCCGAGCTGGTCGGGCGGCTGATGCCGACCGAGGCGCCCACGATGGGCGACATCCAGGGCGACACCCGCGAGGCGATGAGCGTCGCGGCGCTCATCAACGAGTGGGAGGGCTGGGACGGCCGCGTCTACGGCACGTACGCGATCCTCGACGAGCCGTCGGCAGCCGCATCCGGGGCCCTCGACGCGGGCGGCGAGCCGATCGTGTCGATGCGGCCCGTCGTCGACACCCAGCTGAACGCGCTCAACATCTTCTACGCGGTCGAGTGGATCGCCTTCATGCTCTTCGCCTTCTACCTCTGGTACCGGCTCGTCAAGGACGCCCTCGAGCGCGAGGTCGAGGCGATCGAGGACGCGGAGGCAGACGCTGCCGCCGCCGGCGGCGCACCCGCGCGCGGATAGGCTGGACACCGTGCCGCGCCCCATCGACCAGCTCCCGCAGATCCGCTCCGCGGTCACCCTCTACCGCGTGATGTCGTGGGTGACGGGCGTCTTCCTGCTGCTGCTCGTGGCCGAGATGGTGCTGAAGTACGCGCCGAGCCACGTCGAGGTCTTCTCGGGCGGCTCCGGCGGCCCGCTGTCGCTGCAGCCGGTCGTGCCCGGCGACGGGTGCCAGTGGTACTCGCTGTTCGTGCCCGGCGGCATGGGATGCGAGATCGTCTCGCTCGGCGACGGCTTCAACATCTCGCTCGCGATCCTCATCGTGCACGGCTGGATCTACGTCGTCTACCTGCTCGCGTCGTTCCGCCTCTGGAGCCTGCTGCGCTGGCCCTTCGCGCGCCTGCTCGCCATGGCCGCCGGCGGCGTCGTGCCGTTCCTGTCGTTCTTCGTCGAGCGCCGCATGCACCGCATCGCGCTCGCCGACGTCGCTCGCCTGGAGGCCGAGAGGGCCGCCCGGGACAGCGCATCCGCCACCGCCTCCGCCCACCGGGAGTCCTGATGTCCGACACCGCCCAGCGCCCCGTGCTCGTCGTCGACTTCGGCGCGCAGTACGCGCAGCTCATCGCGCGCCGCGTGCGCGAGGCCGACGTCTACAGCGAGATCGTGCCCTCGACGATCACCGCCGAGGAGGTGCGCGCCAAGGATCCGGCGGCGATCGTGCTCTCGGGCGGCCCGTCGAGCGTCTACGAGCCGGGCGCGCCCCGCCTCGACGAGGGCATCCTCGAGCTCGGGGTGCCGACGTTCGGCATCTGCTACGGCTTCCAGGTGATGGCGGCGCAGCTCGGCGGCACGGTCGCCCGCACCGGCAACCGCGAGTACGGCTCGACGGCCGTCACCGTCGACGCGCCCGGCACGCTGCTCAACGGCCAGCCCGAGGCGCAGACGGTGTGGATGAGCCACGGCGACTCGGTCTCCGAGGCGCCGGAGGGCTTCACGGTGCTCGCGACGACCGCCGACACCCCGGTCGCCGCGTTCGAGCACCGCGAGCGGAGGATGGCCGGCGTGCAGTGGCACCCCGAGGTCAAGCACTCCGAGCACGGGCAGCGCGTGCTGTCGTCGTTCCTGCACGAGATCGCCGGGCTCCCGGGCGACTGGGACTCGGGGAACATCATCGAGGAGCAGGTCGCGCGGATCCGCGAGCAGGTCGGCTCCGACAAGGTCCTGTGCGCCCTCTCGGGCGGCGTCGACTCGGCCGTGGCCGCCGCGCTCGTGCACGAGGCGATCGGCGACCAGCTCGTCTGCGTCTTCGTCGACCACGGCCTGCTGCGGCAGGACGAGCGCCGCCAGGTCGAGGAGGACTACGTCGCCTCGACGGGCGTCAGGCTCGTGACGGTGGATGCGCGGGAGCGGTTCATGCAGGCCCTCAAGGGCGTGACGGACCCGGAGGAGAAGCGCAAGATCATCGGGCGCGAGTTCATCCGCGTCTTCGAGCAGGCCGAGCGCGACCTCGCCGCGGAGGCGGCCGCCGACGGCGAGCCGATCCGCTGGCTCGTGCAGGGCACGCTCTACCCCGACGTCGTCGAGTCGGGCGGCGGCACGGGCGCGGCCAACATCAAGAGCCACCACAACGTCGGCGGCCTGCCCGACGACCTGCAGTTCCAGCTCATCGAGCCGCTGCGCGCGCTGTTCAAGGACGAGGTGCGCGCGATCGGCCGCGAGCTGGGCCTTCCCGAGGCGATCGTCGGCCGGCAGCCGTTCCCCGGCCCCGGCCTCGGCATCCGCATCATCGGCGAGGTCACCGAGGAGCGCCTCGACACGCTGCGACGGGCGGATGCGATCGCGCGCGCCGAGCTGTCGGCCGCCGGCCTCGACGGCGAGATCTGGCAGTGCCCCGTGGTGCTGCTCGCCGACGTGCGCTCGGTGGGCGTGCAGGGCGACGGCCGCACCTACGGCCACCCCGTCGTGCTGCGCCCCGTCTCGAGCGAGGACGCGATGACCGCCGACTGGACGCGGCTGCCCTACGACGTGCTCGCGCGCATCTCGAACCGCATCACGAACGAGGTGCCCGAGGTCAACCGGGTCGTGCTCGACGTCACGTCGAAGCCGCCGGGCACCATCGAGTGGGAGTAGCGCCGACAGGAGCATGATGGGCGCATGACCCGGGACACGGCGCGCACGCGCGCGGCTCGCGCCACGGCGCTCTGGACGCTCGTGATCGGCTTCGTCGCCAGCGTGCTCGTCGGGCTGTCGCCGGCCAGCTACCTGCAGGCGCGACTGCGCTTCGGCTGCGCGTTCGTCGGCGAGGACTGGGTCTGCGACGACCAGGCGGCGCTCCTGTGGCCGGCGATCGGGATCGTCGCGCTCGGCGCGCTCGCGCTCGGCTGGGCGGCGCTCATCGTGCGCGCCACCTGGGATGCGCCGCGCGAGCGCGCGGGCCAGCTGGCGGCGATCGGCATCATCGCGGTCGCGCCCACGATCGTGCTCTTCGCGCTGCTGCTCGTCGACGCGCTCGTGCACGACGCGGGCGGCGTCAGCTACGAGGCGTCGCGCGTCGCCATGTGGGCCGAGCGCGCCATGGTCCCCGCGCTCAGCGCCGCCCTCGCGGGCGCGCTCGCGTTCGTGGGCCTGCGCGTGCGGGCGGTCGGCGCGTTCCCGCGCCTCGCGACGCTGCAGCTCGCCGGCGCCATGCTGCTGCTGCTCGGCGCTGCGGCGATGTCGTCGCTCGGCACCCTGCCTTCGGGCATCGTCGCGGCGTCGGCCATCGCCGCGGGGTGGACGGTGGCAGCGGCCACCGGACCCGACCGCCGGGCCCGCCGGAGCGCATCCGCCACCGATGTCGATCCGAGCCGTTCCCGTTCGACGCAGTGAGTGAGAGGGTCGGACGACGGCCCCCGGATCACAGGAGGAACCATGCAGTACATGCTCATCATGCGCGCGGACGACGACGCCGTCGCCACGTATCGCGAGATCCCCTTCGAGCAGGTCATCGAGGCGATGGGGAAGTACAACGAGTCGATGATGGAGGCGGGCGTGCTCATCGCCGGCGAGGGCCTGTCGGATGCCTCGGAGGGCTTTGTCGTCGACTTCTCGGCCGACCCGCCGCTCGTCACCGACGGCCCGTACGGGGAGACGAAGGAGCTGTTCAACGGCTTCTGGATCCTCGAGGTGTCGTCGAAGGAGGAGGCCGCGGAGTGGGCGAGCCGCTGCCCGCTCGGCCCCGGCGCGAAGCTCGAGGTGCGTCGTGTGACCGGCCCCGAGGACTTCCCGGCCGACAACGAGTGGGTGCAGAAGGAGGAGGGCTGGCGCGAGGAGCAGGCGGCCCGCAAGGCCGCGGACGCGCCCGGCGGCGTCGCGGGCTGAGCGGCCGGCGAGGAGCGGCTCATGCAGTTCATGCTCATCATGCGCGACGAGGACGCCGCGGCCGTCGAGCGCCGCGACGCGCCCTTCGAGGCGATGCTCGAGCGGATGGGCCGGTACAACCGGGCCATGGCCGACGCGGGCGTGCTCGTCAGCGCGCAGGGCCTCGCGAGCCCCGGCACCGGCATCGTCGTCGACTTCTCCGCCGACCCGCCGCTCGTCACCGACGGCCCCTATGGCGAGACGAAGGAGCTCTGCAACGGCTTCTGGGTGATCGACGTGCCCTCGCGCGACGCGGCGGTCGAGTGGGCGAGCCGGGCACCGCTCGGGACCGGCTCGAAGCTCGAGCTGCGGCGGGTGCACGGCGAGGAGGACCTGCGCCGGTGAGGGAGCCGGTGATGGAGCCGGCGACCGGCGACGACCGGGCGCGGCGGGCCGACGACTCGGCCCGCCGCGCCGTCGTCGCCGTCTGGCGCATCGAGTCGGCGCGCATCGTCGCGACGCTCACGCGCTTCACGGGCGACTTCGCGCTCGCCGAGGATCTCGCGCAGGAGGCGCTCGCGGATGCGCTCGTGCAGTGGCCGGCGCAGGGCGCGCCCCGGAACGGCGCGGCCTGGCTCACCGCGGTCGCGAAGCGCAAGGCGATCGACCACTGGCGCCGGCGCGAGCGCTACGACGAGCGCCTCGCCGCGATCGCCCACGACCTCGAGCGCGCCGAGCACGAGGCGGCGGATGCGGTGCCCTGGGATCCGGACGCGATCGACGACGACGTGCTGCGGCTCGTGCTCACCGCGTGCCACCCGGTGCTGAGCCCGCAGGCGCGCGTCGCCCTCACCCTGCGCGTCGTCGCGGGCCTCGAGACCGCCGAGATCGCGCGCGCCTTCCTCGTGCCCGTGGCGACGATCCAGCAGCGGATCGTGCGCGCGAAGCAGGCGCTCGCCGAGGCGCGCGTGCCGTTCGAGACGCCGGCCCGCGCCGAGCGGGCGCAGCGGCTGGGGGCGGTGCTCGGCGTCGTCTACCTCATCTTCACCGAGGGGCACGCCGCGACCGCCGGCGACGAGTGGATGCGGCCAGACCTCGCCCGCGAGGCAGTGCGGCTCGCGCGCGTCCTCGCCGCGCTGCAGCCGGAGGAGCCCGAGGTGCACGCGCTGCTGGCGCTGCTCGAGCTCACCGCCGCCCGCTTCCCGGCACGCGTGGGCGCCGACGGCGAGCCCGTGCTGCTCGCCGACCAGGACCGGCGCCGCTGGGATCGCGCGGCGATCCGCCGCGGGCGTGCGGCGCTGCGCCGGGCGGAGGGGTTCGGCCGCGGCCTCGGCCCGTACGGGCTGCAGGCGGCCATCGCCGAGCGCCACGCCGTCGCATCCGACGTCGCCTCGACCGACTGGGCGCGCATCGTCGCCGCCTACGACGGGCTGCTGCAGCTGTCGCCGTCGCCGGTCGTGGCCCTCAACCGGGCCGTCGCCGTGTCGATGGCGGACGGGCCGGCGGCGGCGCTCGCGATCGTCGACGCGCTCGCGGGGGAGCGGGCGCTCAGGGCCGGCCACCTGCTGCCGTCGGTGCGCGGCGAGCTGCTCGCGCGCCTCGGGCGCGACGCGGAGGCACGGGAGGCGTTCGCGCTCGCGGCGGAGCGGGCGCAGAACGCCCGCGAGCGCGCCGTGCTGCTCGCGCGGGCGGCCGCGGGGCGCTGAGCCCGGGCCGTCCGCCGAGGGCCGCCCGCGCCAGCCCGCCCGCGGCGACCGGGGCGGCGGCGACTACCCTGGGAGCGTGACGATCGGAACCCAGCCCGCCCTGACCGAGGAGCGCATCCAGCAGCTCCGCGGCGACTTCCCGATCCTCGCCGAGCAGCCCGCGGGCGTGCCGCTCGTCTACCTCGACTCCGGCGCGACGAGCCAGCAGCCGCGGCAGGTGCTCGAGGCCGAGTGGGCCTTCCGCACCCGGCACAACGCGGCCGTGCACCGCGGCGCGCACACCCTCGCGTCGCTCGCGACCGACGACTACGAGTCGGCCCGCGACCGCGTCGCGCGCTTCGTCGGCGCCCGCCCGACCGAGATCTCCTGGGCGATGAACGCCACCGACGCGCTCAACACGGTCGCGCTGTCGCTCGCCGAGGCCAACCGGGCCGGCGACGTCGACCCGGCGCTGCGCATCCGCGAGGGCGACGAGATCCTCGTCACCGAGGCCGAGCACCACGCCAACCTGCTGCCCTGGCAGCGGCTCGCCGACGAGACCGGCGCGCGGCTGCGCTGGGTGGAGGTCGACGACGACGGCGTGTGGACGGCGGATGCGGCGCTCGCGCTCATCACGGAGCGCACGCGGGTCGTCGCGGTCGCGCACGTCTCGAACGTGACGGGCCTCATCGCGCCGGTCGAGCCGATCGTCGCCGCCGCGCACGCGGTCGGCGCGCTGGTCGTGCTCGACGCGTGCCAGTCGGTGCCGCACCGCCGGGTCGAGCTCGGCGCCCTCGGCGTCGACGCCGCCGCGTTCAGCGGCCACAAGATGCTCGGCCCCGGCGGCATCGGCGTGCTCTACCTCGCCGAGCGCCTCGGCGCCGCGCTGCCGCCGGCGCGCGTGGGCGGCTCGATGATCACGACCGTCACGATGACCGAGCGCGAGTTCCTGCCCGCGCCGCAGCGCTTCGAGGCCGGCACGCAGCCGGTGTCGGCGATCGTGGGCCTCGCCGCCGCGGTCGACTACCTCGAGGGCGTCGGCATGGCGGCGATCGAGGCGCACGAGGTCGCGCTCGGCGAACGGCTCGCGGCCGGTGCCGTCGCGATCGAGGGCGTGCGGCTCGTGGGGCCGCCGCCCGGCGTCGAGCGCGCGGGGCTCGCGAGCGTCGTCGTCGACGGCGTGCACGCGCACGACGTCGGCCAGGTGCTCGACGCCGCGGGCATCGCGGCGCGCGTCGGCCACCACTGCGCCCAGCCCCTGCACCGCCGCCTCGGCGTCGCGGCGACGACCCGCGCATCCACCTACCTCCACACCACGGAGGCCGAGGTCGACCGGTTCCTCGACGTGCTCTCGACCGTGCGCGGCTACTTCGGGGCGGGGCGAGCATGAGCGATCCGCTGGCGGGGCTCTACCAGGAGCTCATCCTCGAGCACGCGAAGCGGCGCGAGGGGGAGGGTGCGCTCGAGCCGTTCGATGGCGAGCGCTTCCTGCGCAACCCCACGTGCGGCGACGAGATCCGGCTGCGCGTGCGGCTCGACGGCGACGCGATCGGCGCGCTCGGCTGGGAGGGGCAGGGCTGCTCGATCTCGCAGGCGTCGGCGTCGGTGCTCGCCGAGCTCGCGCCCGGCCTCACGATCGCCGACGTGCGCTCGCGCATCGAGGCGCTGCGCGAGCTGCTGCGCTCGCGCGGCGCGGTCGAGCCCGACGAGGCGGTGCTCGGCGACGCGGTCGCGTTCGCCGGGGTCGCGAGGTTCCCGATGCGGGTGAAGTGCGCGATGCTCGCGTGGGTCGCGCTCGAGGAGGCGCTCACCGAGCTCGGGCGCTGACGCCGAAGCCTCCTGCGCGCGAGCGGCATGCATGCTGTGGTTCGCTGTCTGATAGCACCATAGGAGGTCTGCCATGTCCCGCACCATGACGATCGGCGAGCGCGTGGGGCGCGTCGCCGGCACCTGGTTCCCGCTCATCGTCCTCGCCGCCGGCGCGATCGCGATCCTCGTCCCGCAGGTCTTCCTGCCGATCGGGCCGTGGATCAACACGCTGCTCGGCATCATCATGCTCGGCATGGGCCTCACGCTGCAGCCGGTCGACTTCGCCGTCATCGCCAAGAAGCCCAAGGCCTTCGCCGTCGGCGTCGTGGCGCAGTACGTCGTCATGCCGCTCGCCGCGATCGCGCTCGCGCTCGCCTTCCAGCTGCCGCCCGAGCTGCTCGTCGGCGTCGTCCTCGTCGGCTCGGCGCCCGGCGGCACCGCCTCCAACGTGATGGTCTACCTCGCCAAGGGCGACACCGCGCTCTCGGTGGCGATGACGACCGCCTCCACGCTGCTCGCGCCGGTGCTCACGCCGCTGCTCGTGCTGTGGCTCGCTGGCTCCTACCTGCCGGTCGACGCGTGGGGCCTGTTCCAGTCGATCATCATGATCGTGCTGCTGCCGGTGATCGCCGGCCTCGTGCTCCGGATGCTGCTGCCGAAGGTCGTGCGGGCCATCCTGCCGTGGCTGCCGCTCGTGTCGGTCGTCGGCATCACCCTCGTCGTGCTCGCGGTCGTCGCCGGCTCCGCCGCGACGATCCTCTCGGTCGGCCTGCTCGTCGCGCTCGTCGTCATCCTCCACAACGGCATCGGCTACGGCCTGGGCTTCCTCGCCGCGAAGGCCGTGGGCCTCGACGAGAGCGCCCGCCGCGCCGTCGCGATCGAGGTCGGCATGCAGAACTCGGGCCTCGCCGCAGGCCTCGCCCGCACCCACTTCACGCCCGAGTCGGCGCTGCCGGCGGCCATCTTCTCCGTCTGGCACAATGTGTCGGGCTCGCTGCTGGCCTCGTACTGGTCGCGGCGCCCGCCGAAGGGCGCGGCCTCGACGGCGCCCGCGCTCGACGACCAGCCGGTCGCCAGCTGAGGCATCCGCTCCGCGTCCCGCACGCTCCCGCCCCGCCCCGTCGCCCCGCTGTGGGCGGCGGGGCGTAGCGTTGCCCCATCGACTCCGAGGAGGCTGCGATGGCGCTGCGCTGGTATTCGAACGTGATCGAGACGACCGATGTCGTGCGGCTGGCCCGTTGGTGGGCCGACGCGCTCGACTGGGACGTCATCTACGAGACCGACGACGAGTCGGTGGTGATCCCGAAGCGGGCGCAGGAGCTCGGCGAGCGGCTGACGTTCCACCAGTTCCCGCCCGGGCTCGTCTTCGTGCGCGTCGACCACGAGAAGGCGACGAAGAACCGCATCCACGTGGATCTCGCGCCGCACACGAGCGACGACCGCGACGCCGAGATCGCCCGGCTCGAGGGGCTCGGCGCACGTCGCATCGATGTCGGCCAGGGGCCAGACGTGTCGTGGACGGTGCTCGCCGACATCGATGGGAACGAGTTCTGCGTGCTGTCGTCGCGGGAGCAGTGAGGGCATGAGGAAGGGCCCCCGGGGTGTGCCGGGGGCCCTTGCCTGTGGAGCGGGAGATCTCGTGACGCGTGCGGCCTGCGGCCGCGCGCTCCTCGATCTAGCGTCCTCCGCGCTGAACTTCGCTGCGCGAAGTTGAGCGCTCCGGACGCTAGTTGTTTCCGCGGAGGATCGCGATGATGCGCAGGATCTCGACGTAGAGCCAGATGATCGTCATCGTCAGGCCGAACGCCGCCGACCAGCCGTACTTCTTGTGCACGCCGCGCTTCACGCCCAGCTCGATGCCCTCGAAGTCCATGACGAGCGAGTACGCGCCGAGCAGCACCGCGAGGCCGCCGAGCAGCACGCCCCACGGGATGCCGAAGATCGGGCTCGGCGCCGAGCGCATGCCGAAGGCGAGGTCGCCCGTGGCGCCGAAGAGCATCATGCCGAAGTTGACCAGCGAGAACAGGCCGTAGCCGATCAGCACGATGAAGAAGATCTTGTTCATGCGCGGCGACGTGCGCACGATGCGGAACGCGTAGAGCGCGAGCGTCGCGGCGATCACGCAAGCGGTGGCGAGCAGTGCCTGGAAGATGATGCCGTCGAGGCCCATGCCGAACTCGAGCAGGCCCGAGAAGCCGCCGAGGAACAGGCCCTGGGCGCCGGCGTAGGCGAGCACGAGCGCCGGGCTCGGCTCCTTCTTGAAGATGTTGACGAGCGCCAGCACGAAGCCGACGAGCGCGCCGCCGTAGGTGAGCACGTAGAAGGGCAGCGAGGTGCCCGTCATCAGCAGCATGCCGAGCGTCACGATGAAGCCGAGCGCGGTGACGCCGAGCGTGACCACGGTCTTCGTGATGACGCCCTCGTAGGTCAGCCGCTCGGTCTCGAGCGGCGACGCCGCCGGCCGGTTGAACTGCTGGTCGAGCTGGTCGGGCGAGGGCTGGCCGTAAGGGGCCTGGCCGTACTGCATCGGCTGCCCGTAGGGCTGCTGGCCGTACTGCTGCTGACCGAAGGGCTGCTGGCCGTACTGCTGCTGGCCGTAGGGCGCCTGCTGGCCACCGGGAGCAGCCTGCGCGGCGCGCTGGGTGTTCTCGGTGAACGCGGGCGAGTTGCGGAACGCCGGGTTGCCTGCCAAGGGAAGGTCTCCTGTTCGAGAAGGTCGAGCTGCCGCCGCATGGGCGGACACGTTCAGCGTAGCGACGGATGCCCAGATCTCCCTGTGGATCCGGGCATGTTCGCGCCAGGCGCAGGCCGTTCACCCGCACCGCGCCGATCGTTCACCCGCGCGCCCTAGCCTGGCGCCGTGCAGCCCACTCGACTCATCGCCCACCGGGGCGCGTCCGGCTGGGCGCCCGAGCACACCGAGACGGCCGTGCGGCTGGCCGCGCGGCTCGGCGCCGACGCGGTCGAGCCCGACCTCGTCGCCACCCGCGACGGCGTGCTCGTCGTGCGGCACGACAGCGAGCTCGGCTCCACCACCGACATCGCCGACCGGCCGGAGCTCGCCGACCGGCGCCGCACGCAGACGATCGACGGCGAGGAGGTCGCCGGCTGGTTCGTCGAGGACTGCACCTGGGCCGAGGTCGCCACGCTCCGCGCCCGGGAGCGCCTGCCGCGGCTGCGCCCGCTCGGCGCGCTGCGCGAGGGCCGCGAGGGCGTGCTCCGCTTCAGCGACCTGCTCGCGATCGCCGACGAGACGGGGCTCGACGTGGTGGCCGAGCTCAAGCACGCGAGCCACCACGCCGCGCTCGGGCTCCCGCTCGACGCGCTGCTGGCGGATGCGGTGGCCGGCACCCACTGGGCGGGCGACGGGCGGCTCACGGTCGAGTCGTTCGAGGAGGCCGTCCTGCACGAGGTGCGCGACCGCGGCGTCGAGGCGCGCCTCGTCTACCTGATGGGGGAGGGCGGCACCGCCGCCGACCTCGTCGGCCGCGACGGCGCATCCGCCCCCACGTACGCCGAGCAGCGCGGCGACGCGTCGCTCGCCGAGCTCGCCCGGCGCGTCGACGCGATCAGCGTCGACAAGGCGGTGCTCTTCGACCGGTCGGACGGCGCGCTGCGCGCGAGCGACCTCGTCGAGCGCGCCCGCGCCGTCGGCCTCGGCACCATCGCCTGGACGCTGCGGCCCGAGAACGCCTTCCTCGAGCCCGAGCACCGGCTCGGCGAGCACCCGGCCGCGTGGGGCGACTGGACGACCGAGTGGCGCATGCTCGCATCGCTCGGCCTCGAGGCGGTCTTCGCCGACCACCCCGACCTCTGGCGCCGCCTCGAGGCGTAGCCGGCGCATCCGACGACGCCGGCCCGGCCCGGCGCGTCACCGGCCCCTCGTAGACTGGTCTGCTGATGAGCGATCTCTGGGGGCTGGGCGACGAAGGCTTCGACTCGGTCCAGCGACCCTCGCCGATCGGGCCGCGCGGCGACGCCGTGCCCGAGCACCTGCTCGAGGGGCTGAACCCGCCGCAGCGCGAGGCCGTGCTGCACCGCGGGCCCGCCCTCCTCATCGTCGCCGGCGCCGGCTCCGGCAAGACGCGCGTGCTCACCCACCGCATCGCCGGCCTGCTCGCGACCCGCGAGGCGTGGCCGAGCCAGATCCTCGCGATCACCTTCACGAACAAGGCCGCCGCCGAGATGCGCGAGCGCGTGCACAGCCTCATCGGCGAGGAGGCGAGCGGCATGTGGATCCGCACGTTCCACTCCGCGTGCGTGCGCATCCTGCGCCGCGAGGCCGAGGAGTTCGGCTTCAAGCAGTCGTTCACGATCTACGACTCGGGCGACGTGCGGGCGCTGATCAAGCGGCTCATCAAGGAGCGCGGCGCCGACATCCAGGGCCTCACGCCCGGCGGCGTCTCGGCGCGCATCTCGAAGGCCAAGAACGAGCTGCACGACGTCGACTCGTGGGCGCGCACCGCCAACCTCGAGAACCCGCTCGACCAGGCGTTCCTCGAGCTCTGGCGCGACTACGACCGCGAGCTGCGGCGGGCGAACGCCTTCGACTTCGACGACCTCATCTCGCAGACGGTCTTCCTCTTCCGCGCGTTCCCGCACGTCGCGGCGCAGTACCGCAAGCGCTTCCGCCACATCCTCGTCGACGAGTACCAGGACACCAACGCGGCGCAGTACGCGCTCATCCGCGAGCTGACGCAGCCCGTCACGGGCGCCGACCTGCCCGACCTGCGCAGCGACCTGCCGGGCGCCTCACTCACCGTCGTGGGCGACTCCGACCAGTCGATCTACGCCTTCCGCGGCGCCGACATCCGCAACATCACCGACTTCGAGCGCGACTTCGCCGGCGCCCGCGCGATCCTGCTCGAGCAGAACTACCGCTCGACGCAGAACATCCTCTCGGCCGCCAACGCCGTCATCGGCAACAACTTCGACCGGCGCGAGAAGCGGCTCTGGACCGATTCGGGCGACGGGGCCAAGATCGTCGGCTTCACCGGCTACTCGGGCCACGACGAGGCGCAGTTCGTCGCCGACGAGATCGTCGAGCTCACCTCGGGCGGCATGGCCTACAGCGACATCGCCGTCTTCTACCGCACCAACGCCCAGACGCGCGCGCTCGAGGAGGTGCTCATCCGCACCGCCATCCCCTACAAGGTGATCGGCGGCACGAAGTTCTACGAGCGCGCCGAGATCAAGGACGCGATGGCGTACCTGATCACCGTCGCGAACCCCGCCGATCCGCTGAGCCTGCGGCGCATCATGAACGTGCCCAAGCGCGGCATCGGCCCCGCGACCGAGGCAGCGCTGCAGGCGTTCGCCGACGAGCACGGCATCACGCTGCGGGATGCGCTGCGGCGCGTCGACGAGATCGCCCTCGGCTCCAAGGTGGCCGCGGCCATCACGGATCTGGCGGCGCTGCTCGACCACTGGAGCGAGCGGCCCGAGGCCGACCCGGGAGAGGTGCTGCGGGATCTGCTCAGCCGCTCCGGCTACACCGATCAGCTGCGCCGCTCGCCCGACCCGCAGGACGCCGCGCGGCTCGAGAACGTCGAGGAGCTCGTCGCGGTGACGCGCGAGTACCGCCGCCAGAACCCGGGCGGCAACCTCATCGACTTCCTCACCGAGACGGCGCTCGTCGCCGCCGCCGACGAGCTCGACGACTCGGGCGGCCAGGTCTCGCTCATGACGCTGCACACGGCGAAGGGGCTCGAGTTCGACGCGGTGTTCATCACCGGCGTCGAGGAGGATCTGCTGCCGCACCGCATCTCGGCGAACGAGCCCGGCGGGCCCGCCGAGGAGCGGCGGCTGTTCTACGTGGGCATCACACGCGCGCGGCAGCGGCTGCACCTGTCGCTCGCGATGACGCGCGCGCAGTTCGGCGAGGTCAACCCCGCGGTGCCGAGTCGGTTCCTCGAGGAGATCCCGGCCGAGCTGGTCGACTGGCGCACGCTGCCGACGACGATGCGGCCGGCGCCCGCGCAGCGCGCCGTGGGGCGCTGGAGCGACGGGCCGCGCGAGTCGTTCGTGACGGGCTTCCGCGACCCGAAGCCGCTCCCGAAGGGCAAGGGCACCTTCGCCAACACCATCACCGAGGTGCGCGACAACTCGGCCCTCGAGCTCTCGCCCGGGGACCGCATCCGCCACAAGGACTTCGGTGAAGGGCGCGTGCAGGCGGTCTCGGGCGCGGGCGCGAAGCGCATCGCCGAGGTGCAGTTCGACCAGGTGGGGCGCAAGCGGCTGCTGATCAAGATCGCGCCGATCGAGCTGCTCTGAACCATGGTCTCGACTCGGGCGGCCGCCTCCGGCGGCAGCCCGGCTCGACCAGCGGGAGGGCGGCGGCAGCCCGGCTCGAGCGGCGTGAGGGCGGCGGCGGCCCGGCTCGACCGGCGGGAGGGCGGCGGCTACAGCGCCTGCGTCACCAGCAGCACCATCGCCACGAGGGTGAGCGCCGCGGCGCCAACGATGAGCGGGCGGAACCGGCGCGCCATCGTGCGCGGCGGCCGGTCGTCGTCGAAGCGCTCGAAGTAGGGGTCGAGCTCGGGCGGGACGCGGTCGTGCTCGTGGCGCTGCTCCTGCATGCGCCCCAGCCTCCCACGAGACGATCAGCGACGCACAGGCAGGGCCGGACTATGGTGCGGAGCATGCGTCGACTGGTCGGAGCGAGCGGCATCGCAGCGCTCGCGCTCGCCCTCGCGGGCTGCGGCCTCACCGTGCCCTCCGACCCCGACGGCACCCTCGAGACCGTCTCGGGCGGCGTGCTCGAGGTGGGCGTGACGCCCAACCCGCCGTTCACCGAGATCGACGACGCCGACGACGAGGAGCCGTCGGGCACCGAGGTGACGCTCGTCGAGTCGTTCGCGGCGTCGATCGACGCCGAGCTCTCGTGGACGGTCGGCAGCGAGGAGGACCTCGTGCGCCAGCTCGAGGAGGGCGACCTCGACCTCGTCATCGGCGGCATCACCGAGCAGACGCCCTGGGCGGCGCACGCCGCGCCGACGCGCGCCTACGCGCAGGCGCTGCAGCCCGACGGCTCGACCACCGGCGTCGTCATGCTCACGCCGATGGGCGAGAACGCCTTCCTCGCCGCGCTCGAGCAGCACCTCGACGAGGCGGCGCCATGAAGCGCATCGGCCGCACCGAGCTGCCCCCGGCCCAGGAGCAGGCGCTCCGCAAGGCGCGCCTCGTCGAGTGGCTGAGCCTCGGCTACGCCGCGATCGCGATCACGCTCGTCGGCCTCGTGATGGGCGGCTCGCAGGCGATGCGCACGGCGTGGATCGAGGACATGCTCTCGACCGTCCCGCAGCTCGCGTTCCTCATCGCCCTCGCGGTCATCCGCCGCCCGCCGAGCCAGAAGCATCCGTACGGGTACCACCGGGCGATGGGCATCGGCCACCTCGTCGCCGGCGTCGCGCTCTTCGCCGTCGGGGCGACCCTCGCGTTCGACGCGATCAGCGGGCTCGCCTCGCTCGAGCACCCGTCGATCGGCACGGTGCGGCTCTTCGGCACCACGATCTGGCTCGGCTGGCTCATGGTCGGCACGATGCTGCTCATCTCGGCGCCGCCCGTGATCCTCGGCATCGTCAAGATGCGGCTCGCGAAGCAGCTGCACAGCAAGCTGCTGCACGCCGACGCCGACATGATGCGCGCCGACTGGACGACGCACGCCGGCTCGATCGTGGGCGTGCTGGGCGTCGGCCTCGGCATCTGGTGGCTCGACGGCGCCGCCGCCCTGTCCATCTCGGCCGGCATCATCTGGGACGGCGTGAAGAACACCCGCGCCTCGGTGCTCGACCTCATGGACATGCGCGCGACGACCGTCGACCAGTCGGAGTCCGACCCGCTCATCGACCGCATCGAGGACACGCTGCGGCGGCTGCCGTGGGTGCGGGATGCGGCCAGTCGCGTGCGCGACGAGGGGCACGTGTTCCATGTGGAGGCGTACGTCGTGCCGCTGCGGCGCAAGGTCAAGGTGGAGGACGTCGACCGCGCGGCCCGGCAGGTCACCGCGCTCGACTGGCGCGTGCAGGACGTCACGATCGCGGTCATGGGCCGACTGCCGTCGCCGGAGGCCGAGCGGCGCGACGACGACCGCTCCGACGACGGAGCCGCCGCGCCGGAGTGATCCGGGCGGCGGCTCCGATGCGGGTCGCTACGCGTCGCGGTCGCGATCCGGGTCGCGGCCCGGGCCGGGCTCCGCGTCCGGGTCGGCGCCGCCGCGCTGCAGCGGCACCGCGCGGGTCGACAGCCGGCCGCGGTCGAGCTCGGGGTGCGGCTCGTGCGACTCGATCTCCTCGTCGACCGCGGCGATCGTGGTCGTGTCGATCGACGGCAGCGCGGCCTCGAAGCGCGCGCGGCGGCGCTTCAGCCACAGCGCGAGCGCGATGATGAGCGCGAGCAGCGCGTAGGCGACGATCGAGAACGGGCTGTGCACGAGGTAGGCGGGGTCGCCCTGGCCGATCTGCATGGCCTTGCGCAGCTGCTCCTCGGCCATCGGGCCGAGGATCGCGCCCACCACGAGCGGCGCGATCGGGAAGCCGAGCCGCCGCATGAAGAAGCCGAGCACGCCGAGCACGAGCAGCACCGCGATGTCGAAGACGGTGAAGTTCGCCGCGTACGCGCCGAGCCCGGCGAAGACGAGGATGCCCGCGTAGAGGTAGGGGCGGGGGATCTGCAGGAGCTTCACCCACATGCCCACGAGCGGCAGGTTGAGCACGAGCAGCATCGCGTTGCCGATGAAGAGGCTCGCGATGAGCGCCCACACGAGCGCCGGCTGCGTGTCGAACAGGCGCGGGCCCGGCTGGATCCCGTACGTCTGGAAGGCGCTCAGGATGATCGCCGCGGTAGCCGTCGTCGGGATGCCGAGCGTCAGCAGCGGCACGAGCACGCCCGCGGCCGCCGCGTTGTTGGCCGACTCCGGACCCGCGACGCCCTCGATCGCGCCCTTGCCGAACTGCTTCCGGTACTCGCCCTTCGCGAGGCTCCGCTCGGTCGCGTAGGAGAGGAAGGTCGCGACGTCGGCGCCGCCGGCGGGGATCGAGCCGATCGGGAAGCCGATGCCGGCGCCCCGCAGCCACGGCTTCCACGACCTCGCCCAGTCGGAGCGGCGCATCCACGTGCGCCATCCGCGCGTGATGGGGATGATCGGGATCTCGCCGCCCCGCAGGCGGGAGCCCACGTACAGGGCCTCGCCGAGCGCGAAGAGGCCGACCGCGACGAGCACGACGTCGATGCCGTCGCCGAGCTGCGGGATGCCGAGCGTGAAGCGCGCCTGCCCGGTGAGCGAGTCGACGCCGATGAGGCCGATGAACAGGCCGATCGACAGCGACACCATGCCGCGCCAGGCGCTGTCGCCGAGCAGCGCGCCGACCGTGAGGAACGCGATCACCATGAGCGCGAAGTAGTCGGATGGGCCGAGGCTGACTGCGAGGCGGGCGACGGTGGGCGCGAGGAGCGTCAGCAGCACCGTGGCGATCGTGCCTGCGACGAACGAGCCGATCGCGGCGGTGGCGAGCGCCGCCGCGCCGCGGCCGGCGCGCGCCATCTTGTTGCCCTCGAGCGCGGTGACGATCGACGCGGACTCGCCGGGGGTGTTGAGCAGGATCGACGTGGTCGAGCCGCCGTACATGCCGCCGTAGTAGATGCCGGCGAAGACGATGAACGCCGCGGTCGGCTCGAGCGCGTACGTGATCGGCAGCAGGAGCGCGACCGTCATCGCCGGGCCGATGCCGGGCAGCACGCCCACGGCGGTGCCGAGCAGCACGCCGAGCAGCGCGTACAGCAGGTAGACGGGCTGGAGCGCGGTCGCGAAGCCCTTGAGCAGCAGGGTCCAGGTGTCCATCAGAGGCCGATCCAGGAGGTCAGGGTGCCGGTGGCGGGCAGCGAGAGGCCGAGCAGCGTGCCGAACACGAGCTGCGTGACGGCGCCGAGGGCGAGACCGATCGCGGCGGCGAGCCACCAGCGCTTCGCGCCGAGGGCGAGCGAGGCGCCGGTGAAGAGGATGGCGACGCCGAGGGGCCAGCCGAGGTGGGGGATGGTGAGCATGAGCGACAGGAAGCTCAGCACGACGATGCCGGTCGAGCCCCACGAGGTGCCGTGCTCGAGGTCGATGTCCTCGCCCTCCTCGGCGTGCCCGAAGCGGCCGCGGAGCTGGCCGACGAGCACCACGAGCGACGAGAGCAGCAGCAGGCCGCCGACGGCGTACGGCACGACGCGCGCGCCGAGCGTGTTGGTCGATCCCGGGGGCTCGCGGATGGTGGTGGTCGAGATGAGCACGGCGATCGCCAGCACCACGAGCAGCCCGACGAAGACCATCGCCTCGATGCGGGCCGAGCGCGCCGCGGCCGACGCACCCGTGGGTGCGCCGGCCGGGGCGGTGCTCATTCGATCAGGCCGATCGTGCGCAGCGTCTCCTGGGTGAGCGTGATGTCGTCGGCGAGGAACGCGTCGAACTCGTCGCCCGGCATGAACGCATCCGTCCAGCCGTTGGTCTCGAGCGTCTCGGTCCACGCGTCCTGCTCGTGCAGCTGCGTGACGAGGTCGACGAGCGCCGTGCGCTCCTCGTCGGTGATGCCGCCCGGGGCGATCACGCCGCGCCAGTTCGTGAGCGTCACGTCGATGCCCTCGTCCTGGATCGTCGGCACGTCGGGCAGCGCCTGCGCGGGCTCCTCGCTCGAGACGGCCAGGGCGCGCAGGTCGCCCGAGAGCACGGACTCCGAGAACTCGCCGACGCCCGAGATGCCGGCCTGCACGGTGCCGCCGAGCAGCATCGTGAGCGCCTCGCCGCCGCCGGAGTTGGCGACGTAGTTGAGCGTGGTCGGGACCTCTGCCGCGTCGACGCCGGCCTCGGTGAGGAGCAGGCCCGCGAGGATGTGGTCGATGCCGCCGGCGGAGCCGCCGGTGACGGCGAGGCCCTGGCCCTCGGCGACGATCGCGTCGACCAGGTCCTGCAGGCTCTCGTAGGGAGAGTCGGCCGGCACGACGATGACGAGCGGCTCCTCGGTGAGCTTCGCGATCGGCGTCATGTCCTCGATGCGCACCTCGGAGGCGTTCGTCTCCACGGCGCCGACCATGACGGAGCCGGTGATCATGAGCGTGTTGGGGTCGGTCTCGGTCGCGAGGCTCGCGAGGCCGACGGTGCCGCCGGCGCCGCCGATGTTCTCGACCGGCGCCGAGCTGACGAGGTCGGTGTCGGTCAGCACCTGGCCGATGGCGCGGGCGGTCTGGTCCCAGCCGCCGCCCGGGTCTGCGGGGGCGATGACGCTGACCTCGGTGACGGCGGCCGGCGCCTCGCCCTCGGCGCCGCCGGTCGAGGCGGGGGCGCCGCCGGACGAGCAGGCGGCGAGCGCGAGCGCTGCAGCCCCCGCGAGGCCGATGCGGACGATGGTGCTGGTGCGCGTGCTGGGCGCGGTGCGTGGGTGCATGGATCGCACGTCTCCTCCTTGAGCGCCCGGCGCCGTGCCGGGTCGCGATCTGGGGGCGACGCTAGCGGCGACGGATGCCCGGTGCGCGGTTGTGGTCGATGTGCACGTTTCGGTCGTTTCGGTCGCCCGCCGCGGGGGCCAGCGCGCGCCTATCCTGAGGGCATGGGGCGGGCGATGACGCTGCGGACGCAGCTGGTGCTGCTGCAGAGCGCCATCATGCTCGTCGTCATCGTCGGCTCCGGCGTCGCCGCCGCCTGGGTGCAGGAGCGCGCGATCCGCGACGCCTACCTCGACCGCATGGTGGGCGTCGCCTCGTCGGTGGCGCAGCTGCCGTCGGTGGTCGACGCGTTCGACGATCCCGACCCCGCCGAGGTCATCCAGCCGATCGCCGAGACGGTGCGCGTCGCATCCGCCGTCACGTACGTCGTCGTCACCGACGTCGCGGGCGTGCGCTACTCGCATCCGAACCCCGATCGCATCGGCGAGGTCGTCTCGACCGACCCGACCGCCGCGCAGTCCGGCGAGCGGTTCGTCGGCACGCAGACCGGCACGCTCGGCACCTCGTGGCGCGTGAAGGTGCCCGTGCACGACGCCGACGGTCAGGTGATCGGCCAGGTCTCGGTGGGCATCCTCGAGGCCGAGCTGCACGCCGACTGGCTCGGCAGCATCTGGGTGCTCGCGCTGTGCCTCGCCGCGGCCGCCGTCGTCGGCGTGCTGCTCGCGAGCTGGGCCGCGTCGCTCGTGCGCCGGCGCATCCACGGCGTCGAGCCCGACGAGATCAAGTCGATGCTCGAGACCCGCAACGCGACCCTGCACGGCATCGGCGAGGGCCTCGTGGTGCTCGACGAGCGCGCGACGATCGCGCTCTGCAACGACGCGGCGCTGCGGCTGCTCGGGCGCGAGGGCGACGAGCTCGCGGGCGTCCCGGTCGCCGAGGTGCTCGACGCGCGGCTCGAGCCGCTGCTGGCCGACGCGGGCGAGCAGCAGCTCGTGCTCGCGGGCGAGCGGGTGCTCGTCGCGCGCGCCGACCCCGTGGTGGTCGACGGCCGCACGGTCGGCACCGTGCTCATCCTGCGCGACCGCACCGAGCTCGACGCGGCGCTGCGCGACCTCGCGGGCGCGCAGGGCATGACCGAGACGCTGCGGGCGCAGCAGCACGAGTTCGCCAACACGCTGCACACGCTCGGCGGCCTGCTCGAGCTCGGCGAGGCCGACGCGGCGATGCAGGTCATCGCGCGCGCCGGCGCCGGCGGGGCGCTGTCGTCGCTCGCGCCCGCCGAGGGCGTGCTCGACCTCGAGGTCGCGGCGCTGCTGCTCGCCAAGCGGGCGCAGGCGCGCGAGCACGGCGTCGAGCTGGCGGTGGCGCCCGGGTCGACGCTGCGGCCCGCCGCGTCGACGGCGGGCGCGAGCGACTGGGTGACGGTGCTCGGCAACCTCATCGACAACGCGGTGGATGCGTCGGGCGGCGGGCGCGTGCAGGTCGCGATCGCCGACGACGACACCGACGCCGGCCGGGTCGTCACGATGGCGGTCGACGACGACGGCCCCGGCGTGCCCGAGGAGCGGCGGCAGCGCATCTTCGACCTCGCCGTCTCGACGAAGACGCACGCCGCCGGCCTCACCCGCGGCTACGGGCTGACGCTCGTGCGTCGCGTCGCCGAGCGGCTCGGCGGCGACGTGCGGGTCGAGACGTCGCCGCTCGGCGGCGCGCGCTTCGTCGCGACGCTGCCGGTCGACCGCAGCGAGGTGCCCGCGTGAGGCCGCTGCGCGCGCTGATCGTCGAGGACGACAAGGCGGTCGCGATCGTCACTCGCGGCTTCGTCGAGCGCCACGGCGGGTTCGTCGTCGCGGGGGAGGCCGCCACCGGGCGCGACGCGCTCGAGGCGATCGAGGCCGTGCGCCCCGACCTCGTGCTGCTCGACGTGCACCTGCCCGACGCATCCGGTATCGAGGTGCTGCGCGTCGCCCGCGCCCGCGGCTTCGCCGGCGAGGTGGTCGCGGTCACCGCCGCGCGCGACCTCGAGACCGTGCGCGCGGCGCGCGCGTTCGGTGTGCGCCACTACCTCGTGAAGCCGTTCGGGCTCGAGGCGATGCGGGAGCGGCTCGAGGCGATCCGCGCCGAGATCGAGCGGGCGGAGGCGCACGGGCCGCGCGCGCTCGACCAGCGCGCGGTCGACGCGATGCTGCAGCCGGCCGAGCGCTCGGCGAAGCCGGCGCCGGCGGGGTCGCAGCTCACCCTCGACCGCGTCGCGGCGCTGCTCGAGTCGATCGGCGCCGACGTGAGCGCGGCGGAGGTGGGGGAGCGGCTCGGGATGTCGCGGGTGAGCGCCCGCCGCTACCTCGAGCGGCTCGTCGTCGACGGCGCGGCCGAGGTCGCGCCCCGCTACGGCGGCACCGGGCGCCCCGAGCTGCGGTACACGGCGCGCCGCTGAGCGAGGGCGGCGCGCCGCTAGTGCACGGGCGTGCCGACGAGCGTGCCGATCAGCCACGTCGCGGCGAGCGCGACGATGCCGCCGAGCAGCACCCGGAGCATGCCGATGCGCTTGCCGGAGCCGCCGATCCGGGCCGAGACGGCGCCGGTGACGACGAGCGCGAGCACGGTGGCGATCACGATCGGCCACGGCATCCAGGCGGCCGGGGCCACGAGCGCCGCGAGCAGCGGCACGAGCGAGCCGAGCGTGAAGGCGACGGCGGAGGAGATCGCCGCCGACCAGGGGTTGTTGAGGTCGTCGGGGTCGAGCTTGTACTCGACGTCGAGGTGCGCGCGCAGCGGATCGGCCTCGGTGAGCTCGACCGCCACCTGGTGCGCGGTCGCCGGGGCGAGGCCGCGCGCCTCGTACATGTGGGCGAGCTGGTCGATCTGCCCCTCGGGGTTGCTCTCGAGCTCGGCGAGCTCGCGGCGGATCGCCGCGCGCTCGCTGTCGCGCTGCGACGAGACCGAGACGTACTCGCCGACCGCCATCGAGAAGGCGCCCGCGACGAGCGCGGCGACGCCCGCCGTGAGGATGCCGCCGATGCCCGTGCCGGCGCCGGCGACGCCGACCATGAGCGCCGACGTCGACACGATGCCGTCGTTCGCGCCCAGCACGCCGGCGCGCAGCCAGTTGAGCTTCGACGCCATCGACTCGACCGGCGGGGGCAGGTCGGGACGGCGCTGCATCGCGGGATCCATGGTTCCTCCTGGGTCCATCGTCGGCGGTCGCCGGGACCCCCGCAAGCAAGGCGAGGCTCGTGCGATTCCGGCAGGAAACCCGAATCTTCGGGCTTCGGCGGGCCGAAAGCGGCGGGGGCGGCATCCGCCGGAGGGCTAGGCTTGCCCAGGCGAATCCCCCACCCACACACGGATTGGATGACGCGTGGATCTCTACGAGTACCAGGCAAGGGACCTGTTCGAGCAGCACGGCGTGCCCGTGCTGCGAGGCATCACCGCCGACACCCCCGAGCAGGCCGAGGCAGCAGCCACGGAGCTCGGCGGCGGTGTCGTCGTCGTGAAGGCGCAGGTCAAGACCGGCGGCCGCGGCAAGGCCGGCGGCGTGAAGCTCGCGAAGAGCCCCGCCGAGGCGAAGGCCGCGGCGGAGGCCATCCTCGGCCTCGACATCAAGGGGCACACGGTGCACCGCGTGATGGTCGCCGAGGGTGCATCGATCGAGGAGGAGTACTACTTCTCCGTGCTGCTCGACCGCGCCAACCGCTCGTACCTCGCCATGTGCTCGTACGAGGGCGGCATGGAGATCGAGCAGCTCGCCGAGGAGCGCCCCGAGGCGCTCGCGAAGGTCGAGGTCGACCCCGCCGTCGGCATCGACGCCGCCAAGGCCGAGGAGATCGTGCGCGCCGCGAGCTTCCCCGAGGAGCTCGTCGCCAAGGTCGCCCCCGTGCTCGTGCAGCTCTACGGCGTCTTCGCCGCCGAGGACGCCACGCTCGTCGAGGTCAACCCGCTCGTGCTCACCGCGGGCGGCGACGTCATCGCGCTCGACGGCAAGGTCACGCTCGACGAGAACGCCGCGTTCCGCCACCCCGCGCACGCCGACCTCGAGGACAAGGCCGAGGCCAACCCGCTCGAGGCGAAGGCCAAGGCCGCCGACCTCAACTACGTCAAGCTCGACGGCCAGGTCGGCATCATCGGCAACGGCGCGGGCCTCGTCATGTCGACGCTCGACGTCGTCGCGTACGCCGGCGAGCAGTTCGGCGGCGTGAAGCCCGCGAACTTCCTCGACATCGGCGGCGGCGCATCCGCCCAGGTCATGGCGGCGGGCCTCGACGTGATCCTGGGAGACGCGGACGTCAAGAGCGTCTTCGTCAACGTCTTCGGGGGCATCACGGCGTGCGACGAGGTCGCCAACGGCATCGTGAAGGCGCTCGAGATCCTCGGCGACGAGGCCTCGAAGCCGCTCGTCGTCCGACTGGACGGCAACAACGTCGAGGAGGGCCGACGCATCCTCGCCGAGGCGAACCACCCGCTGGTGACCGTCGTCGGCACCATGGACGAGGCAGCGGCCAAGGCCGCCGAGCTGGCTGCGGCATAGGAGAGCAGAAGATGTCGATCTACCTCAACAAGGACAGCAAGGTCATCGTCCAGGGCATCACCGGCGGCGAGGGCTCCAAGCACACCGCCCGCATGCTCGCGGCCGGCACCCAGGTCGTCGGCGGCGTCAACGCGCGCAAGGCCGGCACGACCGTGACGCACACCGCGAAGGACGGCTCCGAGGTCTCGCTGCCGGTCTTCGGCTCGGTCGCGGAGGCGATGGCCGAGACCGGCGCCGACGTCTCGATCGTCTTCGTGCCGCCGGCCTTCGCCAAGGACGCATGTCTCGAGGCCATCGACGCGGGCATCGGCCTGCTCGTGGTCATCACCGAGGGCATCCCCGTGCAGGACTCCGCCGAGTTCTGGGCGCACGCGAAGGCGAAGGGCACGACCCGCATCATCGGCCCGAACTGCCCCGGCATCATCACGCCGGAGGAGTCGCTCGTCGGCATCACGCCGGCGAACATCACCGGCAAGGGCCCGATCGGCCTGGTGTCGAAGTCGGGCACGCTGACGTACCAGATGATGTTCGAGCTGCGCGACCTCGGCTTCTCGACCGCCATCGGCATCGGCGGCGACCCGGTCATCGGCACGACGCACATCGACGCGCTCGAGGCCTTCGAGGCCGACCCCGAGACGAAGGCGATCGTGATGATCGGCGAGATCGGCGGCGACGCCGAGGAGCGCGCGGCCGACTACATCAAGGCGCACGTGACGAAGCCGGTCGTCGGCTACGTCGCCGGCTTCACCGCGCCCGAGGGCAAGACGATGGGCCACGCCGGCGCGATCGTCTCGGGCTCGTCGGGCACCGCCGAGGCGAAGAAGGTGGCCCTCGAGGCCGCCGGCGTGAAGGTCGGCAAGACGCCGTCCGAGACCGCCCGCCTCATGCGCGAGGTCATCGAGTCGCTCTGACGTGAGCGCTCGCGGAGGGCCCCGGCTGCGGCCGGGGCCCTCCGTCATGCCGGCGTGCGGATGCGGGGGCTAGGGTGGGCGCACCTGAAGCGAGCACGGAGGACGACATGAGCCATCACGACGACCACCAGCACGACCACCAGCACGACGCGGGCGACGACGGCACGAGGAAGCCCGGCGGCCTCGGCGACGAGGGCACCATCCCGAACGACCCGGACGGCCTCGGCGCGACGACGACCGACGAGGAGTCGACGTTCGAGCCCGAGGAGGACGAGCAGGCCGACCCCGACCTGCCCTCGCGGTAGCGCCGGCGGCATCGGGCGCTCGCGCGAGCGCCCGGTGCGGGTGCAGAGTGGGCGCATGACCATCCTCTGCGCGACGTGCGGCGTCGAGACCGGCGAGCCGCTCCCCGAGACCTGCGCCATCTGCGCCGACGAGCGGCAGTGGGTGCCGCTGCACGGGCAGATCTGGACGAGCACCGGCGAGCACGCGGAGCGCGGGATGCGCATCGACCTCGTCGAGGACGAGCCGGGCCTGTGGGCGCTCACCTCCGACCCGGCCGTCGGCATCGGGCAGCGGTCGCTGCTCGTGCAGACGCCCGAGGGCAACCTGCTGTGGGATCCGCTCGGCACGATGACGGATGCGGCGGTCGAGCAGGTGCAGGAGCTCGGCGGACTCGCGGTCGTCGCAGCCTCGCACCCGCACATGTTCGGCGTGCAGTGCGCGTGGGCCGACGCGCTCGACGCACGCGTGCTCGTGAACGCGCGCGACGCATCCTGGGTGCAGCGCGAGCATCCGCGCGTCGAGCAGTGGGACGACGAGCTCGAGGTGCTCCCCGGCGTGCGGCTCATCCGCATGGGCGGGCACTTCCCCGGCGCGGCGGTCGTGCTGTGGGAGCAGGGCAGCGACGGGCACGGCTCGCTGCTGGCGGGCGACACGATGCAGCCGAAGCCCGACCGCGCGAGCGTCGGCTTCATGCGGTCGTACCCGAACAACATCCCGCTGTCGGCGGGCGTCGTGCGGCGGCTGGCCGACCAGGCAGCGACGCTGCGCTTCCGGCGCATCTACGGCAACATCGGCGGGCAGGTGATCGACGACGGCCCCGCCGCGATCGCCCGCAGCGCCGAGCGGCACATCGCCTGGGTGACGGGCGAGCACGACGACCTCACGTAGGGCGCCGCGCTGCACCCGCCGCGTCGACCGGGGCGGATGCGCCCGTCTGGGGCCGGCGCGCCCGCCCCGCTCGGGCGCATCCGCCCCGCTCGACGACGAAGGGCCCGGCCGGAGCCGGGCCCTTCGAGCGCTGCGTCAGCGCAGCGGCGCGAGGATCGCGTTCAGCGACGCGCTCGGGCGCATCGCCGCGTCGGCGAGCTCGGCGTCGACGCGGTAGTAGCCGCCCAGCTCGACCGGGCTGCCCTGCACGTCGAGCAGCTCCTGCTCGATCGTCGCCGTCTGCGCGACGAGCTGCTCGGCGACCGGCCCGAACGTGGCCGCGAGGTCGGCGTCCTCGGTCTGCGCCGCGAGCTCCTCGGCCCAGTAGCGCGCGAGCCAGAAGTGGCTGCCGCGGTTGTCGAGCTCGCCGACCTTGCGCGACGGCGACTTGTTCTCGTCGAGGAACGTGCCGGTCGCCGCGTCGAGCGTCTCGGCGAGCACGCCCGCGCGGGCGTTGCCGGTCGTCTCGGACAGGTGGCGGAACGACTCCGCGAGCGCCATGAACTCGCCGAGCGAGTCCCAGCGCAGGTGGTTCTCCTCGACGAGCTGCTGCACGTGCTTCGGGGCCGAGCCGCCGGCGCCGGTCTCGAACAGGCCGCCGCCGTTGAGCAGCGGCACGACCGACAGCATCTTCGCGCTCGTGCCGAGCTCGAGGATGGGGAACAGGTCGGTGTTGTAGTCGCGCAGCACGTTGCCGGTGACCGAGATGGTGTCCTCGCCGCGCCGGATGCGCTCGATCGAGAGCTTCGTCGCCTCGACCGGGCTGAGGATCGTGATCTGGAGCCCGTCGGTGTCGTGCTTCGCGAGCTCCTCCTCGACCTTCCTGATCAGCTCGGCGTCGTGCGCGCGCGCCTTGTCGAGCCAGAAGACCGCGGGGGTCGACGAGGCGCGGGCGCGCGTCACCGCGAGCTTCACCCAGTCGCGCACCGGCACATCCTTCGTCTGGCAGGCGCGCCAGATGTCGCCGGCCTCGACGTCGTGCGCCATGAGCACCTCGCCGGAGGAGCTCACGACCTCGACCCGGCCGTCGCGCTCGATGCGGAACGTCTTGTCGTGCGAGCCGTACTCCTCGGCCTTCTGCGCCATGAGGCCCACGTTCGGCACCGAGCCCATGGTGGTGGGGTCGAAGGCGCCGTTGGCCTGGCAGTCCTCGATGACGACCTGGTAGATGCCGGCGTAGGAGGAGTCGGGGATCACGGCGAGCGTGTCGGCCTCCTCGCCGTCCGGGCCCCACATGTGGCCGGACTGGCGGATCATCGCCGGCATCGACGCATCCACGATCACGTCGGAGGGCACGTGCAGGTTGGTGATGCCGCGGTCGGAGTTCACCATCGCGAGGCGGGGGCCGTCGGCGAGGCCCTGCTCGATCGCCTGGCGGACGCCCGCGGCGGTCGACTCGTCGAGCTCCGACAGGCCGGAGAGGATCGAGGCGAGGCCGTTCTCGGCCGAGAGGCCCGCGGCCTCGAGCTGGGCGCCGTAGCGCTCGAAGACGGCGGGCAGGAACGCGCGCACGACGTGGCCGAAGATGATCGGGTCGGAGACCTTCATCATCGTCGCCTTCAGGTGCGCCGAGAACAGCACGTGCTCGTCGCGGGCGCGCTGCACCTGCTCGGCGAGGAACGCGTCGAGCGCCTTCGCGCTCATGAACGTCGCGTCGACGATCTCGCCCTCGAGCACCGCGAGGCCGTCCTTCAGCACCGTCGTCTCGCCGTCGGCGACGAGGCGGATCTGGAGGGTGTCGGCGGCCGGCATCGTGACCGACTGCTCGTTGGCGCGGAAGTCGTCGGCGCCCATCGTGGCGACGGCGGTCTTCGAGTCGTCGGCCCACGCGCCCATCGAGTGGGGGTGCTTGCGGGCGTACTCCTTGACCGAGCGGGGTGCGCGGCGGTCGGAGTTGCCCTCGCGCAGCACGGGGTTGACGGCGGAGCCCTTGACGGAGTCGTAGCGGGCGCGGATGTCGCGCTCGTCGTCGGTGGTGACCTCGTCCGGGTAGTCGGGGAGGGCGATGCCCTGCGACTGCAGCTCGGCGATCGCGGCCTTCAGCTGCGGCACCGATGCCGAGATGTTGGGCAGCTTGATGATGTTGGCCTCGGGCGTCTTGGCGAGCTCGCCGAGCTCTGCCAGCGCATCCGCCTCCTGCTGGTCGGCCGGCAGGCGGTCGGCGAACGACGCGACGATGCGCCCGGCGAGCGAGATGTCGCGGCGCTCGACCTCGACGTCGGCCGCGGCGGCGAACGCCTCGACGATCGGGAGGAACGAGTGCGTCGCGAGCATCGGCGCCTCGTCGGTGTACGTGTAGATGATCTTGGCCATGCGGCTCGAACCCCTCGCGGTCTCGGAATGGCGGCGGCCGCGAGTGCGTGCGCGGGCCGCGCCGTGCGGCTCCAACCTACCGCGACCTCGCTCGGGCGGCGCGCGGCGGGGCAGCCCCGACGAGGGCGGATGCGTCGATACAGTTGCCAGCCGTGAGAACAGGGCCCGCAGTGCGCCGCCTGTGGGCCGGGATCGGCCAGGCGGTGGAGTCGGCCGCCATCGTGGCGGTCGGCATCGTGCTGTGCGCGCTCGTGCTGCTCGCCGTCTGGGGCATCGACCAGGGCTTCGCCGGCGACCCGTCCGCGCAGTGGCGCGTCGCGGTGGACGCGTGGCTGCTCGGCCACGGCGTTGCGATCGGCGTGACGCTCGGCACCGACGCGATCGTCGCGGTGGGCATCGAGGAGGCCGGGAGGCCCTTCGTGCTCAGCCTCGGCGCGTGGGGGATCGGGCTCATCACCTTCTGGCTCCACTGGCGCAGCGGCCGCCGGCTCGCCGAGCTGCCGCTGATCGAGACCGGCATCGCCGTGGCTTCGGGTGCCGTCGCGACGGGCCTCGTGGGCCTCGGTGCGGCGGCGACGGCGACGCACGGCATCGCCGCGCCCAACCTCGGTCAGGCGTTCGCCCACCCCGCGCTCGTCGCGCTCGCGGGCATGCTCGCCGCGGTCCTCGCGGTGCACGGCCACGACTGGCTCGCCGCCGCCGCGGGCGGGCTCACGATCGAGGAGGGGTGGATGCGCGCCATCCGCACCGCCATCCGGTCGGGCCTCGGCGGGGCGGCCGGGGTGCTCGGCGTCGGCGCGCTCGTGCTCGGGGCGGGCCTCGTGCTGCGCTTCACCGACGGCATCCTGCTGATGGAGGCGCTGCAGGTCTCGCACGTGGGGGTCGTCGTGCTGTTCCTCGTGCAGCTGGCGCTCCTGCCCGTCGCGGTCGTGTGGGCCGCGTCATGGGCGATCGGGCCGGGCTTCATGATCGGCACCGGCTCGAGCATCTCGCCGCTCGGCACCGACCTGGGGCCGGTGCCGTCGCTCCCGCTCCTCGCCGCGATCGACCCCGAGGCGGCGCCCTGGATGCTCGCGGTGGTCGCGCTGCCCGTGCTCGCGGGCGTGCTCGTCGGGGTGCTCGCGCGCCAGACGATGCTCGCCGGCACGGCCGAGCGCCCGGTGCACTGGTGGGAGCTCGCGATCGCCGGCGTGGGCGGCGGCGTGCTCGCGGGGGCGCTGCTCGGCGTCGCCGCCATGCTCGCCACGGGCTCGGCGGGTCCCGGCCGCCTCGCCGAGACGGGGCCCGACGCGGTGCTCGTCGCGGCGTGGGGCGCGCTCGAGGTGGGCGCCGGGCTGCTGGTCGGCATGGCCGCGGGCGGCCGCGGCGCCGGGGCGCTCGCAGGCGTCGCGCTGCCGCTCGCCGGCGAGCGCGAGGGCTCGCGGGTGCGCGACCTCCTCGGCTTCGGCGCGGCGGATGCGCCCGACGCTCGGGACGAGGCGGCGGATGCGGCCGACGGGCGCGAGGGCGAGGGCGAGGCGGCGGATGCGGCGGCGGATGCGTCGGCGGACGACGCGCCGGTCGTCGCGCCGAGCGCCGACGAGCAGGAGACCGCGGTGATCGCGCCGCTCGCGGATGCACAGGAGACGGCGGCGATCGCGCCGCTCGCCGACGCCCGTGCCGAGCGCGCGGCCGGGGCCGAGCCGACCCATCCGGAGCCCGCGCCCGAGCAGGATCGTCCTGCGACGTAGGATGGAGCGCGTGCTGCGCCTCGTCGTCCTCGTCTCCGGCAGCGGCACCAACTTCGCGGATCTGCTCGAGCGCACGCGCGCGGGGCGGGTGCCCGCCGAGATCATCGCCGTCGGCGCCGACCGCGAGTGCGGCGGCCTCGAGATCGCCCGCGCCGCAGGCATCCCCACCTTCGTCGAGCCGTTCCAGCCGCCGCGCGAGGCGTGGTCGATGCGGATCGCCGACCGGATGGCGGCGTTCGAGCCCGACGTCATCGTGCTCTCGGGCTTCATGCGGCTGCTGTCGGCCGCCGCGGTCGCCCGCTTCGAGCCGGCGATCCTCAACACGCACCCCGCGTTCCTGCCCGAGTTCCCGGGCGCCCACGGCGTGCGCGACGCGCTCGCGGCCGGCGCGACCGAGACCGGCGCATCCGTCATCATCGTCGACAGCGGCGTCGACACCGGTCCGATCCTGGCCCAGCAGCGCGTGCCCGTGCTGCAGGGCGACACGCAGGACTCGCTGCACGACCGCATCAAGCTCGTCGAGCGCGACCTGCTCGCACAGGTGATCGGCGACATCGCCGACGGCACGTGCGACCTCGCCGAGCACGGCAGCGAGCGCGGCCGCAAGCGACCGACGCACCCCGACCCGAGACCAGAGGAAGCACAGTGAGCGGACCCCAGCACGACCCGAGCCTCTACCGCGAGCGCGACGCGGTGCCCTTCCGCCGGGCGCTGCTGTCGGTGAGCGACAAGACCGGCATCGTCGAGCTCGGCCGCGCCCTGGCCGACGCGGGCGTCGAGCTCGTCTCGACCGGCTCGACCGCGCGCATGCTCGCGGACGCGGGCCTCGCCGTCACCGAGGTGGCCGAGGTCACCGGGTTCCAGGAGGCGCTCGACGGGCGCGTGAAGACGCTGCACCCCGCGATCCACGCTGGCCTGCTCGCCGACCTGCGGCTCGAGCACCACGAGGCGCAGCTGGCCGAGCTCGGCATCGCGCCGTTCGAGCTCGTCGTCGTGAACCTCTACCCGTTCGTCGAGACCGTGCGCTCGGGCGCCGCCGACGCCGACGTCGTCGAGCAGATCGACATCGGCGGACCGGCGATGGTGCGCGCCTCGGCCAAGAACCACGCCAACGTCGCGATCGTCACCGACCCGCGCATCTACCCGCTCATCGCGAAGGCCGCCGCCACCGGGCTCTCGCTCATGCAGCGCCGCGCGCTCGCCCGCGACGCCTTCGCCCACACCGCCGCCTACGACCGCGCCGTCGCGCGCTGGTTCGCCGGCGAGCCGGTCGACGAGGCGGCCGCCGCGCAGCCGGCCGCTGCCGCGGCGGGCGATGCGGCCGCGGCGCCGGTGCAGGAGGCGGCGCCCGCTGCCGCCTCGCCCGCGGCGACCCGCGCGCCCGAGCCGGCCGAGGCATCCGCCCCCGACACCTCGAGCGCGACGGGACTGCTGCAGGCCGTCGGCCGGGCGACGCTCGTCGCCGGCCTGCGCTACGGCGAGAACAGCCACCAGCAGGCGGGCATCTTCGCGCTGCCCGGCGGCCGCGGCATCACGCAGGCCGAGCTGCTGCACGGCAAGCCGATGTCGTTCAACAACTACGTCGACGCCGACGCCGCGCTGCGCGCCGCCTTCGACTTCACCGAGCCGGCGGTCGCGATCATCAAGCACGCGAACCCCTGCGGCATCGCCATCGCCGCGCCGCGCGCCGACGATCCGATCGCGTCGGCGCACGAGCGCGCCCACGCGTGCGACCCGGTCTCGGCCTTCGGCGGCGTGATCGCCGCGAACCGGCCGGTCACGCGCGCGATGGCCGAGACGGTCAAGGACATCTTCACCGAGGTCGTCGTCGCGCCCGACTTCGAGCCCGAGGCGCTCGAGCTGCTGACGCAGAAGAAGAACATCCGCCTGCTGCGCCTGCCCGAGGGCTACGCGCGCGAGGGCTCCGAGCTGCGGCAGGTCTCGGGCGGCGTGCTCGTGCAGCAGCCCGACACCTTCGAGGGCTTCTCGTCGCACACGTGGCGGCGCGTCTCGGGACCGCACGTGCCGGATGCGGTGCTCACCGACCTGGAGTTCGCGTGGCGGGCGGTGCGGTCGGTGAAGTCGAACGCGATCCTGCTCGCCTCGGGCGGCGCCTCCGTCGGCGTCGGCATGGGCCAGGTCAACCGGGTCGACTCGTGCCGCCTCGCGGTCACGCGCGCGGGGGAGCGGGCCGCGGGCTCGGTCGCCGCGTCGGACGCCTTCTTCCCGTTCGCCGACGGCCTGCAGATCCTGCTCGACGCCGGCGTGACCGCGGTCGTGCAGCCGGGCGGGTCGGTGCGCGACGAGGAGGTCATCGCGGCCGCGAACGCCGCGGGCATCACGATGTACTTCACGGGGGAGCGCCACTTCGCGCATTGACCGGGCGGCTGTGTAGGGTCTCCGGGTGAGCGCCGGGACCATCGACGACGTGCGGCGGGCGCGCCGCCTGCTGTGCTTCGGCGCGACCGGGTCGGGCAAGTCGACCATGGCGACGCGGCTCGGCGAGCGGCTCGGGCTCCCCGTCACGCTCGTCGACGACCTGTGCTGGGATCCGGGCTGGCGGGAGCCGTCGCAGGAGGAGCGCGACCGGCGCGTGCTGCCGCTGCTCGAGCGCGAGGCGTACGTCTTCGACTCCGTCTACGGCCCGCACAACGCGGTCGCGCTCGAGCGCGTCGACGCGATCGTCGCGCTCGACTACCCCCGGCACGTCTCGCTCGCGCGGCTCATCCGCCGCACGGCCCGCCGCATCCGCACGGGCGAGCTCGTCTGCAACGGCAACGTCGAGACCCTGCGCCTCGCCCTCGCGCGCGACTCCATCATCGTGTGGCACTTCCGCTCGTGGCGCTCGAAGCGCGAGCGGATGCGCCGATGGCACGCGGATGCGTCGGCCCCGCCGGTGCTGCTGCTGCGCCGGCCCGCCGAGGCCGACGCGCTGCTCGCGCAGCTGGGGTGAGCCAGGCTCCGCCGACCCGTTCCACCCCGGGCGACCCGGTGCACCGGGTCGTGTCGGGTCGATCGGGTCGGGAACCGCGGTGAGGACTGCTCGAGGAAGTGATCGGGAAACGCCGATGGGGGCTGGACGCGGCGCTGTGAGCCTGCTTAGAATCGAAGGCTGTCCGCGCCACCAGGGAGCGGCTGACCTGGAGGATGCCATGAGCACGACGACGACCGCCCCGATCGCTGCCGGCCGTGCCCTCCGCGTCCGCCTCGTCCCCGCCGGACGCCGGTAGCGAGCAGGGCCTCCCGCCCGCCGCGAGCACCGCTCGCCCCGTCGTGTCGGCGGCACCGCCGACGATCGACGCAGCACCGCCATCGCGACCCACCCGTCGCACCGCACCATCGCCGATGCACGACGTCGGCGACCTCGAAGGATCCCCTCCCATGTCCTCGACGCCTCCCGATCCCACTCCCACGAAGGTCGCCGGGCACCTGCCCGCGCTCGCGCGCCTGCTGCCGTTCCTGCGCCCGGTGCTGCCGCGGCTGCTCTGGGGCACCGCCGCCGCGCTCGTCTCGGCGCTGCTGAGCCTCGCCACCCCGATCGCGATGCGCGCGCTCGTCGACGGCCCGCTCGCCGAGCGCGACTCCGCCGCCGTGTGGCCCGTCGCGATCGCGATCCTGGCACTCGCGCTCGGCGAGGCGTTCTTCGTCTACATGCGCCGGTTCCTCGTGACGCTGCCGTCGACGCAGGTCGAGGCGTCGATGCGCCGCACCCTCTACGCGAAGCTGCAGGCGCTGCCGGTCGCCTTCCACGACCGCTGGCAGTCCGGCCAGCTGCTCAGCCGCGCCGTGCAGGACCTCGGCATGATCCGCCGCTTCAGCGCCTTCGGCGCGCCGCTGCTGGTCGTGAACGCGATCACGCTCGTCGTGGGCATCGTCATCCTGTTCTTCTGGAGCCCGCTGCTCGCATCCGTCTTCGTCGTGCTCTCGGCGCCGGTCGTGTTCGTGGCGCTGCGCTTCGAGCGCCGCTACTTCGTCGTCTCGCGCGCCGCGCAAGACCAGGCGGGCGACCTCGCCACGACCGTCGAGCAGTCGATCCACGGCATCCGCGTGCTGAAGGCCTTCGGCCGCGGCCGCCACGCGCTCGAGGGCTTCACCGACCAGGCGTCGACGCTGCGCGAGACCGAGATCGACAAGGCCCGCATGGACGGGTACCTGTGGATGTGGCTGACGATCGTGCCGTACATCTCGTACGCCGTCTGCCTCTTCCTGGGCGTCTGGCTGGCCGCGAGCGACCAGATCTCCGTCGGCACGCTCTTCGCGTTCTTCGCCGTCGCGATGGTGCTGAACTGGCCGATCGAGTCGATCGGGTTCCTCTTCGCGTTCCTCATCGACGCGTCGAACGCCTCGCGCCGCTTCCACGAGATCCTCGACGCCGAGAACACGATCGTCGACCCCGAGCGGCCGACGACGATCCCGGCGCCGAAGGGGCGGCTCGTGTTCGACGACGTGCACTTCCGCTACCAGGACGCGCAGCCGCACGAGCGCGACCTCGTCGACGGCGCGAGCCTCGTGCTCGAGCCGGGCGAGACGATGGCGCTCATCGGCGTCACCGGCTCCGGCAAGACGACGCTCACCGCGCTGCCCGCGCGCCTGTACGACGTCACGGGCGGCCGCGTGCTGCTCGACGGCGTCGACGTGCGCGACCTGTCGCTCCAGGAGCTGCGCACGCACGTCGCGATGGCCTTCGAGGACGCCACGCTCTTCTCGGCCTCGGTGCGCGAGAACGTGCTCATGGGCGCCCCGGATGCGTCGGAGGAGGCCCTCGACCGCGCGCTCGCGATCGCGCAGGCCGACTTCGCGCGCGACCTGCCGGACGGCCTCGACACGCAGATCGGCGAGGAGGGCCTCTCGCTCTCCGGCGGCCAGCGGCAGCGCCTCGCGCTCGCCCGCGCGGTCGCCGCCGACCCCGCGGTGCTCGTGCTCGACGACCCGCTCTCGGCGCTCGACGTCGAGACGGAGGCGCAGGTCGAGGCGGCGCTGCGGCACGTGCTCGAGCGCACGACGGCGCTGATCGTCGCGCACCGCCCGAGCACGGTGCAGCTCGCCGACCGGGTGGCGCTCATGCGCGACGGCCGGATCGATGACGTCGGCACCCACTCCGAGCTGCTCGCGCGCAGCGAGCACTACCGCTACGTGATCTCGAGCCTCGAGGAGGCCGAGCGCGACAGGACCAGCATCGAGGCCGTCACCGGCTCGATGCAGCGCGTCGACCTCGACGACCTCGACGGTCTCGACGCACAGACCGAGGAGGTGTCCCGATGACCGTCCAGGGCGTCGCGGGCGAGGACCGCACCGACTACACGAAGGCCGAGTCGAAGGCCATCCGAGCGCGCTCGCGGAAGCTGCTCGGCGCGCTGCTGCGGCCGCACATCGGCCGCGTCGTCGTGACGATGATCCTGGTGGTGATCGCGGTCGCCGCGAACATCGCCGGGCCCATGCTCATCGCGTACGGCATCGACCACGGCCTGCCGGCGATCGTCGAGCGCGCCGACTGGATGCCGCTGTGGGCGGCGACGCTCGCCTACATCGTCGCGGCGATCCTCGGCGGCGTGCTCATGTACGTCTACACGGTGAGCATCGCGCGCATCAGCCAGACGGTGCTGTTCGAGCTGCGCCGCCGGCTCTTCGACCACGCGCAGCGCCTGAGCCTCGAGTTCCACGAGTCCTACACGTCGGGCCGCATCATCGCGCGCCAGACGAGCGACCTGGAGTCGATCCGCGACCTGCTCGACCAGGGCCTCAACGAGCTCGTGCGCGGCGTGCTGTTCATGTCGTTCACGGGCATCGCGATGGCGATCCTCGACCCGCTGTCGGGCCTCATCATCGGCATCGCGCTCATCCCGGCGATCATCCTCACGCGCTGGTTCCAGGTGCGCTCGACGGTGCTGTTCCGCGAGACGCGCACGACGAGCGCGCGCATGATCGTGCACTTCGTCGAGACGATGACCGGCATCCGCGCCGTGAAGGCGTTCCGCAAGGAGCCCGCCAACCAGCGCGACTTCGACGAGCGGGTCGACGACTACCGCGACGCGAACTTCCGCACCATCAACATCTTCGGCATCTACGAGCCGGGCATCATGGCGATCGGCGCGATCACCGTCGCGACGCTCGTGCTCGTCGGCGGCCTGCGGGTCGTGGATGGGTCGCTGCAGATCGGCGCGCTGCTCGCGATCGCGCTCTACGCCCGCAACTTCTTCCAGCCCATCCAGGGCATCGGCATGTTCTTCAACGGCTACCAGTCGGCCTCGGCCGCGCTCGAGAAGATCTCGGGCGTGCTCGAGGAGGAGCCGACGGTCAAGGAGCCGGTCGCCGCGCAGGCGCTGCCCGCCTCGCGAGGCCAGATCGACTTCGACCGCGTCGAGTTCTCGTACGGCAGCGGCAAGGTCGTGCTGCCCGACTTCGACCTGCACATCCCCTCGGGCCAGACGATCGCGCTCGTCGGCACGACCGGCGCCGGCAAGTCGACGCTCGCGAAGCTCGTCTCGCGGTTCTACGACCCGACGGCGGGCAGCGTCAAGCTCGACGGCGTCGACCTGCGCGAGCTGTCGAACGACGACCTGCGGCGCGCGGTCGTGATGGTGACGCAGGAGGCGTACCTGTTCTCGGGCACCGTCGCCGACAACATCGCGCTCGGCAAGCCCGGCGCGAGCGACGACGAGATCGAGGCGGCCGCCCGCGCGGTGGGCGCGCACGAGTTCATCGAGGTGCTGCCCGACGGCTACGACACCGACGTGAACAAGCGCGGCGGGCGCGTGAGCGCGGGGCAGCGGCAGCTGCTGTCGTTCGCGCGCGCGTTCCTCGCCGACCCGCGGGTGCTCATCCTCGACGAGGCGACCGCCTCGCTCGACATCCCCTCGGAGCGGCTCGTGCAGGAGGGCCTCACGACCCTGCTCGCCGACCGCACGGCGATCATCATCGCGCACCGCCTGTCGACGGTCGCGATCGCCGACCGGGTGCTCGTGATGGAGCACGGCCGCATCATCGAGGACGGCTCGCCCGACGAGCTGATCGAGGCGGGCGGCAAGTTCGCGTCGCTGCACCGCGCGTGGCGGGAGTCGCTGGTCTAGCCCCCTCCCCGCTGGTCGAGCCGCCGGCCTCCCGTCGCTGGTCGAGCCGCCGGCCGGAGGCCGGCGAGTCGAGACCACCCCGTTGCTGCACGACGCGGGGTGGTCTCGAGACGCCCGCGGCCTGCGGCCGCGGGCTCCTCGACCAGCGGAAGGGGTGGCCGCGGGCTCCTCGACCAGCGGAGAGGGCGGCTGCCGGCTCCTCGGCCAGCGGCGGCCGGAGGGTTACGGCCGCGTGAAGCGGTCGAGCGCGACCGCCTGCCACGGGCCCAGCTCGAGGGCTGCGACACCGTCGACGACCTCGACGACGGATGCGCAGTCGGGCACCACGACGTCGCAGTAGCGGCCGTCGGGCAGCTCGACCGGCACCTCGACGGTCGTCGGCTCGTCGTCGAGCTGCACGGCGAACGCCGCCGTCTCGCCGCGCAGCTGCGCGAGCGTGGTGCCCATGGGCTCGGTCGCCGTCACCGGCGCATCCACGACCCGCGTGCGCCACGCGACGAGCTCGAGCGTGCCGGGCCAGCGGTGCTGGCACACCCACGCGCCGTCGGCCCACTCGGCGTCGGCGGTCTCGTCGCCCGTGCACGACGCATCCGTCACCGAGCCGTCGGCCTCGAGCGCGGGCCCCGCGTCGCGGTCGCTGAAGGCGTAGCCCGAGTAGAGCGTCGGCGGCCCGTAGTCGCTCGCGAGCATCACCGCGGTCGCCGCCGCGAACGCGCCGCCGTCGCGGTAGGCGAGCGTCGAGCCGTTGCGCTCGGTGTCGTGGTTCGCGACGAAGGTGCGCGCCTGCTCGTCGAGCAGCCCGTAGGCCTCGGGGGAGAGGTCGGCGAGCGCCCGCGCGGCACCCGAGCGCACGAACGCGCCGACCCGGTCGGCCCATCCGAACTCCCACACGGTCGAGGAGGCCGTGTACTGCTCGGGCTGCACCGGCTCGCCCGTGCCGCGGATCACCTCGCTGATGACGGGCGTGCCCTTGGGGAGCGCCGCCACGATCGCGGCCACGTCGTCGGGGTCGATGTGCTTCGCCGCGTCGATGCGGAAGCCCGTCACGCCGAGCGCGAGCAGGTCGTCGAGGTAGGCGCCGATGGCCGCGCGCACCCGCTCGGACTCGGTCGCGAGGTCGGCGAGGTTCTCGAGCTCGCAGTGCTGGATCACGAACGGCTCGCGGTACGCGTCGATGTCGTCGTCGGGCGTGCGGTCGCAGTCGTGGAAGTCGTCGGGCGCGTAGAGCCCGGGATACGCGTAGTGGGTGAAGTCGGTGCCCGCCCAGCCCGTGCCCGACTCGACGCCCGCCATGTGGTTGACCACCGCATCCGCGTAGACGTCGACGCCCGCCTCGGCGCACGCGGCCGTCATCGCGGCGAACTCGTCGCGCGTGCCGAGCCGCGACTCGACGGCGTACGAGACCGGCTGGTACGACCACCACCACTCGGAGCCGTCGGCACCCGCGAGGCCGGCGGTCGCGCCGTCGACGTGCTCCTGCGGCGGCGACGTCAGCACCCAGGCGACGCCCGCCTCGCCGAGCGCGGGGCACTCGGCGGCGATCGCGTCCCACGTCCACTGGAACATCGCGAGCCCCGTGTCGCGGCGCTCGGGGGCGGCGGATGCGCAGCCGGCGACCGCGAGGACGGCGGCGGTGGCGACGGCTGCCGTCAGGCGGCGCGCGGTGCGACCCGCTGGCACTGCAGGCTCCCGCTCGGCGCTCGGCGCGTCAGAGGCTCTTGCGGCCGATGGCCTCGCCGTACTCGTTCTCGCCGATCACCTCGAAGCCGACGGCCTCGAAGAACTTGCCGGGGCCGAGGTCGCCCTCCTCCCAGACGGCGTAGACGCTGTCGAAGCCGAGCCGGCGCGCCTCCTCGCACACCTGGTCGACGGTGAAGCTGCCGACGCCCTTGCGCTGCGCGTCGCCTGCGACGTACATGCGCAGGATGCTCGAGCGGTACTCCTCGCGGTCGACCTCGGGGTCGAAGTTCGCCATCACGAACGCGACCGGGTCGTCGCCGTCGAAGATCACGCGCTGCCAGGCGCTCTGCGTGTTGACGAACTCCTCGAGCCGCGCGTTGCCGGCGAGGAAGGCCTCCTGGCCCCGCTTGAGCGTCATGCCGTTGGCGGCGACGATGTTGGCCGCGTTCAGCTCTTCGAGGCGCAGGTTCTCCATGCGCACACCGTACCAGCGCGCCCACGGATGCCCAGGGGCCTGGGGATGAACGTTCGGCGTCAGCCGATGGGCGTGATGCGGATGTGCCGAGCGAGCTCGCGCGGGTCGGCGATCGTGCCCGCCTGGGCCGCCAGCACGGCCGAGGCCGACCACGCGGTGGCCCGCGCCAGCTGCTCCTCGAGGGTCGCGCCCTCGGGGATCGCCTGCGCGAGCGCGGCGACGGCGGCGTCGCCCGCGCCGGTCGGGTTGCCGTCGAGCACCTGGTGGATGCGCGCGTGCCAGGCCCGTCCGTCGGGCAGCACCGCGAGCATCCCCTCGACGTCGAGCGACGCGAAGACGGTGCCGGTGCCGAGGGCGGCGAGCCTGCGGGCGGCGTCGAGCGGGTCGGCGCCACCCATGGCGTCGAAGAGCTCGTGCCGGTTGGGCTTGACGGCGGTGGCGCCCGCGGCGACCGCGTGGCGCAGCTGCTCGCCGCCGACGTCGACGATCACGGGCGTGCCGGCAGCGACGGCGATCTCGACGATGCTGGCGCACAGGTGCGCGGGCGTGTCGGGCGGCAGTGAGCCCGAGGAGGCGACCGCGCGGGCGCCGGGCGCCTCTTCGCGCATGATGTCGAGCAGCTGCTCCCAGCCGCGCGCGTCGACCGCCTCGCCCGTCTCGTTGAGGTTGGTGGTGCCGGCGGGCGTGACGATCGCGGTGGTGCGGCGGGTGGGCGCGTCGACCTCGACGAGCCGGTGGCGGATGCCCGAGCGGTCGAGGTCGTGCACGAAGATCGCCTGCACCGGCCCGCCGATCGGGGCGATGACCATGGCGTCCTCGTGCTGCTGGTGCAGCACGCGCGCGACGTTGACGCCCTTGCCGCCGGCGCGGGCGAGGCCCGTGGGCACGCGGTGGCTGACGCCCGGTCGCAGCTCGTCGATCGTGTACGTGATGTCGATCGCGGGGTTGGTGGTGACGCAGAGGATCGGGCCGCGAGTGGCCGAGTCAGCGGTCGGTGCGACGCTTCGGGCATCGGCGTCGGTCGCCATCTGGCCTCCTCGTCGCGGTCGCCCCCGCAGCGGGCGGGGTGGCTCGATCATCCCACGCGGGCCGATCGTCGACACGCCGCCGCCGGTTGACCCGTTCGAACGTGTGTTCGAGAATGGAGGGATGGGGATGGCATCGACGAGGCTCGAGCGCCGCACGGGGGCGGACCGCACGGCGACGGTCGAGGCGCTGCGCGAGCGGCTGCGCGGCATGCAGCAGGCGGCCTCCCTGCAGGTCGAGCCCGCCCCGGTCGAGCCGGCCGCGGTGGGGCTCGCGGAGGTCGTGCGCGCGCTCAGGCCCGGCGCCGCGCACAGCATCGAGTCGCGCAGCCTCGCCCTCGCCTGCCTGGGCGCGGCGATGCCGGCCGGCGCGTGGGGCGCGATCGTGGGGATGCCCGACCTGGGCGTCGAGGCCGCCCGCGACCTGGGCGTGCCGATCGAGCGCATCGCGCTCGTGCCGCATCCTGGCCGGGCCTGGCTCGACGTGGTCGCGAGCCTCGCCGAGGCGATGCCGGTCGTGCTCGCCGCCTCGCCCGGCCGCGTGACCCACACCGACGCGGCCCGCATCGCGGCGCGGCTGCGCCAGGCGTCCTCGACGCTGCTGGTCGCCGGCCCGTGGCCCAACGCCGCGACCGTCGTGCGGTCGCTGCGCGCCGAGTGGGAGGGGCTCGCCGACGGCGACGGCAGGATCGCCGGGGGCAGCCTGCTCGTCGAGGCGTCGTCGGGCGGAGCGCCGCGGCTCGCGCGCATCCCCATCGGCGGCGGGCTCGCGGGGCCCGAGCTCGCGCCCGAGCCCGACCTCGCCCTGGGAGCGGCGCTCGCGGAGCACCAGCCCGCAGCCTGAGGGTCCGCGCCGACCGGTCGGATCCGCCCCGATCGACACGCCGCATCTGCTTGACGGCATTCGAACGTCTGTTCGATCATGGGGTGTGGCAGCCGAGACGACCAGCAGCAGCGCCCCGCCCCGCGCGCGGGTGGGCGGCGGTCGCGTGGGCGTGCTGCGGGTGCCCGACTGGCCGGTTGTCGTCGCGCGCCAGACAGGCGCGCTGCCCGCCGGCGGCGAGCAGGGCGCGCCGGGCGCGATCGTGCACGCGCTGCGCCTCGTCGCGTGCGACGAGCAAGCCCGCGCCGACGGCGTGCGGGTCGGCATGCGGGTGCGCGACGCGCAGGCCGCGTCGCCCATGCTCGCGCTCGCCCCCGCCGACCCGGTGGGCGAGGCGCTCGCGTTCGAGCGGGTGGTGCGCGCGGTGCTCGCCGTCGTGCCGGCGGCCCAGCCGATCGGCGACGGCGCCCTGGCGTTCCGGATGCGGGGGGCCAGCCGGTTCTACGGGTCGGAGTCGCGGGCGCTCGAGGCGGTGCGCGGCGCACTCGACCCGCTCGGGCTCTCGGCGAGCTTCGGCGTCGCCGACGACCGCTTCACGGCAGAGCTCGCCGCGCAGCTGGGCCGCGAGACGATCGTGCCGGCGGGGCGCAGCCGCGACTTCCTCGGCCCGCTGCCGGTGGGCGTGCTCGGCGACGACGAGCTGCCCGGCATGCTGCACCGGCTCGGCGTGCACACGCTCGGCGGCTTCGCGCAGCTGCCCGACGACAGCGTGCGCGACCGGTTCGGCGAGGCGGGGCTCGTCGCCCTCACCCGCGCCCGCGGCGGCGACGACCGCCGCGTCGACGACAGCGGGCTCGGCGAGGAGCGGGCGCTGCGGCTCGTGTTCGAGCCGGGCATCGAGGGCGTGCAGGAGCTCGCGCTCGCCGTGCGCGAGCCGGTCGAGCGCTTCGTGCGGCAGCTGGCCGAGCAGCGGCTCGTGTGCAGCGAGATCCGCATCGTGCTGCGCGGCGAGGAGGGCCGCGTCAGCGAGCGGCTGTGGCGGCAGCCCGGCTTCCTGCGCGCGGGCGACATCGTCGACCGCATGCGCTGGCAGCTGACCGAGGGCGACCTCGGCTCGGCGCTCGTCGAGGTGCAGGCGCTGCCCGAGCGGCTCGACGCCGACGCCGAGCACATGCCGGGGCTGTGGGGCGGCGGCGACATCGACGACCGCACGAAGCACGCGCTCGAGCGGCTGCAGGGCATGCTCGGCCGCGAGGCGGTGCTCACCGCGACCCCCGGCGGCGGCCGGCTGCTCGCCGAGCGCGGCGTGCTCACGCCCTGGGGCGACGCGGCGCCCGCGCAGGCGGCCGGCCCGTGGCCCGGCGCGCTGCCGCCGCCCCGGCCGGCGGTCGTGTTCCGGCCGCCGCTGCCGGTGCGGCTGCTCGATGCGGCGGGCGCGCCGGTCGAGGCGGCGGCGCTCGACGTGCGCGAGGGGGCGCCCGCGGCGTTCTCCCCGCCCGCCGCGCCCCGCCGCCGCGTCGTCGCCTGGGCCGGGCCGTGGCCCATCCGCCGCCGCAACCTCGGCGACGTCGTGCACCGCGTGCAGATCCTCGACGGCGAGGGGGAGGCGTGGGTGCTGCTGCAGGCCGACGGCGCCTGGCTCGCGGAGGGCCGCTATGCGTGACGTCGCGCTGCCGGCCGGCCGCGCTCGTCCGTCAACCGGTCCTGTGCGCGCTCGACCGGACTATCCGGTCGGGCGCACACGGAGCCGGTCGACGAACGGCGCCTGGGGCCGGGCGGGTGGCCTCGACTCGACCGCTGCGCGGGCGGCTCGACCGGCGGATGAGCGGGGGAGGTGACCGATGGCCGGCTGGAACAACCCCGCGATGCCCTGGCGCGAGCTCGAGGGCATCCTCTCCGACCGCGACGTCGGCGCCGGCAAGGTCGCCCACCCGGCCGAGCTCGACGACGCGCGCCGCGAGCGCATCCGCGTGCCCGCGCCCGGCGCCGCGACCCCGTACGCCGAGCTGCACGCGCACTCGCACTACTCGTTCCTCGACGGCGCCTCGAGCCCTGCCGAGCTCGTGAACGAGGCGCGCAGGCTCGGCCTCGAGGCGCTCGCGCTCGTCGACCACGACGGCCTCTACGGTGCCGTGCGCTTCGCCGAGGCCGCCGCCGAGGCGGGCCTGCCGACCGTCTTCGGCACCGAGTTCACGCTCGGCCTCGAGGCGCCGCAGCAGGGCGTGCCCGACCCCGACGGCTCGCACCTCGTGGCGCTCGCGACCGGTCCGGCCGGGTACACGGCGCTCGCCACCGCCCTCACCGACGGCTACCTCGCCACCGACCTGCACGGCCCGGGCGAGAAGGGCAGGCCCATCTTCGAGCTCGAGCGGCTCGCCGAGACCGCACGGGGCGAGTGGCTCATCCTCTCGGGCTGCCGCAAGGGCGGCGTGCGGCAGGCGCTCGAGCGGCACGGCGCCGGTGCCGACGGGGCGGATGCCGCGGGCCGCGAGCTCGACCGGCTCACGTCGCTGTTCGGCCCGGACCGGGTCGCGGTCGAGCTGAGCGACATCGGCGACCCCCGCGACTTCGAGCGCAACCGGGTGCTCGCGCAGCTCGCCGAGCAGCGCCGCCTGCCCGTGGTCGCGACCACCAACGCGCACATCGCGAGCCCCGCCCGGCAGCGGCTCGGCGATGCCGTCGCCGCGGTGCGCGCCCGCCGCTCGATCGACGAGCTCGACGCGTGGCTGCCCGCGGGCGGCGTGCCGTCGCTGCGCGCCGGCAGCGTGATGGCGCGCCGCTTCCGGGCGTTCCCCGGCGCGGTCGGCACCGCGGCCGCGCTCGGCCGGGCCCTCGCCTTCGACCTGCGCGCCGCATCCCCCCGCCTGCCCGTCATCGACGCGCCCGGCGACCACACCCCGATGAGCTGGCTGCGCGAGCTCGTCGCCGAGCGGCTGCCGCGCGTCTACGACACCGTCGACGGGCGCCCGAGCGCCGAGGTCGCCGCCCGGCTCGAGCACGAGCTGGGCCTCATCGAGCAGAAGGGCTTCGTCGGCTACTTCCTCATCGTCTTCGAGATCGCCGAGTTCGCGCACGCGCAGGGCATCCTCTGCCAGGGCCGCGGCAGCGCCGTCGCGAGCGCCGTCTGCTTCATCCTCGGCATCACCGCCGTCGACCCGATCCGCTACCGGCTGCCGTTCGAGCGCTTCATCTCGATGATGCGCGAGGAGGAGCCCGACATCGACATCGACTTCGACGCCGGCCGCCGCGAGGAGGTCATCCAGCACGTCTACGAGCGCTACGGCCGCCGCAACGCCGCGCAGGTCGCCAACGTCATCACGTACCGGCCGAAGTCGGCGGTGCGCGACGCGGCGAAGGCGCTCGGCTACGCCGTCGGCCAGCAGAACGCCTGGTCGAAGTCGGTCGAGTCGTACTCGAAGGTCGACGTCGACACCATCCCCGAGCCCGTCGTGTCGCTCGCGGGCGAGTTCCTGCACGCCCCGCGGCACCTCGGCATCCACTCCGGCGGCATGGTGCTCACCGAGGAGCCGGTCGGCTCGGTCTGCCCGATCGAGCCGGCGCGCATGCCGAACCGCACCGTGCTGCAGTGGGACAAGGACGACTGCGAGTGGATGGGCCTGGTGAAGTTCGACCTGCTGGGCCTGGGCATGCTCGGCGCCCTCTCGCACACGCTGGCGCTCGCGGCCGAGCACACGGGGGAGTCATGGTCGCTCGCGAGCATGCCCGCCGAGGAGGCGGGCGTCTACGACATGCTCTGCGAGGGGGATGCGGTGGGCGTGTTCCAGGTCGAGTCGCGCGCGCAGATGGCCACCCTCCCTCGCCTGAAGCCGCGCTGCTTCTACGACCTGGTGGTCGAGATCGCGCTCATCCGCCCCGGCCCCATCCAGGGCGACGCGGTGCACCCGTACCTGCGCCGGCGGGTGGGGGCCGAGCCGATCACGTACGCGCACCCGCTGCTGGTGCCGGTGCTCGAGCGCACGCTCGGGGTGCCGCTGTTCCAGGAGCAGCTCATGCAGATGTCGGTCGCGGTGGGCGGCTTCGACGCCGGCGAGGCCGACCAGCTGCGGCGCGCGATCGGCTCGAAGCGGTCGCGCGAGCGGATCGAGGCGCTGAAGGCGAAGCTGTTCGAGGGCATGGCCGCGAACGGCATCTCGCAGGAGGTGGGCGAGACGATCTACCGCAAGATCGAGGCGTTCGCGGGCTTCGGCTTCGCCGAGTCGCACTCGCTCGCGTTCGCGAAGCTCGTCTACGCGTCGTCGTGGCTGAAGCTGCACTACCCGGCAGCGTTCCTCGCGGGGCTGCTGCGCAGCCAGCCGATGGGCTTCTGGTCGTCGGCGTCGCTCGTCGCCGACGCCGCGCGGCACGGCGTCGAGACGCTGCGGCCGGATGCGGTGCGCTCGGGCGTCGACGCGGGCCTCGAGCCGCACGGCGAGCGCCGCCCGGGCGACGACGCGTGCCTCGCGCGCGAGCAGCCGCCGGTGCCGCCCGCGGCGACCGAGTCGAGGCGGATGCGCGAGCGGCACCGGCGCGACGCGGGCCTGGCCGTGCGCATGGGCCTGTCGAGCGTCGCGGGCGTCGGCCGCGCCGCCGCCGAGCGCATCGTGGCGGCGCGCGAGGAGCGTCCGCTCGAGGGCATCCACGACCTCGCCCGGCGCGCGTCGCTCGACCGCGGCGAGCTCGAGGCGCTCGCGACCGCCGGTGCCCTCGAGGGGCTGGGGGTCGGACGCCGCGAGGGGCTGTGGCTCGCGGGCCCGGCGTCGACGGAGCGCGAGGATCAGCTCGAGGGCACGCAGGTGACGCTCGAGGTGCCGCTGCTGCCGCTGCTGTCGGCCGAGGAGCAGGTGGCGCTCGACGTCTGGTCGACGGGCGTCGCCACCGACGACCACCCGGTGCGGCACGCGCGGGCGATGCTCGAGGCGCGCGGGGTGCTGCCGATCGCGTCGCTCGCCGAGGCGGAGCCGGGCAGGCGGGTGCAGGCGGCCGGCATCGTCACGCACCGCCAGCGGCCGCGCACGGCGCAGGGCGTCACCTTCATGAACCTGGAGGACGAGACGGGCATGCTCAACGTGATCGTCTCGAAGGGCCTGTGGGCGCACTCGCGGCAGGTGGCGCGACACTCGCCCGCGCTCGTCGTGCGCGGCATGCTGCAGCGCACACCGGAGGGCGTCATCGCGGTGCTGGCCGATCGGCTCGACCGCTTCGATGTGCCGAGCCCGCGGTCGCGCGACTTCGCGTAGGAGCGCCGGTCGAGGGGAGTCGGGCTGCGGAGTGCGGGCTGCGAACTGCCGGGCACGGCGAAGGGGCCCGGCCGCAGCCGAGCCCCTCCGCGTCAGGACGTCAGTCCGTCGCCCCGTCGGTCACACCGCGCGCGGCGCGCCCGGGCCCTTGCCCTTGCCGAAGCCCTGGCCAGGGTGGTCGTCGCCGTGCACCGGGTGGGCGTCGCCGAACACCGGGTGGCCGCCCGTGCCGGGCTCCTCGGGCTCGTCCTCGGGGAACGCGAGGCCGATCACGACGGCGTCGTGGTCGCTCGCGCGGTAGGGGTCGGGCGCGAAGAGCGCATCCTGCGCCGCCTGCTTGAACTGCATCGAGTAGTCGATGAGGCTCGTCTCGTCGGCGTTCGCGTGCCACGCGTCGGCGCCCACCACGTACGGCAGCATCTCGGCGTCGGCGAGGCCGTAGTCGAGGTAGCCGAGCTGGCCGTCGAACACGTAGGTGTACTCCTCCTCGCCCTGGAACTGCGCGAGCAGGTCGGTCCAGCCGGCCGCCGCGAGCGCCGCGATCGGGTCCTCGTGGTCGTACGAGTTCAAGTCGCCGATGATGAGCGAGCCGTCGGACTCGACGCCCGTCGGGCCGGTCGCGAGCCAGTCGGCGAGCGCCTCGGCCGCGGCCGTGCGCACGTCGTTGCAGTTGCCCTGCTCCGGCTCACCGGTGTCGCCCTCGCACGCGGAGCCCTTCGACTTCAGGTGGTTGACCGCGACGGTGAGGATGCGGTCGGTCGCGAGGTCGCGGAACGACTGCGCGAGCGCGGGCCGGTTCTTCGTCGTGTCGAACCGGGGGTCGACGCTCGAGTCGAGCACGGCGTGGGCGCCCTCGGGGCTGACGAGCGCCGGCTGGTAGATGATCGCCGTCGTGATCTCGTCGGTGCCGAGCGTGCCGGTGTCGATGCCCGCCCAGCGCGCCGAGCCGTCGGCGTTCGGGCCGGCCGCCTCGTTGAGCGCCGCGACGAGCGCGTCGAGCGCGGCCCCGTCGTTGTTCTCGATCTCGAGCAGGCCGACGACCGCCGAGTCGAGCTCGGTGATGGCGGCGACGATCTTCGCCTCCTGACGCGCGAGCTCCTCAGCGGTCTGCGCGCCGCGGCTGCCGAGCGTCGTGAAGTAGTTCAGCACGTTGAACGACGCGACCTCGAGCGTGGCGCCCGCGATCTCGGGCGACGCCTCGCGGCTGTTCACCTCGGCGTAGGTGCCCGCCGCGGTCGGCTGGATCGCCCAGGTGTCGAAGCGCCAGTCGAGCACGCCCGTGATGCCGGTGATCGTGTCGCCGCCGCGGAAGTCGTTCTCGAGCGTGAACTCGGCGAGGTTGCCGGGGTGGATGGCCGGGTCGGGGTTCTGCGTCGAGCGGCCGTCGTCGATCGTGATGCGGTTCGCCGCGTTGGTCGCGGCGATCGCGGCCGCCTCGGCGGAGCCGGGGTCGGCGACCGCGGTCGGCTGCATCTGGCGCTCGGTGCCCACGACGACCTGGCCGTAGCGGCCGTAGCTGTAGTACTCGAGGATCGACAGCGTCTGGGGCAGCGTGACGAGCATGCTCTCGGTCGGCTCGTGGTCGGCCACCGGCAGCGTCAGCTCGACGGGCGCGGGCAGCGCGCCGTCGCCGCAGTCGAGCACCGAGGCGTTCGAGACCTGCGTCATGCCGTAGTGCTCGGCGGCGGTGCCCGTCACCTGCACGAGGTCGCCCGCGGCGACGTCGGGGGAGGAGGGGGCGTAGACGAAGATGCCGTCGCTCGTGGCCGCGTCGCCGTCGCCGGCGTCCTGCAGCGTGAAGCCGTTGAAGCCGCCGCTCTGCCAGTCGCCCGTGACCGTGCCGCGCACGGTCACCGTCGTGCCCTCGACGGGGGTCGAGTCGCCGGCGCCCTGCACGGCGCCGATCGCGGTCGCGTCGGCCTCGCAGGTCAGCTCGACCGGCGGCTCCTCGGCCTCGAAGACCTCGTTCGCCGCGCCCGGGGTGTTGTAGGCCTCGCCGGCCGAGATGGTGCCCGTGTAGCCCGCGAGCCCCGCGCCGTCGTAGTCGTTGCGCACCCAGTCGGACGGCGCATCCGTGTCGACGCCGTCGGGCACCCGGCTCGCGCCGCCGACCGTGAACGAGCCGCCGTCGAAGGACGGCGCGAGCGCCGTGCCCCAGCCGAGGTCGCCCGAGCCGCCGTCGAGCAGCGCGATCGCGTCGACGACCGTGAAGGCGACGCCCGCGTCGATCGTGCCGTCGAGGTCGGCGTCGACGCTCGAGCCCACCGCGGCGGTGCCGTCGACGAGCAGCAGCGAGACCGAGCCGTTCTGGATGCCGTTCACCGGGTACTGCAGCGTGCCGCGGCCGTCGGCGTCGAGCGCCGGCGCCGGGTTGGACTGCAGCACCAGGCCCTGCTGCGTGCCCGTGTCGCCCTTGACGACGAGCAGCGAGTGGCCGCTGACGTCGGTGCCGGGGTCGGCCAGGATCTCGATGTACTCGATGTCTGTGCCGGTGATGTTGGCAGAGAACTCGTTGATCACCGGGTGGCCGGCGGCGTGTGCCGGGGCGGTGACGATGCCCGTGAGGGCGAGCGCGGCGACCGTTCCGGTGCCGAGCAGGGTGCGTGCGCGCATGGATCTCTCCGTCGAGGTGCAGGGACGCTCCTGAACCTAGCCGGAGGGTGTGACGCGGGACCAGACCCGCCGATGAACATCCGATGACGGATGCGCGCGGCTAGCGGAAGATGATGGTGCGCTGCCCGTCGAGCAGCACGCGGTCCTCGGCGAACCACTGCACGGCGCGCGACAGGGTGCGCGACTCGACGTCCTGCCCGATCGCGACGAGCTGCGCGGGCGACTGGGCGTGGTCGACGCGCTCGACGTTCTGCTCGATGATCGGGCCCTCGTCGAGGTCGCTCGTGACGAAGTGCGCCGTCGCGCCGATGAGCTTCACGCCGCGCGCGTGCGCCTGCCGGTAGGGGCTCGCGCCCTTGAAGCCGGGCAGGAACGAGTGGTGGATGTTGATCAGGCGCCCCTCGAGCGCCGCGCACAGCTCGGGGGAGAGGATCTGCATGTAGCGGGCGAGCACGACCAGCTCGATGCCCTCGCGCTCGACCACCTCGAGGATGCGGCGCTCGAACGCGGCCTTCGACTCGGCGTCGACGACCGGCGCGTGCTCGAACGGCACCCCGTAGAACGCGGCGAGCGAGCCGAGGTCGGGGTGGTTCGCGAGCACGAGCGGGATCTCGACCGAGAGCTGGCCGGCGCGCTGCCGGAAGAGCATGTCGTTGAGGCAGTGCGCGGCCTTCGACGCGAGCACGAGCGTCTTCAGCGGCCGGCCGACGTCGTCGAGCTGCCACTGCATGCCGTAGCGCTCGACGACCGGCGCGAGCCGCGCCTCGAAGTCGGCCCGCTCGGCCTCGGCCTCGACCTGCAGCCGCATGAAGAAGCGGTCGGTGTCGGCCGAGGAGAACTGCTGCGACTCGGTGATGTTGCCGCCGCAGTCGACGATGGCGCCGGTGATCGCGTGCACGATGCCGGGCCGGTCGTCGCAGACGAACGACAGGATCCAGTGGTTCGCGCTCACCCGGTCGAGTCTACGAGGCGCGCGGCGCTCACTCGGGCCGCGAGCGCGTCGGACTCCGGATGCGCCGCGAAGGCGAGCGCGTGGGCTCGCCACGCGTCGACGGCCGGGGCGGGGTAGCCGGGCTGCCACCCCCGTGCGGAGCGCAGCGGCAGCGCGACGATCGCCTCGAGGGTCAGCATCCGCCCAGCGTAGGCTTGCCGGTCGTGAGCGAGCAGAGCACGGCCCGGGGCGAGACGACCGGTCGCTTCCCGCTCGCGGCGCTGCTCGTGCTCGCGCTCGCGATCTTCGTGAACATCTCCATCGAGATGCTGCCGATGGGCCTCGTGCTGCCGATGAGCCGCGACCTCGGCGTCTCGGAGAGCGCGATCGGCCTGCTCGTGTCGGTCTTCGCCTTCACCGTCGTGCTCTCGTCGACCCCGCTCATCCGCCTCACGCGGCGGCTGCCACGGCACCGGCTCGTCATCGGCGTGCTGCTCGTCTTCGCCGCGGCCACCGCCGCCGGCGCCGTCGTGCCCTCGTACGAGTGGGTCGTCGCCACGCGCATCGTCGGCGGCCTCGCGCACGGCGTCTTCTGGACGGTGGTGGGCGCCTACGCCGCCTACCTCGTGCCGAAGGAGCAGATCGGGCGGGCGGTCGCGATCACGAGCGCCGGCGGCTCGCTCGCGTTCGTGCTGGGCCTGCCGCTGTCGACGCTGCTCGGCCAGGCGGTCGGGTGGCGCGCGTCGTTCGCGGTGCTGGGCGTCGCGTGCCTCGTCGCGGCCTTCGCGGTGTGGCGGGTGCTGCCGGCCGTCGACCACCTCGCCGACGTCGCGACGACCGAGACGGGCTCGATCGCCGTGCCCGTGGCCGACCCCGACAAGTCGGTGCGCGGCATCGTCGTCGCGGTCGTCTCGACCACCCTCGCGATGACCGGCCAGTACGCCTTCTACACGTTCATCGCGCCGTTCCTCGTGCAGCACGCGGGCCTGCCGGAGGCGTGGCTCAGCCCCGCGCTGCTCGCCTACGGCCTCATGGGCGCGCTCGCGATCGTGGCGCTCACCCTGTGGCTCGGGCGCCGCGCGCTCGCGGGCGCCGTGCTGTGCATGGTGCTGATGCTCGCCACGATGCTCGTGCTCGTGCTCTCGACCGCGCTGCCGCTGACGATCGCCGCCGTGCTCGTCTGGGGGCTCGCGATGGGGGCGCTGCCGCCGCTGCTGCAGACGCGCGTGCTGCACGCCTCGACCGAGCGGCTGCTGCAGCCGGCGATGGCCTGGTACACGACCGGCTTCAACACCGGCATCGGCGGCGGCGCGCTGCTCGGCGCGATCGTCTACGACGCGGCCGGCCCCGGCGCGCTGCCGTGGGTGCTCTTCGCGGCCGTCGCGATCAGCCTCGTGCTCATCGGCTTCACGACGCACCGGCGGTCGCTCGCGGCCTGACCGCGCTCACGCGAGGCCGGCGGGCACCGCCTCCTGCAGCGCTGCCCGCACGGCCGCGATGGCCGGATTGCCGTCGGAGGCCGCGCGGGCGGCCGTGAACACCTCGCGGCGGGGCGCGCCCGGCAGCTCGACGATGCGGAAGCGCACGGGCGTGCCCGCCCACGTCAGGTCGTTCATGATGCCCACCGCGTGGCCGGTCTCGATGAGCCGCATCTGCGCCTGCAGGTCGGCGGTCGCGAAGCGCACGTCGGGCTCGAAGCCCGCCACCCGGCACTGCTGCTCGCCGAAGTGGCGCGAGGCGGCCCCCACCGGCTCCATCACCCACGGCATCCCGGCGGCGTCGGCCAGCGAGCGGATGCCGCTGCCCGGCGGCACGGCGAGCCGCAGCGCGTCGGTCATGAGCAGCCGCCGGTCGAGCCCCGCGTGCTGCGGTGCCGCGTGCCCGGGGTACTGCTCGGCGACGACGAGGTCGAAGTCGCCGACGAACGTGTCGTAGAGCGCCGTCTCGGGCTCGCGCTGCACCATCTCGACGCGCACCTCGGGCGCCGTGCCGGCGAGGATCCGCAGCATCTGCGGCACGAGCCCGAGCGCCGCCGACTGGAACACCGCCACGCGCACCGTGCCGACCGGGCGGCCGAGCGAGGCGGCGACGGCGCGCTCGGCGGCCTCGAGGGCGGTGAGGATGCCCTCGGCGTGCTGGGCGAGGAGCTCGCCCTGCGGGGTGAGGGCGAGCCGCCGCCCCTGCTTGCGCGTGAGCGGCACGCCCACCTCGCGCTCGAGCGCGGAGAGCTGCTGCGAGACGGCGCTCGGCGCGTAGGCGAGCGCGGTCGCGACGGCGGCGATCGTGCCGCGCAGGCGCAGCTCGCGCAGCAGGCGCAGGCGACGGATGTCGAGCATCGGCCCTCCCTCGAAAGCATCGTCGATCGCGACGGGTATCCGTCGTGAACCGTCACTGTACGCGATGGGTCAGCGGGTGCAGACTTGCCGCGGCGCGCGCTCGCGCGCCCGCAGCACGAGTTGAAGAGAGGGCAGCCGCATGGGCGCAGCCGCCACCCCCGCCGAGACCGACCACGCGAGCGAGCTCGAGAGCCTCCACGCGCTCGCGCCCGCCATCGTCGCGCAGGTGCGCACGTGGCTGGAGGAGGCCGAGCGCATCCCCGCCGACGCGAGCGCCGAGCAGCTCGCCGGCGTGCTGCGCGACCCGAAGGGCCTCGACTTCGCCGTGCGCTTCGTCGACGGCGTCGTGCGCCCGGAGGACGTGCACGTCGCCGCCCGCACGCTCCGCGAGATCGCCGGCGCCGCACCCGCCTTCCTGCCCTGGCCGATGCGCCAGGCGCTCAAGCTCGGCGGCGGCGTCGCGCCGCTCGCGCCGCAGGTGGTCGTGCCCATCGCACGCCGGGTGCTGCGCGAGATGGTCGGCCACCTCATCATCGACGCGACCGACGCCCGCCTCGGCGCCGCGATCGCGCGCATCCGCGCCACCGGCGCCCGCCTCAACGTCAACCTCCTCGGCGAGGCCGTGCTCGGCGACCGCGAGGCCGCACGCCGGCTCGAGGGCACGCTCGCGCTCATCGAGCGCCCTGACGTCGACTACGTCTCGATCAAGGTCTCGGCCACCACCGCGCCGCACCAGCCGTGGGCCTTCGACGCCGCCGTCGAGGAGGTCGTCGAGCGCCTGCTGCCGCTCTACCGCCGCGCGCACGCGACCGGCACCTTCATCAACCTCGACATGGAGGAGTACAAGGACCTCGAGATGACCATGGCGGTCTTCACGCGGATCCTCGCCACCGAGGGCCTCGAGTCGTACGGGGGCGGCATCGTGCTGCAGGCCTACCTGCCCGACGCCATGCCCGCGATGGAGCGCCTGCAGACCTGGGCGGCCGGGCGCATCGCCGCCGGCGGCGCACCCGTCAAGGTGCGCCTCGTGAAGGGCGCGAACCTCCCCATGGAGCGCGTCGAGTCGTCGCTGCACGACTGGCCGCTCGCCACGTGGCACACGAAGCAGGACAGCGACACCCACTACAAGCGCGTGCTCGCCTGGGCGCTCACGCCCGAGCGCGTGCGCGCCGTGCGGCTCGGCGTCGCCGGCCACAACCTCTTCGACGTCGCCTTCGCCTGGCTGCTGGCGAAGCAGCGCGGCATCGAGGCGGGCGCGGGCTCGGGCTCCGGCCTCGAGTTCGAGATGCTGCTCGGCATGGCGCAGGGCCAGGCCGAGGTCGTGCGCCGCGACGTCGGCGGCCTGCTGCTCTACACGCCCGTCGTGCACCCGGCCGAGTTCGACGTGGCGATCGCCTACCTGATCCGCCGCCTCGAGGAGGGCGCGAGCCGCGAGAACTTCATGTCGGCCGTGTTCGAGCTCGCGCGCGACGAGCACCTCTTCGAGCGCGAGCGCGACCGCTTCCTCGCATCGCTCGACGCGCTCGCGGCCCCCGCGCCCGCGACGCACCGCGTGCAGGACCGCACGCAGCCGGTCGCCGAGGGGCTCGCCGACGGCTTCCGCAACGCGCCCGACTCCGACCCGTCGCTGCCCGCCAACCAGGCGTGGGCGGCCGGCATCCGCGAGCGCGCCCAGCACTCGCGGCTCGGCGTCGACCTCGTCGCCGAGAGCACCCTGCGCGACGCCGCGCAGCTCGAGCGGACGATCGAGACGGCCGTCGCCGCCAACGCCGCGTGGCGGGCGCTCTCGGGCGACGAGCGCGCCGAGATCCTGCACCGCGCCGGCCGCGAGCTCGAGGCGCGCCGCGCCGACCTCATGGAGGTCGCCGCGGCCGAGGCGGGCAAGACGCTCGACCAGTCCGACCCCGAGGTCTCCGAGGTGATCGACTTCGCCCACTACTACGCCGAGCGGGCCCGCGACCTCGACCAGGTCGACGGGGCCGTCGCCGTGCCGTCGCGCCTCATCGCGGTCACCCCGCCGTGGAACTTCCCCATCGCGATCCCCGCGGGCTCGACGCTCGCCGCCCTCGCCTCCGGCGCATCCGTCATCATCAAGCCCGCCCGCGTCGCCGCGCGCAGCGGCGCCGTGATGGTCGAGGCGCTCTGGGCGGCCGGGGTGCCGCGCGACGTGCTGCAGCTCGTGCAGCTGGGGGAGCGCAGCCTCGGCGACCGCCTGATCGGCGACCCGCGCGTCGACCGCGTCATCCTCACCGGCGGCTTCGAGACCGCCCAGGCCTTCCGGCGCATCCGCCCCGACCTGCAGCTGCTCGCCGAGACGAGCGGCAAGAACGCCATCATCGTCACGCCCTCGGCCGACTACGACCTCGCCGCGAAGGACATCGTCGCGAGCGCCTTCGGCCACGCGGGCCAGAAGTGCTCGGCCGCGTCGCTCGCGATCCTGGTCGGCCAGGCGGGCCGCTCGCGCCGCCTGCACAACCAGATCGTCGACGGCGTGCGCTCGCTCACCGTCGGCCAGCCGTGGGATGCGACGACCCAGATGGGCCCGATCATCGCGCCCGCCGAGGGCAAGCTGCTCGAGGGCCTCACGACGCTCGGGGAGGGCGAGCAGTGGGTGATCGAGCCCGAGCGGCTCGACGAGGAGGGGCGCCTGTGGAGCCCCGGCGTGCGCGCGGGCGTGCGCCCGGGGAGCGAGTACCACCGCACCGAGTACTTCGGCCCGATCCTCGGCATCATGCGCGTCGAGACGCTCGAGGAGGCGATCGCGCTCGTGAACGAGGTCGACTACGGCCTCACCTCCGGCCTGCACTCGCTCGACCCGGCCGAGATCGGCACGTGGCTCGAGCGCGTCGAGGCGGGCAACCTCTACGTCAACCGCGGCATCACGGGCGCCATCGTGCAGCGGCAGCCCTTCGGCGGCTGGAAGCGCTCGGTGGTCGGCCCCACGACCAAGGCGGGCGGCCCCAGCTACCTCATGCCGCTCGTCGACTGGCGCCCCTCGCAGGCGCGCGAGCTCGCGCCCCTCGAGCACGAGGGCGTGCGCGTCGTCGTCGAGGCGGCCGAGTCGCTCGCGCGGTCGGCAGATGCGTCGGTGACGGCCGACGAGGCCGCCGCCGTCCGGCGGGCGGCCGGCTCCGACCAGCACGTGTGGTCGCGCGAGCTGGGCGTCGCGCTCGACGTGCAGCGCCTCTCGGCCGAGCGCGACATCCTGCGCCACCTGCCGATGCCCGGCGTCACCATCCGCCTCGCCGAGGGCGGTCGCGTCGCGCAGCTCGCGCGCACGGTCGCCGCGGCGCTGCGCGCCGGCGCCGAGGTGCGCGTCTCGACCGCGGTCGAGCCGGCGCCCGCGATGCGGGCGGCGCTCGCGGCAGCGGGCATCCCCGTGGCGGTCGAGGACGACGCGGCCTTCCGCGTCTCGGCGCAGCGCCTCGCGCAGGGCCGCATCCGCTACCTGGCCGCCGAGGACGCGGTCGCCGAGGGCGTGCGCGCGCTCGCGGAGGCGGTCGACGGCCGCCCCGACCTCGCGATCGTCGCCCACCCGGTGACCGAGTCGGGCCGGCTCGAGCTGCTGCCGTTCCTGCGGGAGCAGGCGGTCGCCATCACGGCGCACCGCTTCGGCACGCCCAACCACCTCACCGACGCGCTCATCTAGCGCGTCCGCCCGCCGATTGGTCACTCGTTGCTGCCTGGAGCCCGCTCCGGCAGCAACGAGTGACCAATCGGGATGGAGCGGGTTCGGGCGCGGAGGAGCAGGCGGCGGCCGCGCGGGCCGGGAAGCGGCGGGTCAGGCGGCCGCGGCGTGGGCCTCGCGCAGCCAGGCGTCGACCTCGTCGTCGAGCTCGCTCGCGTCGCGCACCTCGAGGTGGTGCATCCACACGCGCGGCGACGGATGCGCGACCTGCTTCCAGCGCGGCGACGGGTCGGGGCGCGGGAGCGCGATCGACAGCACGACGGGCACGTCGGAGCGCACGACCATCCCGGGCCGCCAGACGATCGCGAACGTGCGCCGGCGCCGGTAGGCGATCTGCGTCCGCGACGCCCGCTCCTCGACCTCGCCGAGCGCCTCGACGCGGGCGGCGATCGCGCGCTGCAGCGCGGCGCCGAGCGGATCGTCGGCGAAGAGCGCCGCCGCCGGTGCCCGCATGCCGCGCCCCGCTACAGCACGAGGTGCTGGCGGCCGTCGAGCAGCTCGCGGGCGGCGTCGAGGTGCCCCGCGTGGGTCGCGGTGTCGACGAGCACGTGCAGCAGCACGGCGCCGAGGTCGCCGAACGCCGCCTCCGGCCAGTCGGGGTCGGGCATGCGCGGTGCCGCGTCGAGGGGGAGCGCGGCGAGGATCCGGTCGGAGCGCGCGATCGCGTCGCGGTACTCCTGCACCACCGCATCCGTCGGCTCGTCGGGCTCGACGCGCCAGTCGGCGGGCCGGCCCTCGTCGAGCGCGGCGTCCTCGACGGGCCAGTAGTCGAGCGGCTCGCCGGCCATGACCGTGTGGAACCAGTAGCGCTCGCAGCCGAGCGTCACGTGCCGCACGAGCCCGATGGGCGACCAGCCCGACGGCAGCGCGGGGGTGCGCAGCTGCGCGTCGTCGAGCCCCTCGATGGCGGCGAGGATGTGGCGGCGCTGGGCGTCGAGCGCCTCGAGCAGCTGGGCGCGGACGCGGTCGTGGCTCACGCGGCGATCCAACCACGCGCCCCTGCGGCTCAGCCCGCCGACCAGCCGCCGTCGTTCGGGATGATCGCGCCCGAGACGTTGCTCGCCGCGTCCGAGACGAGGAACGCCGCGAGGTTCGCCTGCTCGATCGGCTGCGCCACGCGCTGCGCCGACTGGTGCACGGGCGTGAGGGCCGCGAGGCCCTCCTGGTCGATGTGCTGCTGGATGTCCGGCGTCATGACGTTCGTCTCGACGCCGCCGGGGCAGATCGCGTTCGCGCGGATGCCCTGCTTGGCGTAGACGTACGCGGTGTTGCGGGTGAGGCCGATGAGGCCGTGCTTCGAGGCGGTGTAGGCGGCGCCGGCGGCCGCGCCGCGGATGCCCGCCTCGCTCGCGATGTTCACGATCGAGCCCGAGCCCTGCGGCAGCATCACGCGCAGGGCCGCGCGCGTGAGGTAGAACGGCGCCGAGAGGTTGACCCGCAGGATGCGGTCCCACAGCGCGTCGTCGACCCCCGCGGCGCCGGCGAAGCGGTCCATGATCCCCGCGTTGTTGACGAGCGCGTCGAGCCGGCCGTAGCGCTCGACGGCGGCCGCGACGACCGCGTCGGCGACGGCCGGGTCGCCGATGTCGCCGACCATGGCGGATGCGGTGCCGCCGTCGCCCGCGACGGTCGCGACCGTCTCCTCGGCGGTCGCCGCGATGTCGCTCACGACGACGCTCGCGCCGAGGCTCGCGAACAGCTGGCAGATGCTGCGGCCGATGCCGCTGCCCCCGCCCGTGACGACGGCCACCTTGCCGGTCAGGTCGATGACACTCATGGACGCTCCTCACACCGGTCGGGGCGGCTCCGCGGCTCGGCGCCGCTCCCGAGAGATCCTCCGCTCAGCGTGCCCCCCGCGTCGGGCCCGCGCAAGTACCATGAGAGCGGCCGTGACTGGCGCAGAGGTGGAGCACCACCGGGGAGCGGCCGACCGTGAGCCGCGCGCCTGGGCGTCCCATCCAGCGACGCGCGCCAGCGCACCAGCGAAGGAGCATCCGTGACCGACCGCCTGCCCAGCACGTTCAACTCGCCTCTCACCGAGGTCGACCCCGAGATCGCCGCGGTGCTCCAGCAGGAGCTCGACCGCCAGCGCGACTACCTGGAGATGATCGCCAGCGAGAACTTCGTGCCGGTCGCGGTGCTCGAGGCCGCCGGCTCGGTGCTCACGAACAAGTACGCCGAGGGCTACCCGGGCCGCCGCTACTACGGCGGCTGCGAGTTCGTCGACGTCGCCGAGTCGCTCGCCATCGAGCGCGCGAAGGCGCTCTTCGGCGCCGCGTTCGCGAACGTGCAGCCCCACTCGGGCGCGACCGCCAACGCGGCCGTGCTGCATGCGATCGCCCGGCCCGGCGACACGATCCTCGGCCTCTCGCTCGACCACGGCGGCCACCTCACGCACGGCATGAAGATCAACTTCTCCGGCCGCCTCTACGACATCGTCGCCTACGGCGTCGACGAGCAGACGAGCCGCGTCGACATGGCCGAGGTGCGCCGCCTCGCCGTCGAGCACCAGCCGAAGGTGATCATCGCCGGCTGGTCGGCGTACCCGCGCCAGCTCGACTTCGCCGAGTTCCGCGCGATCGCCGACGAGGTCGGCGCGCTGCTCTGGGTCGACATGGCGCACTTCGCGGGCCTCGTCGCCGCGGGCCTGCACCCGAACCCCGTGCCGCACGCGCACGTCGTGTCGTCGACCGTGCACAAGACGATCGGCGGCCCGCGCTCCGGCTTCATCCTCACGAACGACGCCGACATCGCCAAGAAGCTGAACTCGGCGGTCTTCCCCGGCCAGCAGGGCGGGCCGCTCATGCACGTGATCGCCGCGAAGGCGACCGCGTTCAAGCTCGCCGCGTCGGAGGAGTTCAAGGAGCGCCAGCAGCGCACGCTGCGCGGCGCGCACATCCTCGCCGAGCGGCTGCAGCAGCAGGACGTCAAGGACGCGGGCATCTCGGTGCGCTCCGGCGGCACCGACGTGCACCTCGTGCTCGTCGACCTGCGCGATGCCGCGATCGACGGCAAGCAGGCCGAGGACCTCCTGCACGAGATCCGCATCACCGTGAACCGCAACGCGGTCCCCAACGACCCGCGCCCGCCGATGGTCACGAGCGGCCTCCGCATCGGCACCCCGGCGCTCGCGACCCGCGGCTTCGGCGACGAGGAGTTCACCGAGGTCGCCGACGTCATCGCGCTCGCGCTGCTGCCGGGCGCCGACCTCGAGTCGCTCCGCGCGCGCGTCGCGACGCTCGCCGAGGCCTTCCCCCTCTACCCGGGCGTCGGACCCTCCGGGCAGCCCGAGGTGGTGCACGAGCTCGGATCGAGCGTCGACCGATGACCGCGCAGATCCTCGACGGCAACCGCACCGCGTCCGCCATCAAGGCGGAGCTGCGCGAGCGGGTCGACGCGCTGAAGGCGAAGGGCGTCACGCCCGGCCTCGGCACCCTGCTCGTCGGCGACGACCCGGCGAGCCAGTCGTACGTCAAGGGCAAGCACCGCGACTGCGCCGAGGTGGGCATCGAGTCGATCCGCGTCGACCTGCCGTCGAGCGCGTCGAGCGCCGACGTACGGGCCGCGATCCGCGACCTCAACCAGGCGCGCGAGGTGACCGGCTACATCATCCAGCTGCCGCTGCCGCCGGGCCACGACGAGCACGCGATGCTCACGCTCATGGATCCGGCGAAGGACGCCGACGGGCTGCACCCGATCAACCTCGGGAAGCTCGTGCTCGGCGTCGACGGCCCGATAGACTCGCCGCTGCCGTGCACCCCGGCGGGCATCGTGCAGATGCTGCGCCGGCACGACATCGAGATCGCGGGCGCGACCGTCGCGATCGTCGGCCGCGGGCTGACGGTGGGGCGGCCGCTCGGGCTGCTGCTGACCCGCAAGGGCATCGACGCGACCGTCACGCTCTGCCACTCCCGCACGCCCGACCTGGCCGCGCAGGTGCGCGAGGCCGACATCGTCGTCGCGGCGGTGGGCGTGCCGGGCCTCATCAAGGCCGACTGGGTGAAGCCGGGCGCGGCGGTGCTCGACGTCGGCATCACGCGCGGGCTGTCGGCCGAGACCGGCAAGGTGAAGCTGCTCGGCGACGTCGACCCCGGCGTCAAGGAGGTCGCGGCGTGGGTGTCGCCGGTGCCCGGGGGCGTCGGTCCCATGACGCGCGTCATGCTGCTCGACAACGTCGTGCAGATGGCCGAGCAGGCGGTGCGCTCCCGCTAGTCGGAGCCGCGGTAGGCGTCGCGCAGCGCCGGGTAGTAGTCATCCCAGTCGGGCATCGGCTGCCCGGCGAGCGCGGCGACCAGCCGGTCGAGGTACCACTCCCAGCCGGCCGCGATGTCGGGCACCGAGGCGGCGGGCACATCGTGGTGGGTGAAGCGGATGGTCGTGCCCGAGCCCGTCTCGTGCCCGCCGTCGACGAGCTCGACCTCGAGGCTCCACGAGCCGTGCTCGTCGGTCGTCAGCACCGCGAGGTGCTCCGGGGCGTCGCAGTCGAGGATCTCGACCGCCTGGGTGGCGTCGCCCTCCTCGGCGGTCATCGCGAGCACCACCTCGCCGGAGTCGGGGTCGCCCACGTAGGCGCCGAACCAGGTGCTGAGCTCGCGCGACTCCGCGAGGTACGGCCAGACCGCGATCGCGTCGTGGCCGACCCTGCGCTCGAGCACCAGCTCGGCGGCGTCGCCGTGCCGCACGACCGTGCCGGTCGGTGTGATGGGCATGTGGCTCCCTCCGGTGCGGCCGAGCCTACGCATCCGCAGACCCAGCCCGCTAGGGCGCCGGCGGGTCAGTGCGCGTGGATGGCGTCGACGTAGAGCTGGATGCGCTTGGCGTACGTCTCGGCGTTGCGGGCGATGCCGCGCCGCTCGTCCTCGGTCGTCTCGCGGCGCACCTTGCCCGGCACGCCCGCCACGAGCGAGTGGTCGGGGATGACGGTGCCCTCGGTGACGAGCGCGCCGGCCGCGATGATCGACCCGGTGCCGATGACGGCGCCGTTCATCACGGTCGCGTGCATGCCGATGAGCACGTCGTCCTCGACGGTGCAGCCGTGCACGACCGCGTTGTGGCCGATCGACACCCGCGCGCCGATCCGGAGCGGCGAGCCGTGGTCGACGTGCAGCGAGCAGCTGTCCTGCACGTTCGAGTCGTCGCCGATCGTGATCGGCTCCTCCTCGGCGCGGAGGCTCGCACCGGGCCAGACGCCGACGCGCTCGCCCAGCGAGACGGCGCCGGCGATCACGGCGCCCGGCATCACGAGCGCGGACTTCGGCAGGTGGGGCGCGTGCCCCGGCAGCGGGATGATCGTGGCGCGCTCGTGGACGGTCATGGCGTCAGCCTACGCCGGGGCGCGAGGGGCCATGATGGCCGCATGCGCACCTCGCCCGACCGCATCGACGCCCTCCAGCCCAACGAGGTCTTCGTCTTCGGCTCCAACGCCGCAGGCGCCCACCACGGCGGCGCGGCGCGCCTCGCGCACGAGCGCTTCGGCGCCGTGTGGGGCGAGGGGCACGGGCACCACGGGCAGTCGTACGCGGTCGACACGATGAGCGGGCTCGCCACCATCCGCGACGAGGTCGCGACCCTGCTGCGCTACGCCGCCGAGCATCCGGAGCTCGACTTCCTCGTCACCGAGCTCGGCTGCGGCATCGCCGGGCACCGCCCGGAGGAGATCGCGCCGCTCTTCGCCGGCGCGGGCGAGAACGTGCTGCTGCCGAGGCGCTTCCGCGCGCTGCTCGAGTGATCCGCCGCTCGCCCGCGCGCCGCGTACCGTAGGTGCGGGCAGCGGCCCGGCCCCCGTAGCCCAACCGGCAGAGGCGGCGGACTTAAACTCCGCGCAGTCCGGGTTCGAATCCCGGCGGGGGCACCGCCAGGATCTACGCACCTCTGCGCATTCCCTCGCCGCCCCCGCGAGTCGATGATCGAGGTGATCCGGGGCGCCCCAGCTCCCGGGCACCGTCGAGGAGGACACCATGAACCGCGCCGCATTCGGGCGCCGCGCCACGGCCGCCGTCGCGCTCACCGCCGCCATGAGCATGGTCGGGGCCGCTGCGGCCTCAGCGCACCACTGCTATCGCGACCAGTGGGCGGGCGCCGCCTACCAGCACCACATCCAGGGCGGCACGGCGTGGGTCTCGCTCAGCGACCTGGGCGCCATATTCATCATCCCGCCGGAGCTGCAGGCCGACTGCGGCTGGGTCGCCGACGAGGTCGTCGCCGACTGGATGGCCGACGAGGGGCTGGAGCAGGAGCCGCTCATCCACTCCCGCGCCACCGTGGGCAGCGGCGCCGCCTACCAGGGCAAGGGCAACATGCCCTTCAGCTACCTGAGCGAGGCGCAGTTCGACGTGCTCGGCATGGCGCTCATGGAGGGCGTGGAGGCCTGCGCCGCTGAGCTGCCCTAGACCCGGCCGGCCCAGCCTGCGACGGGCTCCTCCCCGGCGACGGGGGAGGGGAGGAGCCCCGTCCGCTGCCCGACGAGCACGGCGCCGAGCCGGTCGCGCGCGCCGAGCTTGCGGTAGAGGTTCTCCTGGTGCTTGTGCACCGTGCGCGGCGAGACGCCGAGGCGCGAGCCGATCGCCGCGGCGGTGCAGTTGGCGTGCATGAGGTGCAGCACCGTCTGCTCGCGCGGCGTGAGCACGGGCGCGCCCGCGTCGGGCGCGATCGGGGCGAGGGCGCGCATCCGCGCCAGCAGCTCGATGTGGCTGTCGAGGCCGCGCAGGAGCCGCGCGTGCTCCTCGAGCGGCCGCATCTGCAGCCGCCCGATCGGACTGGGGGCGATGAGCGTCCACCCGTCGTACTCACGGCCGGGCGAGGCTGTGAGCTCCACCTGGTGCGCCGAGATCCGCAGCGTCTCGAACACGCGCCTCGTGGCCTCGCCCAGGTGGCAGCCGGCGCGCACGGCGTCCTCGAGCCGGGTCGGGCGAGTGTCGCCGGTCCTGGCGCGGTAGCGGTACAGCGGATGGCCGCGGATGTCGGCCGCGCGCGGCAGCAGCTCGGCGGCAGGACGGAAGCCGTGGCCGTGGATCCGCAGCAGCGCATCCGGGCGGCCCGCCCGCACGCTCACGCGCGTCGCCATCTCGGTGTCCGTGTCGGCGAGCATCGCCTCGGCGAGCAGCGCGCGCGCGGTCGCGACGTCGTGCTCGTCGAGGATGTCGGCCATCACATCCGTGATGCGTCCCCTCATGGCGCGAAGCCTAGGTCTGCGGCGTCCGTCGCGGAAGACCGGGATCCTGCTCGCGGCGGGCGTAGCCGCCATCCGCCGTCCGCACCGCGATCCCCTCGTCGACGAACGCGTCCAGCCAGCCGCGCATGGGCCATGTGCCCCACCTGCGGTGGAAGAGGGCGCCGTTGCGCAGGATCGCGTCCAGGTGGCGTCGAGGGGGGTCCTCGACGGGGTGGTGTTGGTGGTAGGCGCGAGCTCCGCCGATCCAGGCCATGGGCACACCGCGTGCCCGTGCCGTCCAGCCGAAGTCGGTGTCCTCGCCGCCGTAGCCGGCATAGCCCTCGTGGAAGCCGCCGATGCGACCCCAGAGGTCGGCGGTGAGGGCGAAGGACAGCGACCAGAAGAGGTCGGGGGATCCGCCGAGCTGCACCTCGTCGGGCCCGGGAGCGGGGCGCGCAGGGTGCGGGCTGTCGAGCTCGGCCAGCCGGTCGAGGTCGTAGCCGCCCGGCGGCGGCGGATCGAGGTACGTGACGGGCCCCGAGAGGAGGCAGTCGCGCGTCGCGGCCGCACGCGCCGCCGCCTCGTACGCCCCGACCAGCGCGGGGGCGGGGAGGCAGTCGACGTCGAGGAACACGAGCACGTCGACGCCGCGATCGAGCGCCGCCTGCGCGCCGAGGTTGCGCGCGCGGGCGAGCGGCAGCAACCCCTCCTCTCCGTCGGTCTCGCGCACTGCCGTCGTACCCGCGTCGCGCGCCGCACGCGCGAGCGACGGGTCGCCCATGGTGACGAGGATGCGCTCGTCGGGGCGGCGGAGGGAGCGCTCGAGCGCCGCGGTCTGCAGCTCCCAGTGCGCGCGCCGGCCGCGGGCGATGGTCACGAGCCCGACGCGCGTCATGCTGCGCTCCTCGCTCGCGACGCGGCGACGACCACGGCGGCCGCGCGCTCCGCCCCGTGCCCGTCGTTCCACGCCTGCCATCCGCGCGCGTCGAGCTGCGACGCCGACTCGAGCAGGGCCGGCCAGCCGTCGGCGGGCCACTCCGGCAGCACGAGCGCGGGCCAGGCCCGATCGGCCAGCACCTCGGCGGTGCTGCGCTGCTCGTCGTGAGGGCGCGGCTGGGGGATGACGATCGCGGGGCGGCGGGCGGCCGCCGCCTCCGCGATGGCGCTCTCCCCGGCGTGGGTGATGACGACGTCCGCCGCGAGGAGCGCGCCCCATGGGTCGTCGACCCAGGTGCCGTGTGCGCCCAGGTGCAGCCAGTCCCACCCCGGGGTGGCCGCGCTCGCGCGACCGATGGCTTCCGAGGTGAAGCTGTCGCCCCCGGCGCCGCCGAGGACGACCGCGCGCCGCGGTCCGGCGGGCGGAGCCGGTGCTCGAGGCTCAGCAGGTGCGAAGCGCGAGATCGCGCCCACGGCGTGCAGCCGCTCGTCGAGGGGCGGCAGCCCGCCGCCCATCCCTGTCGCCGCGGGCGGCCAGGCGCCGATGACGGCGGAGGAGATCGCGTACCCGAGCACATGGGCCCGGTCCGTGCGCCGCCCCGGCATCGCGATGGTCACGACCGGCACGCCGTGGAGCCGCGCGAGGAGGCCGACCTCGACGGAGACGTCGACGACGAGCGCGCGCGGCTGCTGCCGGTCGATCCACTCCGCGATCCGCGCCATGCGCGAGCGCAGGCCTGCGTTCCCGAGCGGCGCCCAGTGCAGCTCGCCGTGTGCGTCGGGGTCGAGGGCGGCCCCCGCCTCGTCGGTGGGGAGCCGCACCCAGTCGCCGAGCCACTCCGTCGGTCGCGGCAGGCTCGAGAGGCCGGTGACGGGGCCGTCGAGCGCTCGAGCGATGGCGACGGCCCGCGAGAGGTGGCCGCGGCCGTGATGGTGGATGTAGTAGCCGATCATGCGGCGTGCCGGAGTCCTGCGAGCTCGGCGTACCGGTCCTCGTAGGCGCCGACCATCGCCTCGATCGAGCAGTGGGCGACTGCGTGCGCTCGGGTGCGCTCGCGGGACAGCCGGCTCGCCGCTCGCATGGCATCGGCGAGCTCGGCGGGTTCCTGCGAGGCGCACAGGCGACCGCTCTCGGCCGAGACGACCTCGGCGAGGCCGCCGCGGGCGAGCGCGGCGACCGGCGTGCCCGTCGACATCGACTCGGCGGCGACGAGCCCGTACGGCTCGTCCCACGCGGGGGTGACGACCGTGACGGATGCTCCGCCGACCCGCCTCGTGAGGGCTTCGGTGTCGAGGTGGCCGAGGTAGCGGATGCTCGGGCCGAGGTGCGGCGCGATCTCGGCGTCGAAGTACGAGCGGTCGAGCACGGGTCCAGCGAGGTCCAGCGGGATCGACGCCAGTCGTGCCGCGTGGATGGCGAGGTGGGGAGCCTTCTCGGGGACGAGCCGGCCGAACCAGATCGCGGGCCCGCCGCCGGGACCGGCCGCCCAGCGCCTCGTGTCGACCCCGTTCGACACCACGGCGCTGCGCACCGAGGGCCTCCACTGCTCGGCGGTGAAGGCGCTCACCGCGACGAACCGCGCGCCCGCGGCGGCGTACTGCACGGCCGACTCCAGCCACGGGGTGGGCGGGGTGTGGAGCGTGGTGAGCATCGGCACGGGGATGGCGCTCGACATCGCGACCGGCAGGTGGTGCAGCGAGTTGTTGTGGATGACGTCGAACCGGTCGGCGCCGGAGTCGGCCAGCGCCAGGCACAGTCCGAGGTAGGCGTGGTGCTCCTGCATCCACTGGAGCGGCGGAGCGCCGACGTCGCGGCGCGCGCCCTCCGACGGCTCGAAGGGCTCGGTCGCGAGCGCGTGGGCGCCGAGGAGGGGATCGGAGCCCGCGGCGGCGAACAGCGTGACGGAGTGCCCGCGAGCGATCAGCGCGCGCGTGAGGGCGTGCGTGTGCGCCTCGAGCCCGCCGACGAAGGGCTCGGCGACGGGGAACCGGCTCGAGGCGATCAGGCAGATCCGCAGGCCCGTCATCGCAGCACCTCCTCGTACAGCAGCGCGTGCGCGCGGGCGATGCTGTCGCGCTGGGCGCTGCGGTGCTCAACGCTGAGCGGCGTCGGCGACGGCGCTCCGTACGCGCTCCGCACCGCATCGCGGAGCGATGCCGCGTCGAAGTCGTCGTCGCGGTTGTGGTACTCGAGCACGGGGCCCTGCTCCCTGTAGTAGCCGCAGTCCGGCGCGATCACCGCCGTGCCCAGGTCGCGGCAGGCCTCGAGCCACCCCGAGTGCGTGCCGAAGCGGTAGGGGAGCACCGACACGTCCAGCGAGACGAGATACGCCCAGAGCGCGTCGTCGTCGAGGAAGTCGTGGACGTGCAGCTCCAGCACCCCGTCCGCGGCCGCCCGGTGCAGGAACTCGGCGAGCGGGCGCTCGTACCGGTCGCCGGCGCGCAGCACGTCGGTGTGGCCGTTGACCTGCAGCACCGCGTTCGGCAGCTCTTGGATCGCCTCGACGAGCACGCGCAGCACCGGGAGGGGGTTCATGCTCGCGCGCAGGCTCTTCACGTGCACGCCGACCCTGAACTCGTCGTCGCGCGCGCGCGGCCGCCGCCGCCCCGCGAGGCGTCGCACGGTCTCGAGGTCGACGACGTGGGGGTGGGGCAGCACACGCGCCTCCGCCCCCCACCGGCGACGGATCTCCGCTGCCGCTCCCGGGGTCAGCGTGATGAGCGCGTCTGCGGCGGGGATGAGCACGTCGAGCTGCGCGTCGTGCGCGTCCCGCGTCGGGTGATGCGGGTTCCGCAGGTCGTGGACCGTGTAGACGAGTGGCCGGCCCGTCTCGCGCAGCGCCTGCACGAACTCGGCGAGCTGCGCCGGCGTGCGCGCATCGAAGCCGAACTGCAGGTGCATGAGGTCGAAGTCCGGATGCGCGCGCACCCAGCCGGGCTCGAGCATCGTCGGCGGCCACCACCGTGCTCCCGCGGGGCGATCCGGATCGTCCGGATCCGGATCGGGCAGGCGCTCGACGCGAGGGAGCTCCTGCGCGTCGGTGATCGGCGCCAGATGCTGGACGTAGACGTGCGACGACGGGACGGACGCCACCCGGATGGTCCGTCGCTCCGTGATCGGCTCGGCGCGGTCTGCGTGAGGCATGGTCCTCGGAGTATGCGCCTGCGACCCTGGGAATTGGGGGACAAGCGCACGGGCGGCGCGATCTCCTAGGCTCGCCCCATGCGCCCGCCCACAGGACAGCAGTTCACCATCACCCGCGACGTCGACGGTCGCCGCCTGCGCGCCACGATCACCGAGGTGGCGGCGACGCTCCGCGAGCTGACCGTCGACGACGTCGACCTCGTCGAGCCGTTCGCCGAGGAGAAGCGCCCGGCGAAGGGTCAGGGGATCGTGCTCGCGCCGTGGGGCGGCCGGGTCGCCGGCGGCGACTGGCAGCTCGACGGCGAGACGCAGCGGCTGCCCATCACCGAGCGCGACAAGGGCAACGCGAGCCACGGGCTGCTGCGCTTCTCGCCCTACCGGCTCCTCGAGCACGACGAGTCCAAGGTGCTGCTGCAGGCGACGATCCACCCGCAGACGGGCTGGCCGTTCCTCATCGACACCTTCGTCACCTACGAGCTCACCGACGACGGGCTGCGCGTCACGCACGAGGCCATCAACGCGGGCGCCGAGCGCGCCCCGTGGGCGTGCGGCGCGCATCCGTACCTCGCCGTCGGCGGCACGCCCGCCGACGAGCTCACGCTCACGGTGCCCGCGGCGCGCGTCTTCAACGCGGTCGACCTCATCCCCACGGAGGAGACGCTCGTGGACGCGATGGATGCGTCGGCGCCCGACCTGCGCGGCGGCCGACGCCTGACGGAGCTCGACATCGACCACAACTACGCGGGCCTCGAGTTCGTGGGCGGCGTGGCCACGTCGTCGCTCGTCGATCGCGAGGGCAGGGGCGCCGAGCTCTGGCAGGACGCGTCGTTCCCGTACGCGGTCGTGTTCACGCCGAGCGACTTCCCGGCGATCGACGGGGTGCGCCACGCGGTCGCGGTCGAGCCGATGAGCGCGCCGGCGAACGCGCTGAACTCGGGGCAGGGCCTCGTGTGGCTCGAGCCGGGGGAGCACTGGCGCGGGCAGTGGGGCATCGCGCCGGTCGGGTTCTAGCGGCCGGCCCGTCCCCGCCCGCGGGCGGTGGCGCTTCAGTGCACGATCAGCACGGGGCACTTGGCGTGCGCGGCGCACGCGGTGCTCACCGAGCCGAGCACGAGGCCCACGAAGCCGCCATGGCCCCGGCTGCCGAGCACGAGCATCCGGCTGCCCGCGCTCCGCTCGATGAGCGTCTTCGCGGCGCCGCCCGAGACGACCGCTCGGGTGAGCGAGCGGGGCGGATCCCCGTCGAACGCCTCCGCGACCGTCGCGTCGAGCGCCCGCGCCGCGTCCTGGGCGGGATCCCAGTCGGCGAGCATCGGCGAATCGGCGACGGGCGGGTAGCTCCAGGTCGTGACGACCTCGATCGACGCGCCGAGGGCGGTCGCGAGCGTGGCTGCGTAGCGCAGGGCGGCGACCGACTGCGGCGAGCCGTCGACGCCGACGACCATGCGGTCTGCTGCTGCGCGCTCGTCCATGGCGCCATCGTCCTCCCGCCGCGGCGCGCTGTACAGGGGGCGGATGCGCGAGGCCGGGGAGGGCGCGCGGGCGCAGGATCGCCCCTTGTCGGCGAGCGCCGTCGGGGGCACGCTGGCGGTGTGCATCGCGCACGCCGAGAGGAGGACGCATGCTGCCGCCGACCGAGGATGCGGTGCGCCGCATCGCCGACGACCGCGGCCCCTGGCGGGTCACCGCGTACGCGCCGGCCCACGAGCGGGTGCGCGGCAACCGCGTGACCACGGCCGCGAGGAGCCGGATCCGAGATGCGATCGTCGCGCTCGAGCAGGCGGGCGCGCCGCCCGAGGCCGTCGAGGCCGTGCGGGCGCGCCTCGAGCAGGAGGCGAGCCCGCCCTCCGACGCGGAGGGGCCGTGGGACGGCCGCATCCGCTCGGTCGGGATCTTCGCCTCGCCCGACGGCTGCGAGGTGCTGGCCATGACGACCGAGGCGCCCGAGCGGCTCGGCGTCGGCGACCGGTACCTCGTGGGCCCGCTGCTCGAGGCAGCGCTGGCCGAGCGCCCGCCGGTGCTCGTGCTCGCCGCATCCGAGCGCGCCGTGCGGCTCGTCGACGTCACCGCGCACCCCGCGCGCGAGGTCGAGGTGCCGGGCATGCCGCGCGAGCTCACCGATGTCGAGGACCTCGACCTCACCGGCGACCGCGGCACGCTCGCGCACCTGCGGGTCTCGGAGGACCCGAAGCAGCGCCTGCGCAGCTTCTCGCGCGAGCTGCACCGCGCGATCGAGCCGGTGCTGCGGGAGTCGGATGCGCTGCTCGCGGTCGCGGCGGCAGAGCCGCTGCTGAGCGCGCTGCGCGAGACCGCGCCGGAGGCGCTGCCCGTCGCGGCGGCGGTCGCCGGCAACCGCGACGCCGACAGCGTCGACCGGCTGGCCGAGCTCGCCGCGCCGGCGGTCGACGAGCTGCGGGCGCGGGCGCTCGAGGCGCAGCTGATGAGGCTGCGCGAGTCGCCGCGCGACCTGGTGCTGCGGGATCCGGGCGAGGTCGAGGCCGCGGCGCGCGAGGGCGCCGTCGACACGCTGCTCGTCGACCCGCGCTGGCGCGAAGCGGCGATGGGCGAGGGCGGGGCGTCGCTCGACCGCGGCGACGAGCTGATCCGGCTGGCGCTCGCGACCGGCGCGAGGGTCGTGCCGGTGCACGCCGCCGGGCAGGTCGAGCCCGTCGCGGCCGTGCTCCGCTACGCGGTGGCGCGCCAGGGCGGCTGACCGAGGAGGCGCGGTGTTCGCGGATCGGGAGGAGGCGGGCCGGCTCCTCGGCGAGCACCTGCGCGAGCGGGGCGACGCCGTCTCGATCGTGCTCGGCCTGCCGCGCGGCGGCGTACCGGTCGCGGCCGAGGTCGCCGCGGTGCTCGGGGTGCCGCTCGACGTGCTGCTGGTGCGGAAGCTCGGCCTGCCGTCGTTCCCGGAGGTCGCGATGGGGGCCATCGGCGAGGGCGGCGTGCGGGTCGTGGATGCGAGCACGATCGCGCGCGCCGGCGTGACCGCGGAGGAGGTGGCGGCGGTCGAGCGCCGCGAGCGCGCCGTGCTCGACGAGCGGGCGCGGCTGCTGCGGCGCGGCCCGCCGCCGGATCTCGAGGGCGACGCGGTCGTGATCGTCGACGACGGCATCGCCACCGGCGCCACGGCCACCGCGGCGTGCCTCGTCGCGCGGTCGCTCGGCGCCAGGAGCGTGCTCGTCGCGGCACCCGTCGGCGCTCCCGACGCGGCACGGCGCATCGAGGGCGCCGACGCCGTGGTCTGCCTCGAGCAGCCCTTCGCGTTCCGCGCCGTCGGCGACCACTACCGCTCCTTCGCGCAGACGACCGAGGCCGAGGTGCTCGCGGCGCTCGAGCGGTCGCGGCCGCGCTGACGGGCCGCGATCGACGGGCGCCGCAATGGCTTTCCGCATCGGAAACTCCCGTGTAGTCTTTCCGACATGGAAAGCAATCACGCGGAGGCGTCGCGCACGGCGGCGGAGGCACTGGACTCGCTGACGATGGACCGGGAGCGGCTCGCGGGGCGCCTGCGCGTGCCGTGGGCCCTGATGGCGGCGATCGGCGCGCTCGCCGCATGGTGGGTCGCGTCGGCGGCGACGGCCCGCCCCGGCGCGGCGTACGAGCCGCCCGCGACCGGCTGGATCGCGCTGCTCGGCGTGCTCGTGGTCGCCCACCTCGTCCAGCGGGAGACGGGCGCGCGGCTCGGCGTCATGGGCGCCCGGGCGGCGTGGGCGACGGCCGGGATCCTCGTGACCTGCCTCGCGCTCTTCAGCGTCTCGCTGGGCCTGGTGTCGCTCGAGCTGGCCTGGGCCGTGGCGCTCACGAGCGCGGTGGCGTTCGCCGTCACGACCTGGCTCGCGGGCGTCGCCTATCGGGCGGCAGTGGAGCACGTGCGCCGTGCGTGACGCCCGCTTCGACGAGACCATCCACGCGCCGCTGCGCCTGCGCATCTGCGGGCTCCTGCGCCGCGTCGACCGGCTCGACTTCGCGCTGCTCCGCGACACGCTGGGCGTCTCGGACGCGACGCTGTCGAAGCACGTGCGGACCCTGTCCGACGCCGGCTACGTCACCTCGCGGAAGACCGCATCGGCCGGGCGCAGCGACGCGCGGCGCGTGATGTGGCTCGCGCTCACCGCCGCGGGCCGGACGGCCTTCGATGCCCACGTGCGCGCGCTGCAGGAGATCGCCGGCCCGTCCTCATGACCGCGGCGCCGACGGTGGACCTCCGTAGAGAGTTTGAGAACCCCTGCCCACACCTGAAAACCCTGTCTTTGCGCAGGTCACGAGGCTTCTACGACCACGACCATCGCTCCTCGGAGCCTACCGTTTCCGACTCCAGGGGTCGAGTGGTGCGATCACTTGGGATGGCTCAAACCCTGCTACGGCCCGAGCAGGTCGACAATCTGGTGGCGCAGTACCGCGAGGGCGCGACGCTCGTGGAGTTGGCATCCGTGTTCGGAGTGAACCGCCGCACGGTCGCCACCCACCTCACCCGTCGGGAGGTCACCATCCGCCGCGGTCGGTTCGATCCGTCCCGCATCCACGAAGCAGCCGACCTCTACCTCAGCGGGTTGACGCTGGTAGAGGTCGGCATGAAGGTCGGGGCGGGGCCTCAGGCGGTCCGGCAAGCGCTCGCATCGCACGGTGTCGTGATCCGACCTGGTGGCCGCCGTTCTCGGATCAAAGCAGCCGCTGCCGTGGGCAGTTGAGCCTAGACACGAAGATCTGGCTCATGCGTGCTTGCCTCGGCGAGCGAGTCGTGGCGCTGGCGACGACGGATCGCAGCCTCGCGCAGGCGCGCGCGGATGAGCAGAACGACGCTCACGGGTCCCATGACGATGAACTTCAGTGCGTTCCAGCAGGCCCACAGCACGATGAGGTGGAGCCAACCGGGGCCACCGTCGGCTGCCGAGCCAGAGCACACGCTGGCGATCAGGATGTACGGAAGCGCGACCAGCATCGCGGGCATCCCCCACTTGAGTCCGCGACGGGTGCGGACAGCAGCGAGCAGCCGGTTGCTCGGCATGTAGCGGTGCAGATAGTCGCGAGTGCGAACGCTGAGCGTCCAGATAAGGCGGAACATGACGGCCTCTTGTCACACGTGTTACTCCGTCGAGGAGGCAGAACGTGTGTGAGTGCCCGAAGGCCGTCCCGGAGGACCCGCAATATGAGGAGAACCTGCCTCATCATCCACTGTACGCCGGGGTCGGCGTTCACGGAACCCTTGGGCTCCCGCGTCGCCGCGCGCACCTCTCTGTAGGAGTGAGAGGACCCGACGATGACGAACCTGAGCCACGTAGTCCAGGACGAGCGCACAGCACGGATGCTGCTGTCGATGACCGTCGAACCAGAGGACGCCGTGACAGGCCGTCTCCTGGGCGAGCTGGGGGCGTTTGAGCTGCTTCGGCTTGCTGAGCGTGATGACGCGGTGCCGGGCCTCAGTGCTGTTGACGCTCAGGTGTGGCGCGCCCAGTTCGAGCGCTCAGACGCTCGGACACTTGGGCAGCGCATCGTCGACGCCGAGCGCGCTGGCATCGGCACCCTGATCCCCGGTGACGGGGAGTGGCCATCCGCACTCGACGATCTTGGCGACCGGCGGCCATACGTCCTGTGGACTCGTGGCACGACGTCTTTCCTCGCGCGACCACTCGATGATCTCGTCACGATCACCGCGGCGAGGGCCGCGACTTCATACGGCGAGCACGTCGCCGCGGAACTGGCCTCCGATCTCGCCAACGCGGAGCGGATAGTCGTGGCCGGCGGCGCGTACGGCATCGAAGGGGCTGCCCATCGAGCGGCGCTGGCATCCGACGGCGACACGATTGCAGTCGTGGCGAACGGCGTTGATCGCCCCTACCCAATCGGTCACCGTGAACTTCTTGAGCGGGTGGCTGACCTCGGCCTCCTGGTCAGCGAGGTTCCACCAGGCGCGGTTCCGACGCGCCACCGCTTCATTGCACGGGCGCGGTTGATGGCCGCGCTCTCCACAGCGACTGTCGTTGTCGAGGCCGGAGCTCGCTCAGGATCAATGAAGGTGGCAGAGTGAAGCGCCCTGAGTTTGTTGGAGGCTCCTGACCTTGGAAACGAGGATGGAGTTATGCCGAAGGAACTGGCGAATGGGAAGCCGACGACGCGTCGGTACTCGGTCGAGGAGAAGGCCGCCGCGGTGCGGATGGTGAGGACGCTGCGCGCTGAGCTCGGTGTCACGCAAGGGACGGTCCAGCGCGTCGCGACGCAACTCGGTTACGGTGTTGAGTCCGTGCGGATGTGGGTCAAGCAGGCCGACGTCGACGACGGCGTCACTGCCGGCGTGAGCAGCGCGGAGGCGCAGCGGGTGCGTGAGCTCGAGCAGGAGAACCGGGAGTTGCGGCGGGCCAACGAGGTGCTGAAGCGGGCGGCGTCTTTCTTCGGGGCGGAGCTCGACCGCCACTACCGGAAGTAGTCGCGTTCGTCGACGCGAACAGGGACGATCTTGTGGACGGTCGCCGGCTCGGAGTCGAGCTCATCTGCAGGCTGCTGCAGGTGGCTCCGAGTAGTTACTACGCCGCCAAGACCCGCACGCCGTCCGCCCGCGCGGTGCGGGACGACGAGCTGATCCCGCAACTGGTCGAACTCTGGGAGTCCAACTACCGCGTCTATGGGGTCCGCAAGCTCTGGAGGGCTGCCCGCCGCGCGGGGATCATGATCGGCCGCGACCAGACCGCCAGGTTGATGCGCGCCGCGAGGATCGAGGGCGCGCGGCGGTCGAAGCGGGTCAAGACGACGAGGCCGGATCCGGCGTCGGCGCGGCACCCGGACCTGGTGAAGCGGGATTTCACCGCGAGCGCCCCGAACCGGCTCTGGGTCACCGACCTGACGTTCGTGCCGACCTGGACCGGCGTCGCCTACGTGTGCTTCATCATCGACGCGTTCAGCAGGATGATCGTGGGTTGGCGGATCGCGTCGCACATGCGAACCGAGATCGTCCTCGACGCGGTCGAGATGGCCCGCTGGTCCCGCGGCGCCCGGCACGAGGATCTGCGGTGTCACAGCGACGCAGGCTCTCAATTCACCTCGATTCGCTATGGCGAACGCCTCGCAGAGATCGGTGCCACGCCGTCGATCGGGACGGTCGGCGACAGCTATGACAACGCCCTCGCCGAGACGGTGAACGGCTACTACAAGGCAGAACTCGTCCGCGGCCCCGCGCGGCCAGGGCCGTGGAAGACGGTCGAAGACCTCGAGCTCGCGACGCTCGGGTGGGTGCACTGGCACAACACGCAGCGCCTCCACGGCTACCTCGGCGACGTCCCGCCCGCAGAGTTCGAGGCCGCGTTCTATGCTGTCCCCAACGACCGCAATCTGCTGGTCGGAATCAAATAGCGCGAGTCTCCATCAGACCCAGGGCGCTTCAATGGAGGCACCGAGCCATGGCTAGAAAAACAGCACCCCAAGCCCATCCCGGCGAACCTCACGACCGGGGCACCGGCCAGCGACTCAACTGGCTGCGCGCCGGGGTACTGGGAGCGAACGACGGCATCGTCTCGACCGCTGGCGTCGTGATCGGTGTCGCAGCGGCGACCCCGAACAACGTTCTCGCGATCGCCACGGCAGGAATCGCCGCAGTGGTCGCTGGCGCATTCTCGATGGCCGGAGGCGAGTACGTTTCGGTGAGCACCCAGCGCGATACCGAGAAGGCGCTGATCGCCAAGGAGAAATGGGAACTCGAGACCATACCTCAGGAAGAACTCGAAGAACTCGCCGGCTTCTACCGTCAGCGTGGGCTCTCGGACGACCTCGCGCATCAGGTCGCGGTCGAGCTCACCGCGAAGGACGCCCTCGCAGCCCATGCAGAGGTTGAACTTGGAATCGACCACGAAGAGTTCACCAGCCCCTGGGCGGCGGCTGTCTCGTCATTCGTCTCGTTCGCGCTGGGAGCGCTCATCCCGCTCGTAATGATCCTTTTGCCATTCGGCGAGAATCGCGTCTGGATCGCCGCGGTTGCAGTGGTGATCGGCTTGTTCCTCACCGGCTGGATCAGCGCCGCCCTCGGCGGGGCCCCGCGCGGCCGGGCCATCCTCCGGAACGTGGTGATGGGCTCAGCGACGATGATTGCGACTTACCTCATCGGCCTGCTCTTCGGCGTCGCTGTTGGCTGAGCGGAGACGACCGCTGAACCTAGCTGACCGTGAAGGTGGCGTTCACCCATGACTTATGTAATCGCCCAGCCCTGTATAGACGTCAAGGACAAGGCCTGCGTTGAAGAGTGCCCGGTGGACTGCATCTATGAAGGCGAGCGGTCGCTCTACATTCACCCGGACGAGTGTGTGGACTGCGGGGCCTGCGAGCCCGTCTGTCCGGTTGAAGCCATCTATTACGAGGATGACACCCCCGATCAGTGGGCGGAGTACTACAGAGTGAATGTCGAGTTCTTTGACGAACTGGGTTCACCGGGTGGCGCCGTCAAACTCGGCAACACCGGCAGGGATCATCCATTGGTTGCGGCATTGCCCCCGCAAAATAAAGACGCCAGCCTCTAACTGGCGAATCGACATGGAACTGTTCGGACAGGCGCTCGGACTGGGCACGATCGGCCTGGTGGCAGGTGTCCTGGGGGCGGTGATCGCGGCTCTCGCGACGCGTGGCCAGACCTCCACACTCACCAGTTATGTACAACACTTCGCCGCAGGCTTGATCATCGCCGCGGCAACACTGGATCTGCTCCCGGAGGCGCTCCACCTGGGTGGCGGCTGGCCGCTGATCATCGGCTTCGTGCTAGGCACTGCGTTCATGCTGGCGCTGCGCGCGCTCCTCACCCGGTTCGGCCACGGCCATTCCCACGGCGACGAGCACGGGCACGGGCACGGGCACGGGCACGGTGATAGTCAGACCAAGGCGGTCACGGGTGTGAATCTCCGCCTCGTCGTCGCCCTCGCGGTCGTTGTCTTGATCGACGGCGCCATCATCGGCATCGCCTTGTCCGCCGGCGGGGCGGCAGCCCTCTTGATCGCGATCGCGCTGTCGATCGAGCTTCTGTTCGTCGCCGCCTCCACAGCGGGATCCGCGCGCGCGGGCGGCGGCTCCCTCGGCACCGCGATCGGTGTCGGCGCCTTCGTTGCGGTCATGATGCCTATCGGCGCGGTGCTCGGCGCTGTCGTCTTCGCCGGTGTCTCAGCCCCCGTGCTGATCGCAGGCCTCGGCTTTGGTGCCGCCGCCCTGCTTTTCACCGCCGTCGCAGAGCTGTTGGTCGAAGCCTACGAAATCAAAGAGAGCACCGGCACCATCGCGATGGCAGCCGGCGGCTTCCTGCTATTTCTCATCCTCATGATGCTGATGTGACCATGCTTACGCACCCGAGGACGGGGCAAGCCGCATACGGGCCCGGTCGCACGCCACCTTTAGCCAAGCCATGGCGATACCGGTCTATCGAGGTGTGGCTACGCGTTCGAGCCCATCAATGTCGAGAATCGTGACATCACGACGCCCGTGGAGTTCGATGACACCGGAGGCGGAGAGCGCGGCAAGGCGTCGGCTCAGAGTTTCTGGCGTGGTGCCCAGATAGGAGGCGATTTCGTACTTCGCCAACGGCAGCCACACTGTGGGCACGCCGTCTCGGATGCTGCCGGGCAGATCCAGCAAGTAGGCCGCGATGCGGGCACTGACATCGCTGGAGGTGATGGCGGCCAGCAATCGCTCGACGGAGGCGAGCCTGTCGGACAGAGTCCGCAGCATCCGCAGACCGACATCAGGGTAGTCGCGCAGCAGGGCCGAGAGGTCGGTGTGGTCGAAGACGCACATCCGGCTGTCTTCCAGCGCGACGACGAGGTCATTGGGCAGGTGGCCGGTCAGGAAGGCCCGTTCGCCCACGACATCACCGTTGGTCACCGTGCGCAGGATTTGTTCCTGGCCATTGGCCGCCGCATGGCTGACCTTGAGCTGTCCGCTGTGCATCACCAACAGACGCGACACCGACTGTCCTGGCGAATAGACCGTCTCTCCCTTGGCAACATGCACCGGGCGGACGAACTCCGCGACCCGCAACTGCTCCTCGCGGGTGAGTCCTTGGAAGATCGGCACGCGGCTGACGCACAAATCATCCACAGGCATGTGGCAAGTCTACCGGAGTCGGCATCGGCGCCGCGGGACCGGACAGCGGCAGCGGCAGCGACGCCTCGGTAGCAGGCGCGCACCGAACATGATCTATGTCAAGGAGTTCCGGGCGCCGCAAACCTATCGTGAAGGTACCAATAAGGAACACATCACGAAAGGGGTCCACAATGGCCACCTCCACCTCCACCCCCACCACCACTCACACCGTCCTGAGAGCGGAGGGATTCTCCTGCCCGTCGTGCGTGGCGAAGATCGAGAAGCAGGTCGGGCGACTCAAGGGTGTCGAGAACGTGAAGGTCCACTTCGCCTCCGCCCGCATCGAGGTCGACCATGACGCCGAGCGCATCTCCGTGGATGACCTCGTCGCCGCTATCGCCAAAGCCGGCTACAGGGCCGCACCGTCTGCCTTCTGAGGCCAACGGCCCCCGCGGGCCGCCTGCGGACATCCTTCCGACATTCCACGCTGCCGGTCTGCTGGCACGAGACCCAGAAAGGTCGTACCCGAAAGTGAACAGGCTCCAAAAATGGGTCTATGGGAACTGGTCAGTCCCCGTCGTGTCCGGCGTGCTCATCATCATCTCCTTCGCCATCCAGTGGCTGGCCGGGGGTGTCGCCAACCTCACCGTCAGCCCCCAGTGGTGGCTCGACGCCGGGGCCCACGCCACTCACGCCAGCGCGGCTTTCACCCTCGGGGATGTCTTCATGATCGCCGCGGCCGTGGTTGCCGGCTACGGGATCGTGGTGAAGGCGGTGCGCGCGCTGATCGCCAAGGTCGTCGGCATCGACCTGCTCGTGTCGGTTGCGGCTATCGGCGCGGTCATCATCGGCAACTTCTGGGAGGCCGCGGCGGTCACGTTCCTGTTCGCGATCGGCCACGCGCTGGAAGCTGCGACCCTGAACAAGACCCGCTCGGCACTGGCCGAACTCGTCGCCGTCGCCCCGGATTCCGCGATCGTTGTGCGCGATGGCGAGCAACAGGAGATCCCTGCCGGGCAAGTGAGAATGGGCGAGATCGTCCTGGTCAAGAACGGTGCGAAGGTCCCCGTGGACGGCCAGGTCGTCTCCGGCACCGGTGCCATCGACGAGGCCTCCATCACCGGCGAGTCCATCCCGGTGGAGAAAACTAAAGGCGGGCAGGTCTTCGCCGGCACCGTCTCCCGCGGCGGCTTCCTACAGGTCCTGGCCACTGGCATCGGCGCAGATACCACCTTGGCCCGCATCATCCACCGTGTGGAAGAGGCTCAGGACGCCAAGGCCAAGACCCAGGCCTTCATCGACCGGTTCTCCACGTGGTACACCCCCGCCGTCATGGTCCTGGCCCTGGTGGCCGGACTTATCAGCGGAGACGTGGTGCTGGCCCTGACCCTGTTGGTCATCGGCTGCCCGGGCGCCCTGGTGATCTCCATCCCGGTCGCCATCGTGGCGGGCATCGGCCGCGCCGCGCGCAACGGCATCCTCATCAAGGGCGGCGAGTTCCTGGAGACCTCCGCGAAGATCACGGCGGTCGCCGTGGACAAGACCGGCACCCTCACCGAGGGCAAACCGCAGCTGACCGACGTCATCATCCTGGATTCCACGCTCGACCGTACGGAGGTGTTGCGCTGGGCCGCGGCAGCTGAGGCCGGCTCCGAACACCCATTGGCCCGCCCCATCCTGGAGACCGCCCGCGAGGAGGGCGTTGCCCCGCAGGGCATCCCCGGCGCCGTCACCCCGGTCCCCGGCAAGGGCATCGTGGCGAACGTCAATGGCCGCCAGGTGCTGATCGGCAACCCGCCGCTACTGGAGCAGTACGGCATTGCCTCGGGCATCGCCGAGGCTGCGCAGGCCGCCCAGGACCTGGCCGCCGCCGGGAAAACACCTATGATCGTCGCTGTTGACGGGAGGGTGATCGGCGTCGTCGCCGTCGCGGACCAGATCCGCCAGGACGCACCGGAGATGGTCGCGCGACTGCACCGGGCCGGCGTCGAGAAGGTCGTCATGCTCACCGGTGACACCCGACTGGTGGCCGAGGCCGTCGGCAAAGCCACCGGGATCGACGAGATCCACGCCTCCCTGCTCCCTGAGGACAAGCTGGACGCTGTCACCGAGCTACAGCGCCAGGGCCACACGATCGCGATGGTCGGTGACGGCGTCAATGACGCTCCGGCTCTCGCCACCGCGAACATCGGCGTGGCGATGGGTGCGGCAGGCTCGGCCGTGGCCGTGGAGACCGCGGACATCGCCCTGATGGGCGACAACCTGCTCAAGCTGCCCGAGGCCATCGGCCTGGCCAAGCGAACCGTGAACGTGATGAAGCAGAACATCGCGATCGCCCTGATCACCGTGGTGCTGCTACTGGCCGGAGTCTTCGCCGGCGGAGTGACCATGTCGATCGGCATGCTCGTCCACGAAGCCTCCGTGCTCGTGGTGATCGCCAACGCGATGCGGCTGCTGCGAAACACCCGAGACTCCACGACGATGCCAAAGAGTGAACGCACCATCGGGACAGCTGCGGAGCAGGTGGCCGCCTGACGCCCATCCCGGGGCAATGGACCCACCCCGGACACCGGGCACCTCCAAGACTCAAAACAACGACGCGAACACCAAAATCAACACACGAAACAGAGGAGACCGACCATGAGCGAAAAGAACTTCACCCTTGGCGACAACGTCGAGCATTTCACCATCGAGGACGTGGCCAGGGATAATCCTGACTTCCGGAAGGTGCTGTGGACCGGAGAACACACCCAGATCGTGGTGATGACCATTCCGCCCGGTGGCGAGATCGGAGACGAGGTCCACGAACACACCGATCAGATCCTGACCTTCGTCTCCGGAACCGGCGAAGCCGACCTCAATGGCCACACCCACCCCATCGATGCCGGTGACCAGTGCGCGGTACCCGCCGGTGCCCAGCACAACTTCCGCAACACCGGCGACGAGCCGCTGGTGCTGTACACCATCTACAGCCCACCCGAGCACGCTACCGGCGCCGTATTCGCCACCCGGGAAGAGGCTGACGCCGCCGAAGCCGCCGGTGAGGACGAACCGCCCCGGTCCTGACCGCCACCGCCACCGCCACGAAAGACCCACCCGGGACGTCGACGACGCGCCACCCAGTCCAGATCAGAAGGAGATTCGATTCATGTCCAAGGTTTATGTCTTCACCGGCTACGGCGGACCCGAGACCCAGCAACTGATCGAGGGGCCTGTTCCAACGCCCGGGCCCGGGGAACTGGCCATCGAAGTCCGAGCCGCCGGTGTAAATCCGGCGGACTGGAAGATCCGGGAAGGCCAGCTGGGCCGTCACTGGAGCCTGCCGGCGCCGATGGGCCGTGAAGCCGCCGGCGTAGTCACTGAGGTCGGCGACGGGGTCGAGGACTTCGCCGTGGGCGACGAGGTGCTCGGCCTGGTGGCGCCCGGGCAGGGTGGAATGGCCGAGCACACACTGCTGCGCGCCTCCACGACTGTGGCCAAGCCCGAGGAGATCTCCTTCGCCGACGCGGCCACCATCCCGGTGGCCGCAGCCACGGCCTACGACGCCACCCACCAGATTGAACTCAAACCTGGCCAGACCCTGCTACTGCTCGGCGCCGGCGGCGGAGTGGGACTGATGGCGACCCAGATTGGTCGCGTGCACGAGTTCACGGTCATCGGCGTGGCCAGCGCAACCAAGCGGGAACTCGTCGAGTCAACTGGTGCCACCTTCATCGAATCCGGTCCAGGGGTGGCCGATCGGGTGCGGCAGGTGAGTGCCGGCGGCCCCGACCTGATTGTTGATCTCGTCGGTGGCGATGCGCTGCGTGCTGTTGCGGACCTGGTGCCCGACCGAACCCGGATCATCTCCGCAGCGGACCCAGACACCGCCGCCGAGCTGGGCGGCCTGGCCCTGGCACGCACGGATGAGGCCATGGCCAAGATCACCGAGGTCATCCAATACGGACTGGTCGATCCCCACGTGGACGCTCAGTTCGCCCTTGATCAAGCAGATCAGGCGATTGCCGCAGTGGAGACCGGACACGCCGCTGGAAAGATCATCGTGGTGCCCTAAGGCTGGCTCCACCGACACCACCGGGGGCGTGGGTGATCAACCGGCAAATCCGAAGACGAACACATGACAACAGATAACCACCATGGGAACGACCACCGGCACTGGGCCGCTTCGGGTCTGCTGTACGAGTAGGTGACAGTTTCGGTTAGGCCGCGAGGGCCAGGTTCTTGGTCATGATGGTCTCGAACTCGACCGGCGTCAAACGGCCAAGGCGTGGCTGTCGACGGCGTCGGTGGTAGGTCCGCTCGATCCAGGTGACGATTGCGATCCGCAGGTCTTCCCGAGTGGCCCATGCCCGCCGGTTGAGGACGTTCTTCTGCAGCAATGAGAAGAACGACTCCATCGCGGCGTTGTCGCCGGCCGCGCCGACCCTGCCCATCGATCCGATCATGCGGTGACGGGCCAGCGCGCGGATCGCCTTCCGGGACCGGAACTGGCTTCCTCGGTCGCTGTGTACCACGCAACCGGCGACGTCGCCGCGCAGCGCGGCCGCGTTGTCGATCGCGTTGACCACCAGCCGGGACTTCATCCGCGAGTCGATCGAGTAGCCGACGATCTTGTTGCTGAACACGTCCTTGACCGCGCAGAGGTAGAGCTTGCCCTCGGCGGTGCGGTGCTCGGTGATGTCGGTCAGCCAGAGCCGGTTGGGGGCATCGGCCACGAACTCGCGCTGCACGAGGTCGTCGTGGACGGGCGGGCCGGCCTTCTTGCCGTGCCCGCGAGCCTTGCGCTTGCCGAACGCCGACCACCAGCCGTTCCGCGACGCGATCCGCCACGCCGTGCGGTCAGCCATCGGCTCCCCGACGTCGCGCGCCTCATCGGCCAGCAGACGATGCCCGAACTCGGGGTCGTCGCGGTGGGCGTCGAACAGCGCGTTCGCGCGATACGCCTCCACCAGATCAGCACTCGTGACGGGGTTGGCGAGCCAGCGGTAGTAGGGCTGGCGAGCGAGCTTCAGCACCCGGCACGTCACCGCGACGGGGATCCCATCGATGGCGAGCTCTTTCACGAGCGGGTAGGTCATTTTCCCGGCAGATGCGCCTGCGCGAAGTACGCCGCCGCGCGGCGAAGCACCTCGTTCTCCTGCTCCAGCAGCCGGACCCGCTTGCGCAGCTCGCGGGCCTCATCCGATTCAGCCTTGGTCGCACCAGGCCTCGCACCGGTCTCGACGGTCGCCTGGCGGACCCAGTTCTGCAGACAGGTCTCGCTGATCCCGAAGTCCGCCGCGATCTGACGCAACGGAACACCGGGCTCACGGTTCCGAGCAACGCGCACGACGTCCTCACGGAACTCACGGGGGTAGGGCTTGGGCATGATGACATCCTCCCAGCGGCACCTCACGGCACCACAGATCAGGTGTCACCTATCCGTGCAGCAGACCCATGTCTACTGCTACTTCGTGTGCTCCGGTCGGCACTCCAAGCGCACCGACTGCACGCGCCAGGCGATGCTCATCGAAGACGTCGAGAAGCTCGTCGAGGAGTACTATACCCGCGTCCAGATCACGCCGGCCCAGCAGGATGCCCTCGCAGGGATGCTCCATCATGAGTTCGACCGGCTCATGGCCGCTGAAACCGAGGAACTGGAACGCCTCAGCACCAACCGCGATCGGCTCGAAGGCGAGCAGGACCGGCTCATGCAGGCGCACTACGCCGACGCGATCCCGCTCTCAGTGCTCAAGCGTGAGCAGGATCGGATCGTCGCCGAACTCGACCAGGTAGCCCGCCGCATCGACGCCCACTTCGGCGACTACGCCGACGCCCGAGCCCACCTCGACGACGCCCTCGGCCTGCTCGCCAACTGCGCCGACATCTACACCCGCTGCGACGACACCAACCGGCGTCTGTGCAACCAGGCGTTCTTCACGAAGGTCTTCATCGACGAGGACAACGAACTGCGCGTCCAGCACAACCGCCCCTTCGAGATGCTGCTCGATCCGCAGGTCAACGCCAACGCTCTAACCTGGGTCGCGGACGCGAACAAGGCCCGAACCTCGACCAACGTTTCCGTTGGCAAGGGTTCGAGCCTTGTGCGTGCGGTGGGCCCGGTGGGGCTCGAACCCACGACCAGCGGATTAAAAGTCCGACGCTCTACCGACTGAGCTACAGGCCCCTCCCCCCAGCGTACCGAGCGGCCCGGGGGTCGGCCGCGCGGATGATTCCGGTCGCTCCCCCTGGTGAGCATGGCGCGCATCCGTCAGAGTTGGCCCGACCCGCCCCTCCAGGAAGGCCGCATGACCGCCGAGACCCCCGCGCGCCCGTCGTCGCCCGACGACGCGACGGCTGCGGCGATCGCCGGCGAGCCCGTGCGGCAGCGGCTGCTGACCACCACCGATCCGGAGGTCGGGTTGACCGCGGCCGAGGTGTCGCAGCGGGTCGCCGACGGGCGCGCGAACCGGCTCGCGCACGCCTCCAGCCGCACGCTCATGTCGATCCTGCGCGCCAACCTGTTCACGCTGTTCAACCTCGTGATCGCCGTCTGCACGGCGGTGCTGCTGCTGCTCGGCCGCTGGCAGGACGCGCTCTTCTCGTTCGCCGCGATCTCGAACGTCGTCATCGGCGTCGTGCAGGAGCACGGCGCGAAGCGCAAGCTCGACTCGCTCGCGCTGCTGCACGTGCAGCGCAGCACGGTGGTGCGCGACGGCGAGCGGCTCGACGTCGCCATGGAGCAGCTCGTGCAGGACGACATCCTGCTGCTGCGCCGCGGCGACCAGGTGCCGGCCGACGGCGTCATCGTGGCGAGCGAGGGCATCGATCTCGACGAGTCGCTGCTGACGGGGGAGTCGGAGCCGCAGCTGAAGCACGTCGGCGACGGGGTGCTGTCGGGCTCGGCCGTCTCGTCGGGCTCGGCGGCGGTGCAGCTCACGAGCGTCGGCGGCGATTCGTTCGCGGCGCGACTGACGGCCGAGGCGCGCCGCTTCTCGCTCGTGCACTCCGAGCTGCGCGCGGCGCTCGACCGGGTGGTGCGGTGGATCTCGATCGCGCTCGTGCCGCTCATCGCGATCGTGCTCAACGGCCAGATGCAGGCGCGCGGCGGCTGGGCCGCGGCGATCGAGAGCGGCGCATGGCAGGACGCGGTCGTGCTCGCGACCGCCGCGATCTCGGCGTCGGTGCCGCAGGGCCTCATCCTCATGACGTCGATCGCCTTCGCCGTCGCGGCCGTGAAGCTCGCCCGCCGGCAGGTGCTCGTGCAGGAGCTCGCCGCGGTCGAGGGGCTCGCGCGCGTCGACGTCATCTGCCTCGACAAGACCGGCACCCTCACCGAGGGCGACGTCGAGCTGCTCTCGGTGGCGCCGGTCGGCGACGACGGGAGCCCGGGGGATGCGCTGGCCCCGGACGACCTCGGGCGCGCGTCGGGCGCGTGGCTCGACGCGCTCGCCTGGTTCGGGCACGACGAGAGCGCCAACGCCACCGCCAAGGCGATCGCCCCCGCGCTCCCGAGGCCCACCGAGCGCGCGAGCGCCGTCATCGGCTTCTCCTCCGCGCGCCGTCGGAGCGCCGTCGCGTTCGCCGCCGGGCGGATGCGCGGCACCTGGATCCTGGGTGCCCCCGAGTCGGTCGTCGGCGACGAGGCGGCGCACCCGGCCGTCGCCGCGCGCGCGCTCGAGATCGCCGCCGGCGGACGCCGCGCCCTCGTGCTCGCGCACGCGCCGCATCCGATCTCCCCCGAGGAGGCGGAGCGGCAGGAGCTTCCCGCGGCGCGGCCGGTCGCGGTGCTCGCGTTCGGCGAGCACGTGCGGCACGACGCGGCCCTGACCCTCGACTACTTCCGCGCGCAGGGGGTGGAGGTGCGCATCCTCTCGGGCGACCACCCGCGCACCGTCGGCGCGGTCGCGCGCCAGGTGGGGGTCGACCTGCCCGGCGACGCCTTCGACGCGCGGCACCTGCCGGCGGAGCCCGCGGCGCTCGCGGCGGTGCTCGCCGAGCACCGGGTGCTGGGGCGCGTCACGCCGGGGCAGAAGCGCGGCATCGTCGAGGCGCTGCAGGCGATGGGCCGCACGGTCGCCATGACCGGCGACGGCGTCAACGACGCGCTCGCGCTCAAGACCGCCGACCTCGGCATCGCGATGGGATCCGGCGCGCCCGCGACGAAGGCCGTCGCTCGGCTCGTGCTGCTCGACGGGCGCTTCTCGCACCTGCCGCGCGTGGTCGCCGAGGGGCGGCAGGTGATCGCCAACATCGAGCGCGTCTCGCGCATCTTCCTGACGAAGACGACGTACGCGTTCACGATGGCGCTGCTGTTCGGGGCGCTGCTGCTGCAGTACCCGTTCCTGCCGCGGCAGCTGTCGGCGACCGACGGGCTCACCATCGGCATCCCCGCCTTCTTCCTCGCGCTCATGCCGGCCGCGACCCGCTACGTGCCCGGCTTCCTGTTCCGCAGCCTGCGCTTCACCGTGCCGTCGGGGGCGACGGTGGCGCTCGCGATCCTCGCGACGACCCTCCTCGGCCGCGCCGCCGGCGCCGACGAGCGGCAGGTGCAGACCGCGGCGGTCATCACGCTCACCGTCTGCGGGCTGTGGGTGCTCGGCATCGCCTGCCGGCCGTTCACGCCCACGCGGGCGGCGATCGTCGCCGTCATGGCCGCGTCGCTCGTGATCGCGGTGCTGCTGCCGCCCATCCGCGACTTCTTCGAGTTCCGGCCGCCGGAGCCCGACCTGCTGCTCGGCTCGATCGGCCTCGGCCTCGTCGCGAGCGTGCTCATCGAGCTGTGGCACCGGCTCGCGCCGAAGCTGCCGCCGGCGATCGTCGCGGATGCGCCGCGGGCGGCGGGCGACACGGCCTGAGGGTGCGGCGCGCGTCCAGCCTCGCCGCCTATCGTGCTCGCAGGACCGCCACTCGAGGAGCCGCCATGATCCCGTCCCTCCGCCGCCCCGCGCTCGCGCTGCTCGTCGGCGCCGCCGCCGCCATGCTCACCGTCGGGTGCGTGCCGCAGCCGCCGGCGGCGCCGCCGCAGCCCACCGAGACCCAGGCGCAGCCGGCGCCGAGCGAGTCGCCGGAGGCGACCGAGACCGCGGCGCCGAGCGAGACGGCCGCGCCGACCGAGGGCCCCTACGAGATCACCGCCGAGGGCCAGGACGGGTCGGTCTGGAGCTTCGAGGTGACCGACATCGCGGTCGTCGAGACCGACGCGGCGGGCGACGCGGCGGAGCCGGGCAAGCAGCTCGTCGAGGTGCTCGTGTCGGGCGAGATGCTCGAGGGCGACGAGGCCGACTTCTTCCACGCCTTCCACATCTACATCGTCGACGACGCGACCGGCTCGCAGTACGGCCTCAGCTCCGCATCGAACTACTACGCCGAGGGCGACCTGTTCACCACCGGCACCGAGCCGTCGTTCGTCGACGGCGTCGGCATCTTCCACATCCCCGACACCGTCGAGCTGAACCACGTGCGCGTCACGACCGACCAGGGCGGCGTCTGGGACTTCACCGGCTGACGCCGCCCGGCGCATCCGGGATGATGGGGCGGATGGCTGACGACTTCACCCGCCCCACGTTCTTCTCGAACGACTGGTTCGACCGCGTCGAGGGCGACGTCGACCCCGCGGTGCGGCTGCAGCTGGCGAGCGAGACGGCGCAGGCGCTCCTCGCGCGCGTGCGCAGCGGCGCCGACCCGGGCGTCGTCGAGCGCATCCTGCGCGTCGCGCGCGAGGACGGCATCGACACGGTCGCCGAGCTCTGGTCGCAGGCGCGGCCCCACTCGCTGCCGGGGGCGCTGTGGCGCGTCAACCTGCTGCACGCCCTCGTCACGCAGCGGGCCCCCGAGGCCGCCTCGCTCTACCAGGCGGGGGCGGATGCGCTCCACACGGCGGCGCCGGTCGTCGCGGGGGTGCCGGCGCCGGCGAGTCCCGCGGAGCTCCGGGCGCTCACCGAGACGATCCTCCGCGGCGTGTTCGCCGGGGACTTCGCGCTCGCGCTCGAGCGCGCCGCCGCGTTCGCGACGGTGACGGCCGCCGGGGCCGTGGAGGCCGCCCACCGGGACGAGGCGACGCATCCGGAGCGCGCGGGCGAGCGCACCCGCATGGCGGCGTCGCTCGCGGACATCTCGGGCGACCTGCAGGTCTGCGCGCGCATGTGGCGCTCGGAGAGCCTCGTCTGAGCCGCGGGCGCGGCGCGCCTGTGCACAGCCTCAGCGTCGCCGATGAGGATCCGTCATAGGCTGACGGCCGGGTCGGCGCACGGGCGCCGGCGTCCGACCAAGGAGCACGACATGGCACGCCGCACCCTCGCCGCAGCGATCATCCTCACCGCGGGCGCGCTCGCCCTCACGGGCTGCATCCCGCTGCCGCCCGCGGTCCCCGCGGCGCCCACGGCTCCCGTCGAGCCGGGCGACCCCGTACAGCCGACCGAGTCGACCGAGCCCGGCGCGACCGCCGAGCCCGGCACGGGAGGCCAGGTCGCGGGCGAGGAGTTCACCGTCGACGACGGGCTCGGCGACGTGTGGACCTTCTCGGTCGTCGCGGTCGAGGCCGACCCGCCGATGGAGTTCGCCGAGCCCGAGCCCGGCACCGCCTTCATCGGCATCGTCATCGACGGCGAGCACCTCGAGGGGAGCCTCGACTTCACCGGCTGCTTCGACATCCTCGTCGTCGGCAGCGACGGCGAGCAGTATGACTGGGCCGACACGATCGGCACCGCGACCGCCGAGGACGACATCTTCTACGCAGACACGCAGTCGTTCACCGGCGCGCGCGCGGCCGTGCAGCTGCCCGAGGGCGTCACGCCCGCACAGCTCATCTTCCGCTCCACGTACGGGCACCCGGATGTGCCCGACACGGTCATCGACGTGCAGTGACCGACCGCTGAGCGGCAGGGGCGCCCGGGTTCCGGGCGCCCCTGCCGCGTTCGCGGGGAGCGCATCCGCCCGCGTGTCACGCCGAGGCTCGCTACCCTGGTGAGGCCGGGCCGCGTCACCCCGGGCTCCAATATTCGCCGCTGCGAGCGGCCTTTCCGCCGAGAGGCGTTTCGCGGCCCGGCACTTCCATGCTCGGAAGCCTGCGCCCGCGTTCACCCGCTGTTCACCTTCGCGGAGCCTCGCCGCCACCCGGTCTGCCTACCGTGGTCCCCGGCGCGCGATCGTGCGCCCAGTCACGGGGATCCTCAGCCCCTGCACCGACACTTTCCGAAAGGGAACACTGTGAAGTTCACGAAGCTCGGCCGCGCTGCGGTCGTCGCCGCAGCGGGCGCGCTCCTGCTCTCGTCCTGCGCCGCCAACGAGCCCGCAGCCGGGCCGGCCACCGACGGCTCCGAGGCTCCCGAGTCCACGCTGTCGGGCGACCTCGCAGGCGCCGGCGCCTCGTCGATGGGCGCTGCGCAGGAGGCGTGGATCGCGGGCTTCCAGTCGGCCAACCCCGACGTCAACGTGACCTACGACCCGGCCGGCTCCGGCGCGGGCCGCGAGCAGTTCATCGCCGGCGGCGTCGGCTTCGCCGGCTCCGACGCGATCCTCGGCGACGACGAGCTCGCGGGCGAGTTCGCCGCGTGCGCCCCCGACACGCTGCCCGTCGACCTGCCGGTCTACATCTCCCCGATCGCGGTCATCTTCAACGTCGAGGGCGTCGAGTCGCTCAACATGGACGCCGCGACGATCGCGGGCATCTTCTCCGACCAGATCACCAACTGGAACGACCCGGCCATCGCCGAGCTGAACCCCGACGTGACGCTGCCCGACGCCCCGATCACCGCCGTGCACCGCTCGGACGACTCGGGCACCACCGAGAACTTCACCGAGTACCTCGCCGCGACGGCTCCCGACGTCTGGACCGAGGGCGTCTTCGAGACGTGGGCCTACGGCGGCGAGGGTGCCCAGGGCACCTCGGGCGTCGTCGACGCGGTCACCAACGGCACCAACACGATCGGCTACGCCGACGCGTCGCGCGCCGGTGGGCTCGGCACGGTCGCGCTGCAGGTCGGCGAGGAGTTCGTGCCGTTCTCGGCCGAGGCCGCCGCCGCTGCGGTCGACGCGTCGCCGCGCATCGAGGGCCGTCACGAGGGCGACATCGCCGTCGAGCTCGACCGCACCACGACCGAGGCGGGCGTCTACCCGCTCGTGCTCATCTCGTACGCGATCGCCTGCACCGACTACGAGGACGACGCGACCGCCGAGCTCGTGAAGGCGTACCTGTCGTACATCGTCTCGGCCGAGGGACAGTCGGCAGCGGAGGCCAACGCCGGCAACTCGCCGATCTCGGACGCGCTGCGCGACGAGGTCCTGGCTGTGATCGACACCATCCAGTAAGACTGGCATCATCACTCCGTAGCCTTCGGGCTGCACCGTCCGGCCGGGGCGCTCGTTCGCCCCGGCCGGATTCCATGCCCTGGTCCGTCCCCGAGCCCGCTGGGAGCCCCATGACCACCGCAGCACCGCCCGCGACGCGCGCAGCCGCGCCGAACCGGCCGGCTGACGTCATCTTCAAGGCGGTCTCCACCACCGCCGGCGTGCTGATCCTCGTCGCCCTCGCGGGCGTCGCGATCTTCCTCGTCGCGCAGGCGGTCCCGGCGCTCATCGGACCGCTCCCCGAGGACGACAGCTTCCTCGCCTGGGTGTGGCCGCTCACGTTCGGCACCCTCTGGTCGGCGTTCCTCGCGATGCTCATGGCGGTGCCCGTCGCGATCGCGATCGCGCTGTTCATCACGCACTTCGCACCGCGCCGGCTCGCGATGGGCCTCGGCTACCTCGTCGACCTGCTCGCCGCCATCCCCTCGGTCATCTACGGGCTGTGGGGCATCGCCGTGCTCGCGCCGTTCCTGCAGCCGTCCTACGCCTGGCTCGCGCAGAACCTCGGCTGGCTGCCGCTGTTCACCCCGCCCGCCTCCGGCACCGGCCGCACCGTGCTCACCGCATCCATCGTCCTGGCCGTGATGGTGCTGCCCATCATCACCGCGCTCTGCCGCGAGATCTTCCTGCAGACGCCGCGCCTCAACGAGGAGGCGGCGCTCGCGCTCGGCGCGACGCGCTGGGAGATGATCACGATGGCGGTGCTGCCGCACGGGCGCTCCGGCATCATCGCCTCCTCGATCCTCGGCCTCGGCCGGGCGCTCGGCGAGACGATGGCGGTCGCGATGGTGCTCGCCTCCTCCGGCGCCGTCACGTTCGTGCTCGTCGGCTCGCAGAACCCCTCGACGATCGCCGCGAACATCGCGCTGCGGTTCCCCGAGGCGCACGGGCTCACCGTCAACATGCTCATCGGCTCCGGCCTCGTGCTCTTCGCGATCACGCTGATCGTCAACGCCGTCTCGCGCATCATCATCGCGAAGACGACCGTGGACGGAGGGAGGTAGGCCATGACCACCACCACGACCGCTCCCCGCCGCGAGACGTCGAACCCGCTCACCGCGGGCCAGCTGCCCGCGTGGGGCCCGTGGGCGCTGCTCGGCGTCGCGGTGCTCATCGGCGCCGCCGTCTCCGGCCTCGTCGCGGGCGCCTCCGGCACCGACTTCAGCATCGTCTCGACCGTCGTCATCGGCTACGTCATCTACCTCGTCGCGATCACCGTCGTCAGCCAGCTCATCGAGGGCGGCCGGAAGGCCACCGACCGGCTCGTCACCGGCGTCGTCGTGGGCGCGTTCGCGCTCGCGCTCGTGCCGCTCGTGTCGCTCATCGTCACCGTGGTCATCAACGGCGCGGCCCGCTTCGACATGACGTTCTTCACCTGGACGATGCGCAACATCGTCGGCGAGGGCGGCGGTGTGCTGCACGCGATCATCGGCACCCTGCTCGTCACGCTCTGGGCGGCGATCATCTCGGTGCCCGTCGGCATCTTCACCGCGATCTACCTCGTCGAGTACGGCAAGGGCGCGCTGTCGAAGGCGATCACGTTCTTCGTCGACGTCATGACCGGCATCCCCTCGATCGTCGCCGGCCTCTTCGCGTACGCGCTCTTCGCGCTGTTCGCGGGCGAGGGCGTGCGCTCGGGCTTCGGCGGCGCGGTGGCGCTCAGCCTGCTGATGATCCCGACCGTCGTGCGCTCGACCGAGGAGATGCTGAAGCTCGTCCCCAACGACCTGCGCGAGGCGTCGCTCGCGCTCGGCGTGCCGAAGTGGCTCACGATCGCCAAGGTCGTGCTGCCCACGGCGCTCGCCGGCATCGTCACGGGCGTGACGCTCGCCATCGCCCGCGTCATCGGCGAGACCGCGCCGCTGCTCATCATCGCCGGCTTCACCACGAACATGAACTACAACGTGTTCGACGGCCGCATGATGACGCTGCCGGTGTTCGCGTACAACCAGTACGTGAGCCCTGGCGTGCAGGAGCAGGCCTACTTCGACCGCGCCTGGACGGCCGCGCTCGTGCTCATCCTCATCGTCATGGTGCTGAACGTCGCGGCGCGCCTCATCGCCCACTTCTTCGCACCGAAGGCCGGAAGGTAATCCCGACATGTCCAAGCGCATCGAAGTCAACGACCTCGACGTCTACTACGGCAGCTTCAAGGCGGTGGAGGGCGTCTCGGTCGAGATCGAGCCCCGCAGCGTGACCGCCTTCATCGGCCCCTCCGGCTGCGGCAAGTCGACCGTGCTCCGCACGCTCAACCGCATGCACGAGGTCATCGCGGGGGCGTGGGTCGACGGCGAGGTGCTGCTCGACGGCGCCAACCTCTACGGCCCGGGCGTCGACCCGGTCAACGTGCGCCGCCAGATCGGCATGGTCTTCCAGCGCCCGAACCCGTTCCCGACGATGTCGATCCGCGAGAACGTGCTGGCCGGCGTGCTGCTCAACAACCGCCGCATGTCGAGGAGCGACCAGGACGACCTGGTGGAGCGCTCGCTGCGGGGCGCCAACCTCTGGAACGAGGTGAAGGACCGCCTCAACATCCCGGGCTCGGGCCTCTCCGGCGGCCAGCAGCAGCGCCTGTGCATCGCGCGCGCGATCGCCGTCAGCCCCGACGTGCTGCTGATGGACGAGCCGTGCTCGGCGCTCGACCCGATCTCGACGCTCGCGATCGAGGACCTCATCGAGGAGCTCAAGCAGGAGTACACGATCGTGATCGTGACCCACAACATGCAGCAGGCGAGCCGCGTCTCCGACAAGACCGCCTTCTTCAACATCGCGGGGACCGGCAAGCCGGGCAAGCTCATCGAGTTCGGCGAGACCACGAAGATGTTCTCGAACCCGTCCGTGCAGGCCACGGAGGACTACGTCTCGGGCCGCTTCGGCTGATCCTGCTTCCGTTGGTCGAGTAGGCCGCGCAGCGGCCGTATCGAGACCGCGCCCCCTCCGTTGGTCGAGTAGGCCGCGAAGCGGCCGTATCGAGACCACCACCCTCCGTTGGATAGTTCTATGTCTCGGGATGCGCAAGATCGGTTCTGAGGTTGCGGAAGATCTCTCGGACGATAGCTCGCTTCAGCGCTCGCATGATGTCGCGCTTGGAGAGGCCCTCGGCAAGCCGTCGATCACGGTAGGCGCGGGTGCGGGGGTCGTGCGCGAGTCGGGTGAGCGCGATCGTGTGGATAGCGCGGTTCGCTTGCCGGTTGCCGCCGCGGTGGAGGCGATGCCGGTGGGTCCTGCCGCTGGAGACCGGGATCGGCGCGGTGCCGGTCAGGCGCGCCAGCGCCGACTCGGAGCGGATGCGGGCGAAGTTCTCGCCGACGGCGACCAGCAGGATCGCGGCGGTGATCGGGCCGACGCCGGTCGCTGCCAGCAGCGTCGGCGCGACCGCCTGCACGAGCGCGGCGATGTCGGACTCGGCCGCATCGATCTCTTCGGTGAGCTGCCGAGCGCGGGTCGCGAGGCGCCGCAGCGCCAGCTTGGCGGCCTGTTCCGGCTCGTCGAGCCTGGCGGTGTCGGGCCGCAGTCGCGCGGCCGCCGTCACCAGCGCGCCGGTCGTGGTCGGCAGCGTTTCCCGCAGGGATGCGGGCGCAGTGGTGCGGACCGCCTGCAGCTCGTTCAGCGCCTGCGTGCGGGACTTGACCGCGCTCTCGCGAGCGGAGTGCAGCAGCCGCAGCGACTCGACCGGCCCGGTGGTGTCCTTCGGGATCGTGCTCGCGGAGCCTGCGAGGACCTTCCCGGCCGCGGCGATCACGTCGGTGCGGTCGTCCTTGCCGCGACGGGCCCGGGTCGCGCGGTCAGCGGTGTTCACCTCCAGCACGGTAACGCCCGCGGCCCGAAGGTGCCGGGCCAGTCCTGCCCCGTACGAGCCGGTCAGCTCGACCCCCATCCGGTCGATCAGGCCGTAGCCGGCGACCCAGTCCAACAGCGCCTGGTAGCCGGCGCTCGAGACGGGGAACGCCGCGTCGGCCAGCAGCTCGCCGGTGAGCGTCACTACCGCGGCGTGGTGCGTGTCGAGATGCGTGTCCACGCCGGCGACAACGGCCCGCGCGAGCGGGCTTGCGGTGAGTACCATCAGAATCTGTCTCCCTCCGAATCACGTTTCGGCGCGGATGACCGATCCGGGCGGGGCCGACACCACATTGACGAGCGAGATCTCGCAAGGTTCTATCAAGTCAGGCCCCGTCCGGCACCACGCCAGGACGCGACGGCCACGACAGCCACCGACAGATCCAGCGCAAGGCATCCGAGGAGCCTGTCGAGTAGCAAGTCAGGCGCCCGCGAGGCCGCCGCGCCCATTCTCAATGTCGAGTAGGCCGCGCAGCGGCCGTATCGAGACCCGCGCGAGTTCGTCTCGATACGGCGCCTGCGGCGCCTACTCGACGAGCGGGGTGGGGACGGCGCCTGCGGCGCCTACTCGACGAGCGGAGGAGGCGGCCCCTCCACCCGCCCTCCCGCCCGCCGGCGCTCGCGGTAGCCCTCCCAGTCGCGCTTCTTCGCGCTGGCGGAGATCGCCGCGAAGTCGCCCCGGATCAGCGCCTCGCGCTTGGCCCTGCTCCAGCCCTGCAGCTGCTTCTCGAGCGCGAAGCACGCTGCGATGGAGTCGTCGAAGTGCGCGAACACCAGCTCGACCGGGCGTCGCCGCTTCGTGTACGCAGCGCCCTCGCCGCGCTGATGCTGGTCGAGGCGGCGCTCGACGTCCCAGGTGCTGCCGACGTAGGTGGAGCCGTCGCTGCAGCGGAGGATGTAGACCCAGGGCATGGGGGTCATCGTGCGGCTCTGGCGGTGGCGCGGGGGTGCGGATGCGTCGGGGCTGTGGAGAGAGTGCGGTTCGGGTTCGTCTCGATACGGCGCCTGCGGCGCCTACTCGACGAGCGGTGGGGTGGCGGGAGTGCAGCGCCTGCTCGACGAGCGGGGTAGCGGTGGCGAGAGGCTCAGCGCTCGGGGGAGCAGTGCGTCTCGAGCGCCACGAGCGCGGGCTCGTCGCCGGCGCTCACGTGCAGCACGGTGAACTCGGCCGTGTGCAGCATCGACGCGCGGTGCGTGCGCTCCGACTCCAGCGCATCCGTCGCGTGCACGACCGCGGTCACGATCTCGGGGATGATCGGCGCGTGCGAGCAGAGCACGGTGCCGCGCCGCTTGCGCACCGCCGTGCCGATGCGCCGCGCGAGCGCATCGCGCGGGTCGACGGGCGACTCCTGGCTGATGTCGGCCGTCGCCTTGGGCTCGAGCCCCGTGAGCGCCGCGAGCGGCTCGACGGTCTGCCGGCAGCGCACGGCGTCGGAGGTGACGATGCGCTCCGGGCCGAAGGCGGCGATGCCGGGCGCGATCGACCGCGACTGCCGCTCGCCCCGCTCCGTGAGCGTGCGCGACGCATCCGCCCCCTCCCAGGAGAACGGGCTCGCCGCCTTCGCGTGCCGCAGCGCGACGATCGGGAACGTGCGCTCGTGGCCGCGCTCGAGGCGCTCCTCGAACCGCTCGATGATCGCGACGTCGTGCCGGTAGCTGCAGCGCGCCTTCGCGTCGGCGATCGGCAGCCACTCGAGCTCGAGGATCTCGTCGTTCGGCGCGAACGCCGACGCCGCGACGGTCGCCTCGTCGACGGCCGCCTGCCAGTAGTAGACGACCTTGTCGCGGCCGTCGGGCAGCCGGTACTCGCTGTGGCCGAGCGGCGCGCCGAGCACGATCGCGAGGCCGGTCTCCTCCTCCATCTCGCGCGCCGCGCACTCGGGCAGCGTCTCGCCCGGGTCGAGCTTGCCCTTCGGCAGCGAGTGGTCGCGGTGCTGCGTGCGCTCGACGAGCAGCACGAGCACCTCGCCGTCGACGCGCCGCCAGAGCACGGCGCCGGCGGCGAGCACCGGCGTCGCGGGCAGGTCGGTCACCGGTTCGTCCGCTTCCGGCGCTGGATCTGGATCATGCGGTCGCGGTGCAGGTCGTCGAGCGGGGCGCCGTCCTCGGTGTAGAACCGGCGCGTCCACGTGCCGTCCGACTCGGCGATCCAGGCGGCGGTCTGCGGCGACATCGCCTTGTCGAAGTGCTGCGAGATGTCGCGCATGTGCTCGCTCGAGGTGAGCTGGATGAGCGTCTCGACGCGGCGGTCGAGGTTGCGGTGCATCATGTCGGCCGAGCCGATGAAGACCGCCTCGCTGCCGTCGTTCCAGAACGCGAACACGCGCGAGTGCTCGAGGTAGCGGCCGACGATCGAGCGGACGACGATGTTCTCGCTCAGCCCCGGCACGCCCGGCTTGATCGAGCAGATGCCGCGCACCCAGATCTGCACCTCGACGCCCGCGCGGCTCGCGCGGTAGAGCGCGTCGATGATCTGCTCGTCGACGATGGAGTTGAGCTTGAGGCGGATGCGCGCGGTGCGGCCGGCGGTGGCGGCGGCGGTCTCGCGCTCGATGCGCTGCAGCAGCCCCTTGCGCAGGTGCCGGGGTGCGACGAGCAGCCGCTGGAACGACTTCTCCTTCGCGTAGCCCGAGAGCTCGTTGAACAGCCGGGTGATGTCGCGGCCCACCTGGTCGTTGTCGGTGAAGAGCCCGAAGTCCTCGTAGATGCGGCTCGTCTTCGGGTTGTAGTTGCCGGTGCCGATGTGGCAGTAGTGCCGCAGCCGGCCGTTCTCGCGCCGCACGATCATCATGAGCTTGCAGTGCGTCTTGAGCCCGACGATGCCGTAGACGACGTGCACGCCGGCGCGCTCGAGCTGGCGCGCCCAGCGGATGTTGGCCTGCTCGTCGAAGCGCGCCTTCACCTCGACGAGCGCGAGCACCTGCTTGCCGGCGGCGGCCGCGCGGATGAGCGCCGCGACGACGGGGGAGTCGCCGGAGGTGCGGTAGAGCGTCTGCTTGATGGCGAGCACGTCGGGGTCGTCGGCGGCCTGCTCGAGCAGCGCCTGCACGCTCGTCGCGAACGACTCGTACGGGTGGTGCACGAGCACGTCCTTGCGCGTGATCGCCTGGAAGAGGTCGGGCTGGTCGTCCTGCTCGCCGGGGAGGAACGAGGGCGCGGTGACGGGCACGCGCTTCGTGTAGTGCAGGTCTGGCCGGTCGATGCCGGCGAGCTGGAACAGGCCGCTGAGGTCGAGCAGCCCGGGCAGCCGGTACACCTCGCGGTCGGTGATGCCCAGCTCGTCGACGAGCAGGTCGAGCGTGTCGTCGTCCATGTCCTCGGCGACCTCGAGGCGGATGGGCGGGCCGAACTTGCGGCGCGAGAGCTCGTGCTCGAGCGCCTTGATGAGGTTCTCGGTGTCGTCCTCGTCGATCGTGACGTCCTCGTTGCGGGTGACGCGGAAGACGTGGTGCTCGACGATCTCCATGCCCGAGAAGACCTCGTCGAGGTTGTTGGCGATGAGCTCCTCGAGCGGCAGGAAGCGCTGCGAGCCGTCGCCGCCGCGGGAGAGCTCGACGAAGCGCGGCAGCACCGCGGGCACCTTGAGGCGAGCGAACTGCTCCTCCTCCTCGTCGGGCACGCGCACGCGCACGGCGAGGTTGAGCGAGAGCCCCGAGATGTAGGGGAACGGATGCGCGGGGTCGACCGCGAGGGGCATGAGGACGGGGAAGATCTCGGCCTCGAAGCGCGCCGACATGGCCTCGCGCTCGGCGTCGCTCAGCTGCCCCCACGTGACGATGCTGATGCCGGCGGCCTCGAGCTCGGGCGCGAACGACTGCTGCGCGGCGCGCGCGTGCCGCTGCTGCAGCTCGTGCGCGCGGTGCACGATCTGGTCGAGCAGCTCGTGCGGGGCGATGCCGACGTTCGTGGGCACGGCGAGGCCGGTCGTGATGCGGCGCTTGAGGCCCGCGACCCGCACCATGAAGAACTCGTCGAGGTTGGAGGCGAAGATCGCGAGGAAGTTGGCGCGCTCGAGCAGCGGCACGCGCGGGTCCTCGCCCAGCTCGAGCACGCGCTCGTTGAAGGCGAGCCACGACAGCTCGCGGTCGAGGAAGCGGTCGGCGGGCAGCCCGTCGTCGGTGGGCGTGCCCTGCATCTCGGCCGACCAGCTCGACTCGTCGTCGTAGTCGTCGAAGTCGGCCTCGTTGGCGTCGTGGAAGCTCTGCTCCTCCTCGAGCGAGCGCGTGCGGCGCTCGAGGGGCGGCTCGTCGGTCGCGGGGGCCGAGCCGGGGGCGGTGACGTCAGTCATGCCGCCATTGTGTCAACGACGGGTGGACGGCGCGCGGTGCCAGCGCACGTCGATGGCCCACTGGTCGAAGCCGGCACCCCGGTAGAGCGCGAGGGCCGCGGCGTTCTCGCCCTCGACGTAGAGGTGGGCCGTGCTCGCGCCGAGCGCGCGCATGCGCACGAACGCGGCCTCGAGCATCCGCCCGCCGAGCCCCGCGCCCTGGCGCGCGGGCGAGACGCCGAGCACGTACAGCTCGGCGACGTCGCCGTCGGGCTTGACCCACGCGAACGCGTCGAGGCCCTGCTCGCCGGGCGCGACGATGAGGTTCGCGTCGTCGTGCCACGGCTCGGCCATGCGTGCGGCGAGGTCGTCGGCCGACATGCGGCCCTGCTCGGGGTGGTCGGCGAAGGCGGCGGCGTTGAGCGCGAGGAGGGCGGATGCGTCGGCGGGCTCGAAGGGCCGCACCCCGTCGGGCAGGCGGTCGGCCCCGGCCGGCACGGGCGCGCGCAGCTGCAGGAGCGTGCGCACCTGCGTCATCCCGAGCCGCTCGGCGATCGCGCGCGCGCCGGGCAGGTCGCCGTGCGCCCACGCGTCGAACCCGTCGAGCTCGGCGGCGACCCGCTCGGCGAGCGCGCGGCCGAGGCCCCGGCGGCGCAGCTCGGGCGCGACGGCGAGCTCGACCTCGCGCTCGGCGTCGCTCACGACCGCGAGCGCGCCGGCCTCGCCGACGACGCGCCGCTCGCCGCGCTCGAGCTCGACGAGCGCCTGGTCGTTGAACGGGCGGCTGCCGTCGTGCGCCGCGCACGCGTCGGCGAGGGCCCGCACCTCGACGATCACTCGTCCACCAGCTCGAACCGGTAGCCGACGCCGCGCACCGTGCCGATGACGCTCTCGAGGTCGCCGAGCTTCGCGCGCAGCCGCCGCACGTGCACGTCGACGGTGCGGGTGCCGCCGAAGTAGTCGTAGCCCCACACCTCGCTCAGCAGCTGCTCGCGGGTGAAGACGCGCGCCGGGTGCGAGGCGAGGAACCGCAGCAGCTCGAACTCCTTGTAGGTGAGGTCGATGGGCTTGCCGTCGACCTTCGCCTGGTAGCTGGCCTCGTCGATCGAGAGCCCGCTCGTGACGATGGGGCCGGCCTTGTGGCGGCGCGAGGAGGCGAGGCGGATGCGCGCCTCGAGCTCGGCGGGACCGGCGGAGTCGAGCACGATGTCGTCGACCCCCCAGTCGGCGGTGACGGCCGTGAAGCCGCCCTCCGACAGCACGAGCAGCACGGGCGTCGAGTCGCCGTCGAGGAGGCGGCAGATCGCCTTGGCGGCGGCCAGCTCGACCGCGCCGTCGACGATCGTGAGGTCGGCGTCGGGGGCGTGCGCGACGGCGGCCGCGGTGCCAGGGAGCGTGGTGACGCGATGCTCGAGGAGCTCGATGCTCGGCAGCACGCCCTGGTCGCGGCGGGTGAAGATCACGACGTGCGCCATCCAGCCTCCTGCCAGCACGATCCTACCCAGCGCCGCGTGCGGCCTGCGCCGCCGCCCGACCTGCGACACAATGAGCGGCATGACGTGGCGATGGGCGAGCGTGTGGCCGGTGTGGCTGCTCGCTGCCGTGGGCGCCGTGCTCGTGGCACTGCTGCAGCCCGACGACGGCATCGTCTGGCTGCCGATCGTGCTGGGCGTGTGCACGCTCACCGCGTTCGCGATCCAGCTCGGCGGACCGACGGTGCCGGGCCTCGTCGACCGGCTCGCGGCGGCCGTCTTCGGCTCGGTCGTGGTGCTGGCGCTCGCGAGCGCGATCCTGGTGCCGCTCACGGCGCTGTAGGCCGGGCGGCCGCCGGGGGAGGGCTAGGATCGACGCATGGCAGGAATCCCCGTCGTCGCCCTCGAGATCTTCTTCCTCGGTCTGCTCGGCCTTGCGATGGTCGCGATCCTCGGCGTCTCGTTCGTCGTGATCCGCAACCTCTTCAAGGGCCAGCGCTAGCCGGTGCTCGAGCTCGATCCCACGCTCCCGGCGGAGCTCGGCCCGCTGCAGTGGCTGATCGGCAGCTGGGAGGGCACGGGCGTGCTCTCCTTCCCGGTCGGCGACCGCACCGTCGAGCGCGAGTTCGGGCAGCGCGTCTCGTTCGCCCATCACGGCCACCCCTACCTCGCGTACGAGGCGTACGCCTGGATCCTCGACGACCAGCTGACGCCGCTCGCGGCCGAGACCGGCTTCTGGCGGCTCGCCCGGCCCGCGGCCGCCGCCGACGCCGGTCCCGGCATGCTGCCGCCCGAGGGCGCCCCGGCCTACGACTCCGCCGAGGCGGTCGAGGCCCTGCGCCGCCCCGACGGCGCCTTCGACCTGCAGGCCCTCATCGCGCATCCGGCCGGCGTCGCCGAGCTCTACCTCGGCACGATCGACGGCCCGCGCATCGACCTCGCGACCGACGCGGTGCTGCGCGGCGCGGGCGCGAAGGAGCACACCGCCTCCACCCGCATGCTCGGCCTCGTCGACCAGCACCTGCTGTGGGCGTGGGATCTCGCGGCGCTCGGCCAGGGGCTCGAGAGCCACGCCTCGGCGAGGCTCGCCCGGGTCACGCCGAGCGAGGCGAACGAGGGCCGATGAGCGCCGCCGTGCTCGCCGCCGCGATCCCCGGCGCCGTGCTCGACGAGGCCACCGGCCTGCCGCTGCACGTCGGCAACCCGATGGCCGAGCAGCGCCGGCTGCGGCAGGGCGCGCTCGTGCTGCTGCCGCGCGACGTGCTGCGCATGACCGGCCCCGACACGCTGCCGTGGCTCGACTCGATCACGAGCCAGGCGCTCACGGCGCTCGCGCCGGGCGACTCGGCCGAGACGCTCGTGCTCTCGCCCGAGGGGCGCATCGAGCACGCGCTGCGGCTGCGGTGGACGGGCGACGAGCTCTGGATCCTCGTCGACGCCGGCACGGGCGACGCGCTCGAGGCGTGGCTGACGCGGATGCGCTTCTTCAAGCAGGTCGAGATCGACCGGCCGGGCGTCGTGGTCGTCGGCACCGCGGGCGAGCCGGCCGCCGACCTCGCCTGGATCGACGGCTGGCCCGAGGTCGCGCCCGGCGGCGTGCGCTACGGCGAGCCGACGGGGGAGCCGTGGCGCTGGTCGGAGGCGATCCTCGCGCCCGACGAGGCCGCCGCGCTCGACCCGGCGCGCTTCGTCGGCACGCTCGCCGCCGACGCGCTGCGCATCGCCGCCGGCCGCCCGGCGCTCGCCGAGGTCGACGAGCGGTCGATCCCGCACGAGCTCGACTGGCTCACGACCGCGGTGCACCTGCAGAAGGGCTGCTACCGCGGGCAGGAGACGGTCGCGAAGGTGCACAACCTCGGCGCCCCGCCGCGCCGCGTGGTGCTGCTGCACCTCGACGGCTCCGAGAACGCGCCGGTGGCGGCGGGGGATGCGGTGGTGCGGCCGGGCGAGGACGCCGCAGAGGTCGGCACGGTCACCTCGGCCGCGATGCACGACGAGCTCGGGCCGATCGCCCTCGCGGTGGTCAAGCGCGGCGCGCCCGCCGACGAGGACCTCGCGGTGCGCACGGCCGACGGCGTGCTCGTCGCCGCCGCCCAGCAGGTGCTCGTGCCGCCGACGGCCGGCCACGCGCACCGGCCGCCGCGGCTGCCGCGGCTCGGCGCGGTGCGCCGGCCCGCGCCCCCGGCGTAGCGCGCCGCTCACGCTCGCGGCGCGACGGCCTCCCACGCGACCGTCAGCTCGCCGAGCCGCCACCTCGCCGCCGTGCCGAGCACCGGCCAGCCGGTGTCGCGCATCCGCCGCACCGTCGCCTGCCAGCGCTGCACCGCGCCGAAGTCGGCGAGCGGCGCGTGCGACGCCCACGCGCGGTCGAGCTCGGCGAGCAGCGCGTGCACGCGCTCGCCGGGCACGTTGCGGTGGATGAGCGCCTTCGGCAGCCGCTCCGCGACCACCGACGGCGCCTCCATCGCGTCGGAGCCGAGCTCGTCGACCTTGAGCGCGATCGTGAGCGAGCGGGGGCCGGCGGCGTCGAGCGCCACCCAGGAGCAGACGCGGCCGACCTCGTTCGAGGTGCCCTCGACGAGCAGGCCGCCCGGCGCGAGCCGCTCGAGCATCGTCGCCCAGTGCCCGGCGACCTCGTGCTCGTCGTACTGCCGCAGCACGTTCATCGCGCGGATCACGTGCGGCGGCCGCGGCGCGGGCACCTCGAAGCCGCCGAGCGCGAACGACACCCGCGCGTCCTCCGCGATCGCGCGGCCGTACCGCGTCGGGCCCGCCTCGCGGGCGGCGGCGAGCTCGGCGGTCGCGAGGGCGACGCGCTCCGGGTCGATCTCGAGCCCCAGCACCTCGAGGGTCGGGTTGCCGCGCGCGAGCCGCTCGTGCAGCTCGAGGCTCGTGGTGGCGCTCGCCCCGTAGCCGAGGTCGACCACGAGACAGCCGGGCACGCGCGCGGCCCCCTGCGCCGCGATCCAGCGGTCGACGCGGCGCAGCCGGTTCACCCCGGTCGTGCCGCGCGTGATGCGCCCAGTCGGCTTCGCCACGCCTCCATTGTCGCGGCGACGGGAGCGGGGACGACCCGGAGGCCGCCCCCGCCCCGGGTCACAGCTCGGTGAGCAGCTGCCGCATCTCGGCGATCTCGGCGGTCTGGTCGTCGAGCATGCGCTGGGCGAGCTCGCCCACGGCGTCGGCGCGGCCCATGCTCAGCTCAGCGAGCAGCCCGGCCGGCTCGGCCGGCGCTGCGGCCGGCATCGCGTGCCCGGCGTGGTCGCCGTGCGCGGCGGCCGCAGCGGGTGCGGCGTGCCCGTCGTGGGCGGCGGACTGCGCGATGCCCGCCTCGTGGGCGGCGTGCCCGCCGCCGGAGAGCGTGTGCATCGCGAGCAGCCCCACGAGGATCGCGGTGACGGCGAGCAGCGCGAGCAGCAGTCGCCGCGGGGCCAGCGGCCCTCGCGGAGCGAGCCTGCGCAGCGCATCCATCGCGTCCACCTCCGTCGCCGTCGATGCGACCCCGGCCGTGCAGCCGGCCCCGGGCGTCGCCGCCGACGGGGGCGGCTGCGCCCGACAGGGGCGGGCGCGCCGGCCCCGCTCGGGCGCAGCCGCCCCAGCGGGCATGCCCGGCTTCGGCACGCGCTCGCGGGCTAGGCTGGCGGCATGACCGAGCGCACCCTCATCCTGCTCCGCCACGGCCAGTCGACGTGGAACGAGAGCAACCAGTTCACCGGTTGGGTCGACGTGCCGCTGACGCCGAAGGGCGAGGCGGAGGCGAAGCGCGGCGGCGAGCTGCTGCGCGAGCACGGCGTGCTGCCCGACGTGCTCTACACGTCGCTGCTCACCCGCGCGATCAAGACCGCCAACATCGCGCTCGACGCGGCCGAGCGCGACTGGATCCCCGTGCACCGCTCGTGGCGGCTCAACGAGCGCCACTACGGCGACCTGCAGGGCAAGGACAAGGCCGAGACGCTCGAGCAGTACGGCGAGGAGCAGTTCATGCTCTGGCGCCGCTCGTTCGACACCCCGCCGCCGCCCATCGCCGACGACAACCAGTACTCGCAGGCCGACGACCCGCGCTACGCCGACATCGACGGCGAGGTGCCGAAGACGGAGTGCCTGAAGGACGTCATCGAGCGCTTCCTGCCCTACTGGGAGTCGACGATCACGAAGGACCTCGACGCGGGCCGCACCGTGCTCGTCACCGCGCACGGCAACTCGCTGCGCGCGCTCGTGAAGCACCTCGACGGCATCTCCGACGACGACATCGCGGCCCTCAACATCCCCACCGGCATCCCGCTCGTCTACCGCCTCGGCGATGACAACATGCCGCTCGGGCCGGGGGAGTACCTCGACCCGGAGGCCGCGGCCGCCGGTGCCGCCGCCGTGGCGAGCCAGGGCAAGCACTGACCGCGCGCTGACGCGCGCACGCGAAGAGGGCCCCGCGATCGCGGGGCCCTCTCGTCGTGCGGGGCGGCTCAGCCGAGGTCGGCGGGCTGCACCGGCTCCGGCGACAGCGCCGCGTGCGCATCCTCGTCGCCCACCCAGTCGCCGGTCGCGAGGTACTTGACCTTCTTGGCGATGCCGACCGCGTGGTCGGCGAAGCGCTCGTGGTAGCGGCTCGCGAGCGTCGCGTCGACGGTCGTGTGCGCTGCGCCCTGCCACTCGGTGCCGAGCACGTGCGAGAACACGTCGCGGTGCAGCTGGTCGACGTGCTCGTCCGAGGCCTCGATGCGCTCGGCGATCGAGAGGTCCTGGGTCGCGAGCAGGTCGCGCAGCAGCTTGGCGATCTCGATGTCGCTCGCGCCCATCTCGACGAAGGTCGGCTGCAGCGACTCGGGCACCACCTGCATCGGGAAGCGGTAGCGCGCGAGCATCGCGATGTGCCGGGCGAGGTCGCCCATGCGCTCGAGCGACGCCGAGATGCGCAGCGCCGAGACGACGATGCGCAGGTCGCGGGCGACCGGCGACTGGCGGGCGATGATGTCGATCGCGAGCTCGTCGAGGGCGGACGCCTTGTCGTCGATGAGCGGGTCGGCGGCGATCACCTGCTCGGCGAGCTGCACGTTCGAGTCGCCGAACGCCCGCACCGCCGCCTCGATCGAGACGATGACGTGGTTGGCGATGTCGACGAGGCGGTCCTGCACCTCGGCGAGCTCCTGCTGGAAGACGTCGCGCATTGCTCCTGCTCCTTGCTGTGCCACCCACTGCGTCGCAGCACGGGCATGGTCGGACACCGAGTGTTTCGTCGCCAGGTTACCGGGGGGTGTCCGCAGTCTGAACCCCAGGGGGGTACATCGCGCGCCACTACGCTGGCGGGGTGGACGCCTCCTGGTACGTGCTCCTCGCGCTCCTGCTGGGCTTCGCGATCGGAGCGGCCTCGGTGCATCTGCTCGGCGTGGCCGCGCAGCGCGGCCGCCGGGTGATGGCGATCGCGAGCGAGCCGGTGCCCGACGGCATCGCTGCGATGGTGCACGTGCTCGAGTCGGCGGGCATCGTCATGGACGGCTCGAGCCAGGTCATCCTCTCCTCCCCGGTCGCCGTCGCGCTCGACCTCGTCGACGGGCGCGCGCTGCGCTCGCCCGAGATCCTCGCCGCGGTGCGGCGCGTGCGGCGCACCGGCGAGGCCGAGGTGCTCGACCTCGTGCACCGCCGCGGCCGCATCGGCACGGGCACCGAGATGCACCTGCGCGTGCGCGTCGCGCCGCTCGGCAATCGCTTCATGCTCGTGCTCGCCGCCGACCGCACCGAGGAGCTGCGGCTCGCGGGCGTGCGGCGCGACTTCGTCGCCAACATCAGCCACGAGCTGAAGACCCCCATCGGCGCCGTCGCGGTGCTCGCCGAGGCGATCGAGGCGGCCGCCGAGGACCCGGCCCGCGTGCGCGCCTTCGCCGGCCGCATGCAGCTCGAGGCCGACCGGCTCGCGCGCATGTCGAAGGAGCTCATCGACCTGTCGCGCATCGAGGCCGCCGACCCCCTCGCGCACGCGGAGCGCGTCTCGATCAGCCGCATCGTCGACGTCGCGATCGACCGCAACAAGGTGCAGGCGGCGGCGAAGCGGATGCGCATCATCCCGCGGGTGCTGGACGAGGCGGAGGTGCTGGGCTCGGAGGAGCTCGTCACGATGGCCGTGCAGAACCTCGTCGCGAACGCCGTGCAGTACTCGCCCGAGGCGACGCACGTCGGCGTCGGCGTGCGCGTCGCCGACGGCATCGTCGAGATCGCGGTGACCGACAAGGGCGTCGGCATCGCGCCGGAGGAGCAGGAGCGGGTCTTCGAGCGGTTCTACCGCGTCGACCCCGCGCGCAGCCGGGTGACCGGCGGCACCGGCCTCGGCCTCAGTATCGTGAAGCACGTCGCCGCCAGCCACGGCGGCGAGATCACGCTCTGGTCGCGCCCCGGTCAGGGCTCGACCTTCACCCTGCGGCTGCCGGTCGCCGGCGCCCCCGCGAAGGAGACTGCATGACGCGCATCCTGATCGTCGAGGACGAGCACGCGCTCGCCGAGCCCCTGTCGTACCTGCTCGAGCTCGAGGGCTACGAGACGGCGCACGCCGACGACGGCGACCGCGCGGTGCAGATGTACGAGCAGGAGGGAGCCGACCTCATCCTCCTCGACCTGATGCTCCCTGGTCGCAGCGGCACCGAGGTGTGCCGGCACATCCGCCGCACCTCGCAGGTGCCGATCATCATGGTGACCGCGAAGGACAGCGAGGTCGACACGATCGTGGGGCTCGAGCTGGGGGCCGACGACTACGTCACGAAGCCGTACTCGTCCCGCGAGCTCGTCGCGCGCATCCGTGCCGTGCTCCGCCGCCGCGCGGCCGAGGAGGAGGACGACGACTCGGTGGTCGAAGTCGGCCCGGTGCGCCTCGACGCCGACAGCCACACCGTCACCGTCGGCGGCGCCGAAGTGGCGATGCCGCTGCGCGAGTTCGAGCTGCTCGAGTACCTGATGCGCAACGCCGGGCGCGTGCTGACGCGCGGCCAGCTCATCGACCGGGTCTGGGGGAGCGACTACTTCGGCGACACGAAGACGCTCGACGTGCACATCAAGCGGCTGCGGGCGAAGATCGAGGACGACCCCTCGAACCCGACCCGCGTGGTCACGCTGCGGGGGCTCGGCTACCGCTTCGAGCGGTAGCCCGCCTCACTCGCCCGCGACGGGCGCGAGGTCGGCGTAGTCGGGGAACTCGGTCGAGAAGACCTGCACGCCCACGCCCGCAGGCTCCGCGCCGTCGGCCTGGAACGAGACGTTGCGCTGCGCGCCGAACTCGATGTCGCCGCCCGCCTCGAAGACGAGCTGCTGCTCGGGGAAGCCGTAGGTGGTGACGCCGCTCGGGATGCGCACCTGCTGCGCCTCGTCGTCGACGCGCACCTCGACGAAGGTGGCCTCGCCGTCGTTCGTGAAGGTGACCGCGAGGTTGAGCGCGTCGCCCTCGGGCTCGCCGATGAGCATGGCGTTGTGGAACTCGACCGTGCCGGTCTGGCCCGAGATGCCGTCGGATGCGTCGTACTGGATCGTCGTCGCCTGCGGCGTGAGGATGTTGCAGCCGGTCGCGGCGAGCGCGACGACGACGGCTGCGGCTGCTGCGGCGAGGGAGCGGTGACGCACGGGGACCCTTTCGACGAGGCCGGCAGCGCTGCTTCGGATGCGCCGCCGGTCGGGCTTCACTCTAGTACGCCGCCCGCCGCGGCGGGCGTCCGCGCGACCGGTCGACGCGGCCGGGGACCCAGCGCGGAGCGCGATCCAACCACTCCCGGGTACGCGCTCGCGAGCGACACGCTGTGATAAAATCAAGGTTCTGGCTATGACGAGGAGCATTCGATGAACTTTGAGGTCGGAGAGACGGTCGTCTACCCCCACCACGGCGCCGCGACGATCACCGAGGTCAAGGTCCGCAAGATCAAGGGCGTCGAGACGACCTACCTCAAGCTCAACGTCGCACAGGGCGGGCTGACGATCGAGGTCCCCGCGCAGAACGTCGACATGGTGGGCGTGCGCGACGTGATCGGCGAGGAGGGCCTCGGCCGCGTGTTCGAGGTGCTGCGCGCCGACTTCACCGAGGAGCCGACCAACTGGGCCCGCCGCTACAAGGCGAACGTCGAGAAGCTCGCCTCGGGCGACGTGATCAAGGTGAGCGAGGTCGTGCGCGACCTGTCGCGCCGCGACCAGGACCGCGGCCTGTCGGCGGGCGAGAAGCGCATGCTCGCGAAGGCGCGCCAGATCCTCGTGTCCGAGCTGGCGCTCGCCGAGCACACCGATGAGGACGCGGCCGCGTCGCGCCTCGACGAGGCCCTCGCCCCCGCGAGCTGAGCCGCACCGCAGACCGAGGCGCCCTGTCCCCAAGGCAGGGCGCCTCTTCTGCTGTCGCCCCGCCCGAGGTTCGAGGAGGCGGACCGCAGGGCCGCCGTCTCGAGACCATGCCACCCCGCGCGCCCTAGGCTGACCGGGTGACCGACACCGCCCTCATCGTCGTCGCCGCCGGCAGCGGCACGCGCCTCGGCCGCGGCGTGCCGAAGGCCTTCGCCGAGGTCGCGGGCGCGACCATCCTCGAGCACGCGCTGCGCGGCCTCGCGGGCGTCGACGCGCGGCTCGTCGTCGTGGCGCCGGACGGGCTCGAGGCGGATGCGTCGGCGATCGCCGAGCGCGCGGGGGTCGTCGCGTCGGTGGTGACGGGCGGCGCGACGCGCGCCGACTCGGTGGCCGCGGGCCTCGCCGCCGTCGGCGACGCGCGCCGCGTGCTCGTGCACGACGCGGCCCGGGCGCTGACCCCGCGCGAGGTCGTGCAGCGGGTGATCGACGCGCTCGCGGCGGGCGCCGCGGCGGTGGTGCCGGTGCTGCCGGTGATCGACACGATCCGCGAAGCGCACGACGGCGAGCTCGGCGGGATCGTCGACCGCTCGCGGCTGCGCGCGATGCAGACCCCGCAGGGCTTCGACGCCGCGGTGCTGCGTCGCGCCTACGCCGAGGCGCCCGACCGGGCCGCCTCGACCGACGACGCGCAGCTCGTGCAGGCGCTCGGCGTCGACGTCGTGGCGGTCGCGGGCGCCGAGCTCGCCTTCAAGATCACGACGCCCGCCGACGCCGAGCGCGCGGCATCGCTGCTGGCGCCGCAGCCCGCTGCCGCTCCCGAGGTCCGCGTCGGCATCGGCGCCGACGTGCACGCCTTCGGCGGCGACGGCCCGCTGCGGCTCGCGGGGCTCGAGTGGGAGGGGCAGGGCCTCGCCGGCCACTCCGACGGCGACGTCGTCTGCCACGCGATCGTCGACGCGCTGCTGGGCGCCGCGGGCCTCGGCGACATCGGCGCGCTCGCCGGCGTCGACGACCCCCGCTACGCGGGCGCGCGCGGCGAGGTCTTCGTCGGCGCCGCGGTCGCGCTGCTCGCCGAGCACGGCTGGCGGCCGACGAACGTGGCGGTGCAGGTGCTCGGCGTGCGCCCGCGCATCGGCAGCCGGCGCGACGAGGCGCAGCGGGTGCTCTCGGCGATGGTGGGCGCGCCGGTCAGCGTCAGCGGCACCACCACCGACGGGCTCGGCGCCCTCGGGCGCGGCGAGGGCGTCCAGGCCATCGCGACCGCGCTCATCGCGCGCCGTTCCCCGCTCGTCGAGTAGCGCCGGAGGCACGTATCGAGACGAACCCGCCGGCACAGGCAGATCTCGATGCGGGGCCTGCGGCGCCTGCTCGATCAGCGGTCGGGGCGGGATGGGCGCAGTAGCCTTGGGCCCGTGACCGTGCGCATCTACGACTCCCGCCAGCAGGCCGTCGTCGACCTGCAGCCGCTGCAGCCGGGCCGGGTGTCGATGTACGTCTGCGGGCCGACGGTGCAGTCGTCGCCGCACATCGGGCACGTGCGCAGCGCCGTCGCCTACGACGTGTGGCGCCGCTGGCTCGAGCACCGCGGGCTCCGCGTCGCGTTCGTGCGCAACGTCACCGACATCGACGACAAGGTGCTCGTGAACGCCGTCGACGAGCCGTGGTGGGCGCTCGCGTACCGCGTCGAGCTCGAGTTCTCGGCGGCCTACCGGGCCGTCGGCGTGCTCGCGCCGACCTACGAGCCGCGCGCCACCGCATCCGTGCCCGAGATGCACGCGCTCATCGCGCTGCTCATCGAGCGCGGCCACGCCTACCCGGCGCTCGACGGCTCGGCCGACGTCTACTTCGACGTGCGCTCGTGGGAGGCGTACGGCGCGCTCACCCGCCAGTCGGTCGAGAAGATGGAGCCGGCCGCCGACGCCGACCCGCGCGGCAAGCGCGACCCGCGCGACTTCGCGCTCTGGAAGGCGCAGAAGGAGGACGAGCCCGAGTCGGCGTCGTGGGCGTCGCCGTGGGGCCGCGGCCGGCCCGGCTGGCACATCGAGTGCTCGGCGATGGCGCGCCGCTACCTGGGCGACGCGTTCGACATCCACGGCGGCGGCCTCGACCTGCGGTTCCCGCACCACGAGAACGAGCTCGCCCAGTCGACCGCGGCGGGGCTCGGCTTCGCGAGCGTGTGGAGCCACAACGGGCTCGTCAACGTCGACGGCGAGAAGATGTCGAAGTCGCTCGGCAACTCGATCTTCGCCGCCGACCTGCTGCGCGCCGTGCGCCCGATCGTCGCGCGCTACTTCCTCGTCGCGCCGCACTACCGCTCGACGATCGACCTGCGCACCGCCGACGGGAGCCTCGAGGGCGGCTCGCTCGCCGAGGCCGAGACGGCGTTCGGCCGCATCGAGGCGATGCTCGACCGCGCCGCGCGCATCGGCGCGCTGCCCGACGAGGCGGTGCCGGATGCGTTCGGCGCGGCCATGGACGACGACCTCTCGACTCCGCAGGCGGTTGCGGTGCTGCACGACACCGCGCGCGCCGCGAACATCGCCCTCGACGCGGGCGACGACCGGGCGGCCCTCGAGCGGGCGGGCCAGGTGCTCGCGATGCTGCGGGTGCTGGGGCTCGACCCGGGCGACGAGGTGTGGCATTCTGGGCAGTCGGCCGAGGCGGGCGCGCTCGCGAGCCTCGTCGAGACGCTCCTGGCGGAGCGCCGCTCGGCCCGCGAGGCGCGCGACTTCGCCGCCTCCGACCGCATCCGCGACGCGCTCGCGGCCGCCGGCATCCTCGTCGAGGACGGCAAGCACACGACCACCTGGAGCATCGCATGAGCAAGCCGCAGCGCACGCCGCGCAAGAAGGGCCCCCTCAAGGGCACCGGCGGCCACGGCCGCAAGGCACTCGAGGGCAAGGGCCCCACGCCGAAGGCCGAGGACCGCTCCTGGCACGTCGCCGGCAAGCGCAAGGCGGCGCGCGAGCGCTACGAGGCCGCCTCGTCGAAGGGCCGCCCGTCGCAGCCGCCGCGGCACCGCAAGCCCACGTCGGCCAAGGACGACTCCGAGCTCGTGACCGGCCGCAACGCGGTGCTCGAGGCGCTCCGCACGAAGATCCCGGCGACGTCGCTCATCCTGGCCGCGCGCCTCGAGATGGACGACCGCGTGAAGGAGATCCTCTCGATCGCGACGAAGCGCGGCGTGCCCATCCTCGAGGTCATGCGCCCCGAGCTCGACCGCATCTCGGGCCACGACACCGTGCACCAGGGCGTCGCGCTCAAGGTGCCGCCGTACCAGTACGCGCACCCGATCGACCTGCTCGAGCAGGTCGTCGACCGCGGCCAGACGCCGCTCTTCGTCGCGCTCGACGGCGTCACCGACCCGCGAAACCTCGGCGCGATCATCCGCTCGGCCGCCGCGTTCGGCGCGCAGGGCGTCATCGTGCCGCAGCGCCGCTCGGTGGGCGTCACCGCGAGCGCCTGGAAGACGAGCGCCGGCGCCGCCGCGCGCGTGCCGGTCGCGATGGCGTCGAACCTCACTGCCTCGCTCAAGGAGCTGAAGTCGCAGGGATGCTTCGTCATCGGCCTCGACGGCGACGGCGACGTGGCGCTCCACGAGCTCGAGCTCGCCAACGGGCCGCTCGTCATCGTCGTGGGCAGCGAGGGCAAGGGGCTGTCGCGCCTCGTCGCCGAGACCTGCGACGCGATCGTCTCGATCCCCATCGAGTCGATGACCGAGTCGCTGAACGCCGGCATCGCCGCATCCGTCACGCTCTACGAGGTCGCGAAGCGCCGCTCGCAGCGCTGAGCTGTCGCGCCCGGCGCAGCGCCGGGCGGGTCAGACCTTGTCGCGCCAGTCGCCGCCGTCGTCGTCGTCCTGCAGGTCCTGCAGGGTGACGATCGGCATCGTCATCGTCGTCGGCACGTTGAGCAGCGCCGCCTCGTCGCGCAGGTAGGCGAGCTGCGTCTCGATGTAGCTCGCGGCCGCCTCGACGAGCGGCACCTCGCACTGGCGCTGCTCCGACAGGTACCAGCGGTGCTCGAGCACGTGGTGGAACACCTCGGGGCCCTCGAGCTTGCCGCGCAGCTCGAGCGGCACCGACTCCACGATCGGCGCGAAGACCTGCTCGAACCACTCGTTGGCGAGCGCCTCGTCGCCGACGTTCGGGCGCTGGTCGTGCTGCACGGCGACGTACTCGTCGAGGTCGTTGAGCAGCCGCCGCGCCTGGTTCTCCTGCGCGTCGATGCCCGTGAGCGACTGCAGCCGCCGGTGGTGGTGCCCGGGGTCGACGACCTTGGGCTGGATGCGCACGGTCGTGCCGCCGTCGCCCGTGCTGATCGAGAGCTCCTCGATGTCGAAGCCCAGCAGGTTCAGGCGCTCGATGCGGTCGCGGATGCGCCAGCGCTCCGAGGCGGGGATCACCTGCTCGGTGGTGAGCTCGTGCCACAGCGAGCGGTACTGCTCGACGATGGAGCCGGCGACCGCGACGGGGTCGATCGACGGGTCGAGGCGCTCGCCGGCGGCGAGGTCGAGCAGCTCGCCCGCGATGTTGACGCGCGCGACCTCGAGATCGTCCTCGCGGCGGCCGTCCGAGAGACCGTCGCGCTCGAGGGTGCCGGTCTCAGCGTCGACGAGGTAGGCGGCGAAGGCGCCAGCGTCGCGGCGGAACAGTGTGTTCGACAGCGACACGTCGCCCCAGTAGAAGCCCACGAGGTGCAGCCGCACGAGCAGGCCCGCGAGGGCGTCGACGAGGCGCTGCGCGGTCGACGGCTGCATCGAGGAGGAGTAGAGCGCGCGGTAGGGGAGCGAGAAGCGCAGGTGCCGGGTCACGAGCGCGGCGTTCAACGGCTCGCCGTCGGCGTCCGAGCGCCCCGCGATCACCGCGAGCGGCTCGACGCACGGCACGTCGAGGCGCTGCAGGGTGCGGAGCATCGAGTACTCCCGCGACGCCATCTCCTCGGTCGTCTCCTTGATGGCGACCACCCGGCCGTTCAGCCGCGCGAAGCGCACGAGGTGGCGCGAGATGCCCTTGGGCAGCTGCACGACGTCGTCCTCGCTCCACTCGTCGAGCGGCAGGTCCCAGGGCAGGTCGAGCAGCGTCGCGTCCATCACCGAGGAGGTGATCCGCATGTCGGAGCGCATGCGGCCATCGTAGGCCCGCCCGCGCATCCGCCCAGGAGCGATCCCGGCGCCTGCGGACGCGGCGACGGGCCCCGGCGCGATGCCGGGGCCCGTCGCTCGGTGCGCGCTCAGAGGCGCGTGCCCGACTCCTTGTCGAACACGTGCAGGTGCGTCGGGTCGGGCGTGATGAAGACCGTGTCGCCGGCGGTCGCGTGGTTGCGGCCGTCGACGCGCGCGACGATGTCGACGCGCTTGCCCTCGACGTCGGCGTGGCCGTACAGGTAGCCGTCGGCGCCGAGCTCCTCGACGAGGTCGACCTCGACCGGCAGGCCGTCGCCCTGCTCGGAGACCGAGACGTCCTCGGGGCGGACGCCCACGACGACGCCCTCCTTCGCCTTCGCGAGCCGCTCGCGCTCGATGGTGGTGAGGTGCTGGCCGAAGTGCACGCCCTGGTCGCTCATCTGCAGCGACATGAGGTTCATGGCCGGGCTGCCGATGAAGCCGGCGACGAAGACGTTCGCCGGGTTCGCGTAGAGGTCGCGCGGCGTGCCGACCTGCTGCAGGATGCCGTCCTTCAGCACCGCGATGCGGTCGCCCATCGTGAGCGCCTCGGTCTGGTCGTGCGTGACGTAGACGGTCGTGACGCCGAGGCGGCGCTGCAGCGACGCGATCTGCGTGCGCGTCTGCACGCGCAGCTTGGCGTCGAGGTTCGACAGCGGCTCGTCCATGAGGAACACCTGCGGCTGGCGCACGATCGCGCGGCCCATGGCGACGCGCTGGCGCTGGCCGCCCGAGAGCGCCTTCGGCTTGCGGCCGAGGTAAGGCTCGAGGTCGAGCAGCTTCGCCGCCTCCTCGACGCGCTTCGCGCGCTCCTCCTTGGCGACGCCCGCGATCTTGAGCGCGAAGCCCATGTTCTCGGCCACCGTCATGTGCGGGTACAGCGCGTAGTTCTGGAAGACCATCGCGATGTCGCGGTCCTTCGGCGGCATGTCGGTGACGTCGCGGTCGCCGATCATGATCCGGCCGTCGTTGACCTCCTCGAGGCCCGCGAGCATGCGGAGGGTGGTGGACTTGCCGCAGCCGGAGGGGCCGACCAGGACGAGGAACTCGCCGTCGGCGATCTCCAGGTCGATCGAGTCGACCGCGGGCTTGGTGCTCCCCGGATAGAGCCGGGTTGCGTTGTCGAACGTCACAGACGCCATCGTCGTGCTTCCTTTCCACCGGCAGGGACGTGCCGGACGATCCGTAGTGGTGAGGACGGGCGGCATCGCCCGCAGGGACATCCTGGCACGTCGGCGGCCCGGTACCCTAGAGGGACGGTGCGATCCCTCCGCGCCGACCGCCGACACATCCCGGCCGACCCCAGGACAGGACGCATGACCGAGAAGCTGACGAAGAACGAGCGTCGCGCCCAGGCGCGGGAGCAGGCCCGCAAGATGCAGGAGGAGCGCCAGCGGCGCGAACGACTGAAGAAGGGCCTCACCGTGGGCGGCATCATCGTCGCCGCGGTGGCGATCGTCGCGATCGTGGCGGTCGTGATCGTCAACAGCATCCGGCCCGCCGGCCCCGGCCCCGAGAACATGGCCTCGAACGGCATCGTCATCGGCCAGGACTTCGTCGCCGAGCGCACCGCCGCGACGCCCGCGGACGCCGAGCCGACGCCGACCGAGCCGCGCGACGACGTCGTGCAGATCGAGATCTACCAGGACTACATGTGCCCCGTGTGCGGCACGTTCGACGAGGCCAACCGCGCGACGCTCGAGCAGCTCATGCAGACCGGCGCCGCCACCGTCGAGATCCACCCGATCACGATCCTCGACCGCGCCTCGCTCGGCACGAAGTTCTCGACCCGCGCCGCGTCGGCCGCCGGCTGCGTCGCCGAGTTCGCGCCCGACCAGTTCTGGGCCTTCAACTCGGCCATGTACGACAACCAGCCGGCCGAGTCGACCGCGGGCCTCACCAACGAGGAGATCATCGGCCTCGCGCAGGGCGCCGGCATCGACACCGAGGGCGGCCTCGCCGACTGCATCAACGAGGGCCGCTTCATGAGCTGGGCCGAGGACGCCACCGTGCGCGCCGGCACGCAGCCGCTGCCCGGCACCGACGGCGTGGTCGCCGACCGCACGCCGACGGTCATCGTCGACGGCCAGAAGTACCCGGGCTCGCCCGCCGACGCCGCCGGCTTCCAGGCGTTCGTCACCGCGGCCGCCGGCCAGCAGGGCGGCGAGCCGACCGAGACGCCCGCCCCGAGCGAGGGCTGATGCGCCTGCGCACCCTGCTGGCAGGGGGCGCGGTCGCCGCGCTCGCACTGCTCGCAGGGTGCGCTGCGACGCCCCCGCCGCCGATCACCACGATCGGCGAGCTGGGCGCCGCCTACCTCGAGGCCGGCGGCGAGTGCGCCGAGCTCGTGGAGCAGTACCGCGCCTCCGAGGACGACCCGGTGGTCGCCGCGTGCGGCGCCGACACCGAGCTGATCCTCGCTCCCGACGCCGACGCCGCGCAGGCGATCGCCACGCAGCGCCAGCTGCAGGAGCAGACGGTGCTCGTGTCGGGCCGCTGGGTGATCCGCGACCCGGCGCTCGAGGCGCTGCAGCAGGAGCTCGGCGGCGAGATCGTCACGCTCGGCGCGGCCGACGGGCCCGCGAACATGGCCGACGCCATCGCCTTCGAGGCGGGCGGCGCGATCGAGGCCGACCCCGTGCCCGCCGACGGCGTCCCCGAGGCGCTGCCCGAGGCATCCGGGGTGCACGACATCCTCGTCGTGCTCGACGCGTCGTGCGAGTACTGCGCGCGGCTGCTCACCGCGAGCGGCGAGCAGCTGACGTCCATGGCGGATGCGGGCCAGGCCCGGGTGTCGTACCTGCCGGTGTCGCTCGGCGACCAGATCGAGAACGGCTACGCGTCGACGCTCGGGGCGAACGCGCTCGCGTGCGTCGCGGACGGCGCGCCCGACGCGTACCGGCCCTTCCAGACGGCGCTCGTCGCCCATCTGCAGGAGCGGCCGTTCGAGGCGAGCGAGGTGACGGCGCTCGCCGCCGAGCACGGCGCCGACGTGGGCGCGTGCATCGACGGTGCCGACTTCGCGTGGTGGGTGCGGCAGGCGACGGTGCGCGCGATCGAGCAGCCGCTGCAGGGCGTCGAGCCGCTGCGCGGGGTGCCGACGGTGATCGTCGACGGCGTCACCTTCGCCGGCGACGTGAGCGACCCCGCGGCGCTCGCCGCCTTCGTGGCGGAGCAGCAGCCCTCCTAGCCGCGCCGCCGGCCCTGTTCGCCGCCTGCCGGCCGAGTGGCGCCTCCCGCGTCTGAGTGGCGCCTCCGGTGATCGAGTGGCGCGCTCGGCGATCGAGTGGCGCCACTGGATCGCGCAACGCGCCACTCGATCGTGCAAGGCGCCACTCGATCGCGCAAGGCGCCACTCGGCAGGAGAGGGAATGAGGGAGGGAGCCCCCTGTCAGGATCGAACTGACGACCTACGCTTTACAAGAGCGTTGCTCTACCACTGAGCTAAGGAGGCCGGCCGGGCGGATTCGCCCGCGGCGCCCCGCCATTCTAGGCTTGACCGGTGAGTCGACTGCGCCCGTCCAGCACCCAGCGCGACGCGGCGCCCGGCCTCGGCGGGCTGCTGTGGGTGCTCGCCTCGGTCACGGCCGGCACGGGCCTCGCCATCCAGAGCCGCATCAACGGCGAGCTCGGCGCCCGGCTCGAGCACGGCATGCTCGCCGCGCTCATCTCGTTCGGCGTGGGGCTCGCGGTGCTCGCGGCGCTGCTCGCCGTCTCGCCCGGCATCCGCGCCGGCCTGCGGCGGCTCGTGGGCGTGCTCCGCGACGGCACGCTGCCGTGGTGGTTCGCCTCCACGGGCCTGTTCGGCGCGTTCCTCGTGGCGACGCAGGGCCTCGTCGTCGGCACGACCGGCGTCGCGCTCTACACGGTGGGGGTGGTGGCCGGCCAGACCGTCAGCGGTCTGCTCATCGACCGCCTGGGCATCGGCGGGCTCGCGCGCAAGCACATCACGCCGCAGCGCGTGCTCGGCGCGCTGCTCGCCCTCGTCGCGGTGGCGGTGGCGCTCGTCGGCGCAGGCCGGCTCGAGGGCGCCTGGCTCGTCGTGCTGCCGTTCATCGCGGGCCTGCTGCAGTCGGTGCAGCAGGCGTTCGGCGGCATCGTGCAGCGCCGCTCGGGCTCAGCGATGGCGCAGACGGTCTCGAACTTCCTGGTCGGCACCATCGCGCTCGGCGCGATCGTGCTCGTGCAGACCGCGGCGGGCGTCACCGCGCAGCCGCTGCCGACCGAGCCGTGGCTCTACGCCGGCGGGGTGCTCGGCATCATGTTCATCGCGCTCATGTCGGTCGCGGTGCACCACCTGGGCGTGCTCACGATGGGCCTCGGCGTCATCTGCGGGCAGGTCGTCACGTCGCTCCTGCTCGACGCGCTGCTGCCCGCCGGTCACCCGGTGACGGTGTGGTCGCTCATCGGCGCCGCACTCACGATCGTCGCGGTCGCCGTCTCGGCGATGCGGCGCAGGAGGCCCCGGGTCAGTCCTCGGGCGTGAAGGTCATCGCGAGCGAGTTCATGCAGAACCGGTCGCCCGTCGGGGTCTGCGGCGCGTCCTTGAACACGTGGCCCAGGTGGCTGCCGCACTTCGCGCAGCGCACCTCGGTGCGCACCATGCCGAGCGAGCGGTCCTCGATGAGCTCGACCGCGTCGTCGCGCGCGTCGAAGAAGCTCGGCCAGCCGCAGCCGGAGTCGAACTTCGTCTCGTCGTCGAAGAGCTCGTTGCCGCACGCGCCGCAGGCGTAGACGCCCTGCCGCTGCTCGTCGAGCAGCGCGCCCGTCCAGGGGCGCTCGGTGCCGGCCTCGCGCAGCACCCGGTAGGCGTCGGGGGAGAGGGCCTCGCGCCACTCGGCGTCGGAGCGATCGATCGAAGGGGTCATGCCTCGATGCTACGCCCGCCCGGCTCGCGTTTCGCGGTGAGCGGACGCCTGCGCCGGTCGTAGGATCGAGGGCATGCCGACCGACCCTCGCCCGCGCAGGGAGGCCTCCGCCGACGAGGCGGCCGCCCTCGCGTTCGCGGCCGCGGACTCGCAGACCGAGCCCGCGTCGCCGGGCCCGGCGGCGGTGACGGATGCGTCGGCGCACGACCTGCAGGCGGCGCGCGAGGCGCGCATCCGCCGCCTCCTCGACTTCGAGGCCGGCTGGACGAGCCACGGCGGCGCGAAGGCGCGCGCGATCCGCGCCGAGTTCGGCTGGACGACGACGCGCTACTACCAGGTGCTCGACGGCGTGCTCGAGACGACCGAGGCGCTGCGCCACGACCCGATGCTCGTGCGGCGGCTGCTCAGCCTGCGCGAGGGCCGGTGAGCCGGCCGCACCGGGTCGGCGCCCACCGATCGGCGTCGACGCGCAGCTGGCCGCGCTGGGCGATCCTGCTGGGCGCGCTCGCGGTCGCCGTCGTGCTGACGGCGGTCGGCCTCTTCGCGCTCGACCGCCTCCGGCCGCAGGCGCCGGTGCCGACCGAGACCGCGCCCGCCGTGGTGACCGACCCGAGCCAGATCGACCCGGCGCTCGACGCATCCATCACCGTGCTCGACGAGGACGGCGACGACCACGCCTTCGCGGCGGGCGTCGGCCAGGCGCTCGCGGACGCCGGCTGGCCGGTCGTGGCGACCGGCGGCAGCACGGGCGGCGACGACCGCACGGTCGTGTGGTTCGACGCGCCCGAGCTCGAGCCGGTCGCGCGCGGCATCGCCCAGCAGCTCGGGGTCGGCGAGGCGCTGCAGTCGGACGGCCGCATCTCGGGCACGCCCATCACGGTGGTGCTCGGCACGGATGCTGTGGGCACCGCGCCGAGCACGGAGCCGGACGTCGACAGCGAGGTCTCGCACGCGCCCGAGCCCTGAGCCTCGCGCGGCTTGCACTCGCATGGGTCGAGTGCCAGACTTGGCTACTGGCACTCCCTTCGTCGGAGTGCCAGTTGAACGTCCACAGCGTCCAGGAGGGACGAACTGCAATGGCAAAGATGATCGCATTCAACGAGGAGGCCCGTCGCGGGCTGGAGCGTGGACTCAACACGCTCGCCGACGCGGTGAAGGTGACCCTCGGCCCGCGCGGCCGCAACGTCGTGCTCGAGAAGAAGTGGGGCGCCCCCACCATCACGAACGACGGCGTCTCGATCGCCAAGGAGATCGAGCTCGAGGAGCCGTTCGAGAAGATCGGCGCCGAGCTCGTCAAGGAGGTCGCGAAGAAGACCGACGACGTCGCCGGCGACGGCACGACGACGGCGACCGTGCTCGCTCAGGCGCTCGTCCGCGAGGGCCTGCGCAACGTGGCTGCGGGCGCCGACCCGATCAGCCTCAAGCGCGGCATCGAGAAGGCCACCGCCGCGGTGAGCGAGCAGCTGCTCGCCAACGCCAAGGAGGTCGAGACCAAGGCGGAGATCGCCGCGACGGCATCGATCTCGGCCGCCGACCCGGAGATCGGCGAGCTCATCGCCGAGGCCATCGACAAGGTCGGCAAGGAGGGCGTCGTCACCGTCGAGGAGTCGAACACCTTCGGCACCGAGCTCGAGCTCACCGAGGGCATGCGCTTCGACAAGGGCTTCCTGTCGCAGTACTTCGTCACGGACCCCGAGCGCCAGGAGACGGTCTTCGAGGACCCGTACATCCTGATCGTCAACTCGAAGATCTCGAACATCAAGGACCTGCTCCCGATCGTCGACAAGGTGATCCAGGCGGGCAAGCAGCTCGTCATCATCGCCGAGGACGTCGAGGGCGAGGCCCTGGCCACGCTCGTCGTGAACAAGATCCGCGGCATCTTCAAGTCGGTCGCCGTCAAGGCCCCCGGCTTCGGTGACCGCCGCAAGGCGATGCTCGCCGACATGGCGATCCTCACGGGCGGCCAGGTGATCTCCGAGGAGGTCGGCCTCAAGCTCGAGAACGCCACGCTCGACCTGCTGGGCCGTGCGCGCAAGGTCGTCATCACGAAGGACGAGACGACCATCGTCGAGGGCGCCGGCGAGGCCGACGCGATCGCCGGTCGCGTGCGCCAGATCCGCTCGGAGATCGAGAACACCGACAGCGACTACGACCGCGAGAAGCTGCAGGAGCGGCTCGCGAAGCTCGCCGGCGGCGTGGCCGTCATCAAGGCGGGTGCCGCGACCGAGGTCGAGCTGAAGGAGCGCAAGCACCGCATCGAGGACGCCGTGCGCAACGCGAAGGCAGCCGTCGAGGAGGGCATCGTCGCCGGTGGTGGCGTCGCCCTCATCCAGGCCGCGAAGACGGCGTTCGAGGGCCTCGAGCTCACGGGCGACGAGGCGACGGGCGCGAACATCGTGCGCGTGGCCGTCGACGCTCCGCTGAAGCAGATCGCGCTGAACGCCGGCCTCGAGCCGGGCGTCGTCGCCGAGAAGGTGCGCGGCCTCCCGGTCGGCCACGGCCTGAACGCCGCCACGGGCGAGTACGTCGACATGCTCGCCGCGGGCATCGCCGACCCGGTGAAGGTGACGCGCTCCGCGCTCGCCAACGCCGCGTCGATCGCCGGCCTCTTCCTCACCACGGAGGCCGTCGTCGCCGACAAGCCCGAGAAGGCGCAGGCCATGCCGGCCGACCCGACGGGTGGCATGGACTTTTGAGTCCGCAGGCGTCAGGTCCGCGACGCGGACCTGACGCCGGAGGACTCAAGGTCGAGTAGCGGCCGCCGACGGCGGCCGCGTATCGAGACCCCGTCCACCGAGCGAAGGGCCCCAGCAGCAGTGCTGGGGCCCTTTGCCCGTGTCATGGTCTCGATACGCCGCCTGCGGCGGCTACTCGACCAGCGGGAGGTGAACGCCTACTCGACCAGCGGGAGGTGAACGCCTACTCGACCAGCGGGTTGTGCGGCGGTGGTCTCGATACGCCGCCTGCGGCGGCTACTCGACCAGCGGGTGAGGTGAGCGGCGGCTACTCGACCACCGGAGGGAGCGAGGGTCAGCCGGCGAACATCCGCGCGTTCCCCTGCTCCACCTCCGCGTACTGCCTGCCGGCGTGCGCGAGCGCCTCGTTGATGCTCGCGAGCGACTCCTCCACCCGCAGCTGGGTGGCGCGCCAGTCCTGCAGCACGCCCTGGAACGCGACGGACGCCTGCCCCGTCCACGAGTCCTGCAGCGCCTGCAGCTGTCCGTGCATGGCGGCGGCCTCGGACTGCAGCCGCGAGGCGGTGCCGCGCACCGCCACGTGCGCGCCGTGGATGGCGTCGGCGTCGACGACGAACCTGCTCATGATGCCCTCTCTCCTGCGCGGCGCATCCGCGCTCGAGGGCACACCGTACGGAGTTCCGCGCCTCAGGCGAGCCCGCGCAGCGGCACCTGTGGATCGCGGCCGCCGCCGGTGGTGGTGCTCGCGTCGGGGCGCAGCCGCTCGCTGAGCGCCATGACGGCGCGGTCGTCGGCGAGCGGGATGGCGACGCGGAACGTCGCGCCGCCGCCCGGGGTGTCGACCACGTCGACCCGCCCGTGGTGGGCGCGCACGATGCCGCGCACGATCGCGAGGCCCAGCCCGCTGCCGCCGCTCTCGCGGGTGCGCGACGGGTCGGCGCGGTAGAAGCGCTGGAAGATGCGGTGGCGGAGGTCCTCCGGCACGCCGGGCCCGTGGTCGATGACGAGCACGATCGCCTCGCGGCGGCGCGTCGCGACGCCGACGCCGAGCTCGATCGGGCTGCCCTCGGGCGTGTAGCGCAGCGCGTTGCCGATCAGGTTGGAGATGACCTGCCGCAGCGAGAGCTCGTCGCCCAGCACGATCGCGGGTGGCGTGAGCGGCGGCGGCGTGAAGAGCGCGGTCGGCGCGTCGTCCTCGGCGCCGGCGACCGGGCCGAGCGCGTCCGCGTCGACCGGCAGCACCTGCACGTGCCGCTCGGGAGCGCCGACGCGGGTGTCGCTCGCCGCGTCGTTGACGAGCGGCACGAGATCGAGCGGCTGCAGGTCGAGCGGCCGGCGCTCGTCGAGGCGCGCGAGCTGCAGGAGGTCCTCGACGAGCCGGGCCATGCGCTTCGCCTCGCCCTCGATGCGCTCCATGGCGCTGCCGACATCCTCGGGCTTCGTGATCGCGCCCATCCGGTAGAGCTCGGCGTAGCCGCGCACCGACACGAGCGGCGTGCGCAGCTCGTGGCTCGCGTCGCCCACGAACTGCCGCATCTGCGCGACCGACTCGTCGCGCTGCTCGATCGCGGCCTCGATGCGGTCGAGCATGGCGTTGAGCGACTGCTGCAGCGACCCCACCTCGGTGTGCGGGTGCTCGCCGGTGAGGCGCGTGTCGTAGTCGCCGTCGGCGAAGCGCTGCGCCTCCGACGCGACGCTGCGCAGCCCCCGCAGGGTCGAGACGGCGAGGATGCGCGTGAGGGCGGCGCCCAGCACGATCGCGAGCACCGAGAACCCGGCGAACACGAGCGTGAAGGTGGCCGTCGACGTCTCGATCGAGGTCATGTCGGCGGCGACGATCGAGACGAGCAGCTCACCCGAGCCCTCGACGGTCGTCGGTGCCACGAGCATCCGCCACCGGGTCTGCCCGTCGATGGAGGGGACGGTGAACGCCTCGTCCTGGCTGACGACCGTGCCGATGTCGATGCCGCTCACGTCGGGGTTGGCCGGCCCTGGGAGCTTGTTGTCGCACAGGACGGTGCCGGATGCGTCGGCGACCCCCAGGAAGTAGGTGTTCGGCATGCGCTGGGCCAGGTCGCACTGCTCGGGCGAGTCGGAGCGCGTCACCGGCTCGCTCGTGAACGCGCGCATCGCCTGCTCGATCTCGATGTCGCGCTCGGCGAGCTGCGCGTCGCGGATGATCGCGAGCGTGCCGACGCCGGCGAGCGCGAGGCCGAGCGCCATCACGAGCACCGTCAGCGCGCTGATGCGCCCGGCCAGCGACATGCGGCCGAGCAGGCTCCTGAGGCGCCCGACCACCTACGCCTTGGGGGACTTCAGCATGTAGCCGAAGCCGCGCTTCGTGACGATCATCGGGTCGCTGCTGCCGTCGTCGATCTTGCGGCGGAGGTACGAGATGTACGACTCCACGATGCCGACGTCGCCGTTGAAGTCGTACTCCCACACGTGGTCGAGGATCTGCGCCTTCGACAGCACGCGGTTCGCGTTGAGCATGAGGTAGCGAAGCAGCTTGAACTCGGTGGGGGAGAGCTCGATCTCGGCGCCGCGCACGGTCACCTCGTGCGTGTCCTGGTTCATCGCCAGGTCGCCGACGTGGATCGTGGCGTCGTCGGCCTCGGCCATGGTGCGGCGGAGGATCGCCTTGATGCGCGCGATGATCTCGTCGAGCGAGAAGGGCTTCGTGACGTAGTCGTCGCCGCCGACGGTGAGGCCGGTGATCTTGTCCTCCGTGTCGTCCTTCGCGGTGAGGAAGAGGATGGGGGAGGTGAAGCCCGATGCGCGGAGGCGCTTGGTCACGCCGAAGCCGCTGATGTCGGGGAGCATCACGTCGAGCAGGATGAGGTCGGGCTCGTCCTCGAGCACCGCCGAGATGGCGGCGGCGCCCGCGCCGACGGCGCGCACGTCGAAGCCCGAGAACCTCAGGCTCGTGGTCAGCAGGTCGCGGATGTGGGGCTCGTCGTCGACGACGAGGATCTTGGCGCTGGGTTCGGTCATGGGTTCAGTCTCTGGTCGTCCGCTGAGTACTTCCTGAGAGTCAGCGGGACGTCGTGCAAGCGGTCAGACGATCGCGTGGTCGGCGACGCCGAGGTCGTGCTCGTCGAGGATCGTGTAGGCGTAGCCCTGCTCGGCGAGGAAGCGCTGCCGGCCGAGCGCGAACTCCTGGTCGACCGTGTCGCGCGCGACGACGGTGTAGAAGCTCGCCGTGCGGCCGCCCTTGGGCCGCAGCAGGCGGCCGAGGCGCTGCGCCTCCTCCTGCCGCGAGCCGAACGAGCCCGAGACCTGCACCGCGAGCGACGCGTCCGGCAGGTCGACCGAGAAGTTGGCGACCTTCGACACCACGAGCACCCGCTCGCTGCCGTCGCGGAACGCCTGGAACAGCTGCTCGCGCTCGGAGACGGGCGTCTCGCCGGTGATGAGCGGTGCGTCGAGCGCCGCCGCGAGGTCGTCGAGCTGGTCGAGGTACTGGCCGATGACGAGCGTCGGCTCGTCGGGGTGCTGGTCGAGGATGCGCCGCACGGTCTGGATCTTGCGGGGGCTCGAGGCGGCGATCCGGTAGCGGTCGCGGTCGGTGGAGGCGGCGTACTCGAGCCGCGCGTCCTCGTCGAGGTCGATGCGCACCTCGAAGCACGCGGCCGGCGCGATGAACCCCTGCTGCTCGATCTCCTTCCAGGGCGCGTCGAACCGCTTCGGGCCGATGAGGCTGAAGACGTCGGACTCGCGGCCGTCCTCGCGCACGAGCGTCGCGGTGAGGCCGAGACGGCGGCGCGCCTGCAGGTCGGCGGTGAGCTTGAAGACCGGCGCCGGCAGCAGGTGCACCTCGTCATAGACGATGAGGCCCCAGTCGAGCGCGTCGAGCACGCCGAGGTGCGCGTACTCTCCGCCGCGCTTGACCGTGAGGATCTGGTAGGTCGCGATCGTGACCGGCTTGATCTCCTTGCTCTGCCCGGAGTACTCGCCGATCTCGTCCTCGGTGAGGCTCGTGCGAGCGAGCAGCTCGCTGCGCCATTGCCTGGCCGACACGGTGTTGGTGACGAGGATGAGCGTGGTGGTGTCGGTCGCGGCCATGGCCGCGGCGCCGACGATCGTCTTGCCCGCGCCGCACGGGAGCACGACGACGCCTGAGCCGGCCTCCGAGAAGTGCGTCACCGCATCCGACTGGTACGGCCGCATGCTCCAGCCGTCCTCGACGAGGTCGATCTCGAGCGGGGTGCCGGGCGTGTAGCCGGCGAGGTCCTCGGCGGGCCAGCCGAGCTTCACGAGCTCCTGCTTCAGCTCGCCGCGCGCCCAGTCGACGACGCGGATGCCGTCGCCGGCGGGGCCGCCGAGCAGCGGCGCGATCTTGCGCGAGCGCCGCACCTCCTCGAGCACGGGGCGGTCCTGGCTGCGCAGCACGAGCCCCTCGTCGTCGCGCTCGATGACGAGGCGGCCGTAGCGGCCGATCGTCTCGCGGATGTCCTGCGCGACGCCGGCGGGCACGGGGAACTTCGCGTGCCGGTCGAGGGTGCCGATGATCTCGTCGGCGGTGTGGCCCGCGGCGCGGGCGTTCCACAGGCCCAGGCGCGTGACGCGGTAGGTGTGGATGTGCTCGGGCGCGCGCTCGAGCTCGGCGAACACCTGCAGCGCCTGCCTCGCGGCGGCGGCGTCGGGGTGTGCGACTTCGAGCAGCACAGTCCTGTCGGACTGGACGATGAGCGGGCCGGGCTGATCCATAGCGTTCCAGCCTACTGCCGCGCGGTGGTCAGCTCAGCGCACCCAGCCCCGCGACCTTCGTGATCGCGCTGAGCGGCAGGGTGCGCTCGACGTCGCGGTTCGCGTCCCGCGCCCGCAGGCGCCCGTTCGCGACGGCGAGCGGCACGAGCTCGATGTCGACCGGATCGGTGGCGGTCATGAGCGTCAGCCGCACCGGCACGCGCTCGCGCACGGCGGTCTGCAGCTGCCGCTCGAGCCAGGCGCGCTCGTGCTCGCCCACCTCGAAGCCGGCGTCGCGCAGGCGCGCCACGAGCCGGTGCTGCTCGCGCTCGCGCCGCGGCGCGCGCTCGGGCACGCGCACGACGAGCTCGCCGCGCTCGTCCTCGAGCACCGCGGGGTAGCGCTCGTCGAGCAGAGCGTCGAGCGCCTCCTCGGCGCTCGGGCGGAAGGTCACGCGGTGGGGCCCGGTCTGCGCGGGCCCGATCGCGGCGAGCGCCCGGTCGACGGCGATGGTGCGGATGAGCTGCGCGTCGTCGCTGCGCGCCTGCGAGCGGGCGCCGCCCTCGGCGACGGGGTCGACGGCGCGCACGCGCAGGCTGCCGAAGCGGGCGGCGGTGTCGCGCACGAGGTAGGCGACCGGCTGCGGGAGCCCCGTGAGCGAGGCGTCGGCGAGGAAGGCGAGCAGCCCCTCGGCGGTCTCGCCGCCGGCAAGGCCCGCGGTGATGCTCTGCGCCGTGATGCGCCACTGCGAGGCGATGCCGGCGCGCTCGATGCGGGCGATGCGGCGCAGGCGCGACTCGACCTCGGGCGTGAGCGGCCCGGGCGCGACGGCCGACAGGTCGGGCTGGAGGTAGACGGATGCGGTGGCCGGCGGCACGTGGGCGGCGAGCGCGGCGCGGGCGGCCGGCTCGCCGTCGACGGTGCGCCCGCCCTGGAGGTCGGCGGCGAGCGTCGTGAGCGCGCCGCGATCGACGATGCCGAGCCGCTGCGCCTGCCGGTGCTGCCGCTCGCGCACCGCGCGCTCGGCGTCGCCGGCGAGCGGGAAGCCCGTGCGCGGGTCGCCCGCGACCGCCTCGACGTCGGGGGTGGCGGCGAGCCAGGCCTGCGCGAGCACGAGCCAGCGGTCGGGCACGGGGGCGGCGAGCCAGGCGTCGGCGTCGACGGTGGCGCGCAGCCGCCCGTCGGAGCGGTCGACGAGGCCGGCGAGGAGCGCGGGCTCGAGCCGCTCCTCGAGCTGCGCCGGGTCGGCGTCCACCGCCTCGGCGAGGTCGCGCGCGACGGCCGCGGGCAGCTGGGAGCGGCTGCGGAGCACGACGGGGTGGTCGGCGATGCGGTGCACGAGCTCGGCGACCTTGATCGCCTCGTCGATCGCGAGCTGCGGCGCGGTCGGGCTCTCGATGGGCTCGGTCGCGCGCGGGGCCGCCTCGTCGAGGCCGGCGGCCTCGAGCGCTGCGCGCGCGGCGGCCCGCACCGGCGCGAGCGCGACGCCGTCGACGGCGAGCAGCAGCGCGTCGAGCCTCGGCGTCGAGCCACCCTCGGCGAGCGCGGCCAGCTCGGCCGCCGACCGCCACCGGAGCGCCTGCGCGATCGACGCATCCGACAGCAGGTGCTCGGCGAGGTCGAACGTGGAGGAGAGCTGCAGCGGCGCCTGCCGCTCGACCACGAGCGCGTCGAGCGCGTCGTCGGGCATCGCCTGGATGCGGGCGGCGAGCGCGACGACGTCCATCAGCGCCTGCGGGCCTTGCCGGCGGCGCTCACGATCACGAGGGCGACGAGGCAGACGATCATGAGCGGCAGCGCCACGAGCGGCAGCCAGAACGCCCACTGCCACAGCGTGGCGGCGAAGAGCTCGACCGAGTCGCGGAGGCCGACGTGGAGCATGGTGGCGGCGAAGCCGAGCAGGGCGATCGCGGCGAAGGCGACGACGCCGATCGCGAGCACGCGCTCAGCGAGGCCGCGCGCGGAGCGCTGCTCGGTCGCGGTGCCGCGCTCCCGCTTCCTGGGGCGCTGCGTCGGGTTGCTGCTCGCCTTCGGCATCCGACCAGGATAACGCGGTCATCCGCCCATCCGGCGCCGACTACGCTGGGGCGCAAGCGGCAGGGCGCCGCAGTGCAGACGCTGGGGAGGGTGCCATGCCGACGGGCAGGGTGAAGTTCTTCGACGAGGCCAAGGGCTTCGGCTTCATCGCCGGGGACGACGGCGTCGAGGTGTTCCTGCACGCGTCGGCGGTGCCCGAGGGCGTCGTCATCAAGCCCGGCGCGAAGGTCGAGTACGGCATCGCCGAGGGCCGTCGCGGCCCGCAGGCGCTCTCGCTGCGCACGGTCGGCGCCGCCGCGGTGAAGGCCGCCCGCCGCGACACGGAGGACATGGCGATCATCGTCGAGGACCTCGTGCGCCTGCTCGACACCGTCGGCAACGACCTCCGTCGCGGCCGCTACCCGAGCGCCGCGCACGGCTCGACCGTCGCGCAGATGCTCCGGAGGGTCGCCGATGACCTCGATGCCTGAGGCCCACGCGCCCGCTGACGCCGACGTGGCCGCTGACGCCGAGGCGCCCGCCGAGCCCGACGCGCAGGCGGCCGCCCCGCAGGCCGAGTCGCCCGCACCCGTGCCCGCGACGCCGACGCTCCAGGAGCTCGAGCTCGCCATCGCCGCGCTCGACGAGGTCGCGCCGAAGGGCGCCGTGGGCGAGGTGCAGGACGCGTTCGCCGAGGGCGACCACGTGCTCGCAATCCGCCACGCCTCGACGCTCGGCGGCTACCCCGACTGGTCGTGGACGGTGCTGCTCTCGCGCGGCCTCGAGGGCGGCCCGACCGTGCTCGAGGTGGCGCTGCTGCCCGGCGAGGGCTCCCTGCTCGCGCCCGCCTGGGTGCCGTGGGCCGACCGGCTCGCCGACTACCTCGCGGCCAAGGAGGCCTCGGGCGCCGAGGGCGCGGACGACGACGACTTCGTCGACGACGAGGAGCTGGAGTCGGATCTCGAGGCCGACCTCGAGGACGACTTCGACGACGACTTCGCGATCGACGACGAGCACGACCTCGGCGACCACGACGACGAGGCGGACGACGCCGACGACGAGGCCGCCGGCGCCGACCGCTGACTAGCGCTCGAGCAGGAAGTCGAGGCAGCGGGTCAGCTGCAGCACGTCGGCCGGCTCGATCGCGGCGAAGGTCGCGACGCGCAGCTGGTTGCGGCCGAGCTTGCGGTACGGCTCCGTGTCGACGACGCCGTTGGTGCGCAGCGCCTTCGCGAGCGCGGCAGCGTCGACCGACTCGTCGAAGTCGATCGTGACGACGACGTCGGAGCGGTGCGCCGGGTCGGCGACGAACGGCGTCGCCTCGGGGCGCGCCTCGGCCCAGGCATACAGGGTCGACGCCGACTCGGCCGTGCGCGCAGCCATCGCGTCGAGGCCGCCGGAGGCGAGCATCCAGCGGATCTGCTCGTCGAGCAGCAGCAGCGTCGCGAGCGCGGGCGTGTTGAGGGTCTGGTCGAGGCGGGAGTTCGTCACCGCCTGCTGCAGCGACAGGAACTCCGGGATGTAGCGGCCGGAGCCGCCGATCCGCTCGATGCGCTCGATCGCCGCCGGGGAGGCGAGCGCGAGCCACAGGCCGCCGTCGGCGGCGAAGTTCTTCTGCGGCGCGAAGTAGTAGAGGTCGCTCTCGGCGACGTCGACGGCCAGACCGCCCGCCGCGCTCGTGGCGTCGACGACCGTCAGCGCATCCGCCTGTCCCCGCACGACCGGGTGGAAGACGCCCGTGGAGGTCTCGTTGTGCGGGTAGGCGACGACGTCGACGCCCTCGACCGCTTCGAGCGCCGGGCGCGAGCCGGGCTCGGCGCTCGCGACGCTCGGCGCCTCGAGCCACGGCGCGGCGGCGGCCTTCGCGAACTTCGCGCCGAACTCGCCGAAGGTGAGGTGGTGGGAGCGGCGCTCGATGAGGCTGAAGGCCGCGGCGTCCCAGAAGGCGGTCGAGCCGCCGTTGCCGAGCAGCACCTCGTAGCCGTCGGGCAGCGAGAAGAGCTCGGCGAGCCCCTCGCGCACCGACCGCACGAGCCCCTTCACCGGCGCCTGCCGGTGGCTGGTGCCGAGCAGGTCGAGGCTCGACTGCAGGCGCGCGACCTGCTCGGGCCGCACCTTCGACGGGCCGCAGCCGAATCGTCCGTCGGCGGGCAGGAGGTCGGCGGGGATGACGATGTCGCTCACGCTGACGATCCTACGAGCGCGGCGACAATAGGGTGGAGCCGGATGGCAGGCGGACGGGGCGAAGGAAGCGGGAGCTGCGGGTGACGGATCTCGTCGACACGACAGAGATGTACCTCCGCACGATCCTCGATCTCGAGGAGGAGGGCATCACGCCCCTGCGCGCCCGCATCTCGGAGCGGCTCCACCACTCGGGCCCCACGGTGTCGCAGACCATCGCACGCATGGAGCGCGACGGGCTCGTCGTCGTCGCGCCGGACCGCCACCTCGAGCTCACCGAGGAGGGCCGCGCGCTCGCGATCCGGGTGCTGCGCAAGCACCGCCTCGCCGAGCGGCTGCTCGCCGACGTCATCGGGCTCGACTGGAGCCTCGTGCACGACGAGGCGTGCCGCTGGGAGCACGTCATGAGCGAGCAGGTCGAGCGTCGCCTGCTCGCGCTGCTCGGCAACCCGCGCGAGTCGCCGTACGGCACGCCCATCCCGGGCCTCGCCGAGCTGGGGCTCGAGCCCGCCGAGGCGTTCCTCGCGGGCGTCGTGCCGGCGACGGATGCGCGGGGCGAGCACGTGGTGCGCAGGCTCGGGGAGCCGGTGCAGCACGACATCGAGGGGCTCGCCGAGCTGCAGGCGGCCGGCGTGGTCCCGGGTGCCCGCGTCGCCGTGACCGACGTCGGGCCGCGCATCCGCCTCTCCGTGGTCGGCGGCGCCGCGATCGACCTGCCCGTCGAGCTCGCGCAGCACATCTACCTCGAGGCGTGACGTCCAGGCTTCGTTCAGGCCCCTCAGAGGCTCGCCGACGGGCGTGGACGGATTGTGACGGATTGGTAACGGTCGGCTAGTCTCGCCGCGTCAGCCCTGCACCGTGGTGCGGGGATCTGCACGCATCTGGGGGAACACCGAAGCATGGATCAGCAGCACTCGACGGCCATCGCCGTCCCGATGGCCGGACGACCTGCTCCGAGGGAGCGCGCGCTCGCGCCGCTCCGCCGCGGCGTGAAGAGCGTCGGCGTGGTCAGCATCGCGGCCGCCCTCGTCGGCGCGCTCTCGCTGCCGGCGGCGGCCTTCGTGCCGCAGGGCGAGCAGTTCTCCGCCGACGAGCTCGCGAGCATCGTCGCCGAGAACTCGCAGACCGTCACCGTCGCCGCCGACGCGCGCGTCGACCTCGTCGCTCGCGAGGGCATCGCCGGCACGACCGCCGAGCAGCTCGCCGAGCTGCAGGAGGCCGCCGCCGCCGCCGAGGAGGCGCGCCAGGCCGAGCTGGCCGAGGCGCGGGAGCAGGCAGCGGAGGTCGCCTCCGCTGCGGCGACGGGCGGCGAGGCCGTCAGCACGCCTGCGGCGGCGAGCATCCCCGCCAACGGCTCGATCGCCGCGATCGCGCAGTCGCAGCTCGGCGTGCCCTACGTCTGGGGTGGCTCGAGCCCGGCTACGGGCTTCGACTGCTCCGGCTTCACGGTGTGGGTGTACGGGCAGGCAGGGCACTATCTGCCGCACTCGTCCAACGCCCAGGCCGGCTACGGCACTCCGGTGCCGGCGTCGCAGGTCGCTCCCGGTGACCTCCTGGTGTGGAACGGGCACGTCGCCGTGTTCGTCGGAGGCGGGCAGATCGTGCATGCCGCGACGAGCGGCAAGCCGGTGAAGTACTCGAACTATGCGGCCATGGTCGCCGCGTTCGGCACGCCCGAGGTCCGCCGGTTCGGCTGACCTGCACGTCGGGTGACAAAACGATAACGATTTGGTAACGTGGGTCGAAGTGCCGCCTGTCGGCGCTTCGTTCCACCGAGATTTTTGGAGTATCAGCCTGTGACGACCTCAACCGAGATGACCGGCTTCGAGTCCACCGACAAGAAGCGCTTCACCCGCGCGTCGGTGGTGCGCAACGCCCGTCGTGTGGGCGTGATCGCTGTCGCTGCGGCACTCGCCACGCCCCTCGCCCTCCCCGCCTTCGCGTCGAGCTCCAACGCCGACGCCTCCGATTCGTACTCGTCCATCGTCGCGCAGGACGCACAGTCGGTCTCGGGCGTCGTGACGGCAGGGGGCCCCGGCCTCGAGGCTCGTCTCGACGTGCAGGCCACGACGGCGGAGGAGCTCGAGCAGATCCGAGCGGAGCTCGAGGCTGCGGCGCAGGCCGAGCTGGAGCGTCAGCAGGCTGAGCAGGAGCAGCAGGCCCAGCAGCAGGATGCCGAGCAGGCGACCGCTGGGGGCACGGCGGGAGGAGCCTCCTCCTCGCCCGCTTCCAGCGCGCCGTCCGCCGCGGTGTCGGCCGGGGCGTCCGGCAGCGTCATCGCCAACACCGCGCTCGCACAGGTCGGCGTCTCGCAGGACTGCGTGCAGCTCGTGCGCAAGGCCATCGGCGCTGCGGGGCTCCCGTACTCGGGCATGGGCTCGCTGTTCAACCTCGGCCCGACCATCCCGATGTCCCAGGCTTCGCCCGGCGACGTCATCTACTACGCCGACGGCGGCGTGGGACGCGCGCACATCGCCATCTACATCGGTGGTGGCCAGGCCGTGCACGGCGGCTGGTCGGGCTACAACACGGTCGTCGCAGGCGTCAACATCGGCGGTACGGCACCGGTGTTCATCGACATCACCTGACCCTGCACGACGAAGCGCCCGCCCCTCGGGGCGGGCGCTTCGTCGTGCAGCGCTGTGAGGACGAGCCTCGCGATCCTCCGGGTGCAGCCCATGCAGCAGAAGGAGGCCCGTGCACGCGCCTCCGGAACACGGTGAGCATGGTCTTGGACAGGAGGCCGCCCATGCCGATGCCGCGCTCGCTGGTGCAGGATCAGCTCGATCGTCCGATTCGACGCGCTGCGATCGACGCTCGTCCGCGGTGGGCCCGGTGACCGCCGAGCCGAGCACCGTCGTCCTCGAGGTCAGCGGGGTGCATTGGGCGTCCTCGAAGTCCGTCGCTGAAGCCGCGCTGCTGCGCCGGCCGGGGGTGGTCGCCGTCGACGCCAACCCGGTCGCGCAGACCGCCAACGTCACCTACGACCCCCGAGTCACCAGCGTCGGGCAGCTCCGCGACTGGGTGATCGAGTGCGGCTATCACTGCTCGGGGCAGTCCGTGCCGGACCACATCTGCGATCCAGTCGCCGCCATGCACGGCGGGAACGAGGGACCGTCGGCCCTGATCGACCACGGCAGCCGACAGCAGGAGGCTGCGCCGTCCGCGCAGGATGTCATGGGACATGGAGGCCACAACGCCGACATGTCCATGGCGGCGATGACGCGCGACATGCGCAACCGCTTCGTGGTCGCCGCGCTGCTCTCGATCCCCATCACGCTCTGGTCGCCGATCGGTCGGGAGGTGCTGGGGTTCGCGATCCCGGCCCCGTTCGGGCTTCGCGACGACGTCTTCGCGCTGATCCTCTCGCTGCCGGTGATCTTCTACGCCGCCTGGATCTTCTTCGACGGTGCTTGGCGAGCGCTGCGCGAGCGGACCCTCGACATGATGGTCCTGGTAGCCGTCGGCGTGGGTGCGGGCTGGCTGTACAGCCTGGTGGTCACGCTCACGGGCGGCGGCGAGGTCTTCTACGAGGCGGCATCCGTGCTCGCGACCTTCGTGCTCCTCGGCCACTGGGTCGAGATGCGCGCCCGAGGCGGGGCGAACGACGCGATCCGCCGGCTGCTGGAGCTCGCGCCGCCACGGGCGGTCGTCATCCGAGACGGCGTCGAGGTGGAGGTCTCCACGTCCGAGGTCATGCCCGGTGATCTCATGCTGGTGCGGCCCGGGGCGAAGATCCCGACCGACGGCGACGTCGAGGAGGGCGTCTCCGAGGTCGACGAGTCGATGGTGACGGGCGAGTCCATGCCCGTGGCCAAGGAGCCCGGATCCGAGGTGATCGGAGCGACGGTGAACACCGTGGGCACGCTGCGGGTGCGTGCGACCAGGATCGGCGCCGATACAGCGCTGGCGCAGATCGTGCAGCTCGTGCAGCGACCGTGCGAGGCTGCGCTCGCACCCGGGATCGGCTCCACCCATCCGAGTACGGGTGTCTGGCGTCGCAGCACCGCTCGATGCCGGGCAGGCTCGCGAGTTCTCGTACGGCGTCGGGCGCGACAGCTCAGACGCGGTGCAGCCGCAACCCGCGTGAGCGTCGGTCGCCGAACCTAGCCGGCGGGACGGATCACGTCGGCGCCGTTCGCATCGATGCGCACCAGGCCGCGGTCGTCGACGAGCAGCAGCGAGCCTCCCTCACCGACGGCGAGTGCCTGCAGCGCGCCGCTGAAGCGCTCGCTGCCCGTCCAGCGGCCGTCCTGCGCGCGCCAGAGCTGGCCGTCGATGCCCGCGCCGACGAGCGTGCCGTCGGCGCCGGCGGCGATCTGGAACAGCAGCGGCGCGTCGGGCACCGGAGCGAACGTCGCAGCACCGTCCACGCTGACCTGCAGGCCGTCCTCGGTCGCCGCGTAGAGCTCGTCGCCCGCGCCGACGGCGAGGTCAGCGGCTGCCAGCACTGCCCCGGCGGTCCAGGTGGTGCCGGCATCGCTGCTCGCCTGCACGCTGGGCGACGATGAGCCGATCCCGAAGAGGCTGCCGTCGGGGCCGCCGGTGAGCACGTGGAAGTCCTCGACCCCCGTCCGCGCGACGGGCTCCCACGTCGCCGCTCCGTCGACGCTGCGCACGATCCCCAGATTGGGAGCGCCGAGCTCGGGAGACGTCGCGGCTCCCGGATGCCCTGAGGCGAAGAGGGTGCCGCCGGCGACGGTGAAGCCCATGGCGTCGAAGTCCTCGCCTCCGAGCGGCCCCTCCGCCTCGCCGGCGGAGTCGACGCGGTAGACGCCTGCGTGGCTGGCGACGAGGATGTCGGGGTCGCCCGGGAGCACGCCGATGCCGTGGACGTGTGCGAACGGATCGTCGTGCAGCGGAGCTGCGGCTGCGTCCGGAGCGGGCTCCTGGGCGCACCCGGCGAGCATGAGCGCGAGCACAGGAATGGCGAGGAGCGCTCGCGAGCGGGGGGTCTTCATCGTCGGTGCCTCCAGGGGTGTCGAACCAGGGGTCGGGTCGGTGCCGGCATGGGGAGGCCCGGGCCCGGGCGCGCAGCCGCAGGCCTCCCCGTGCCGGTCAAGGTCAGAGCTGCTCGAGCAGCTCCTGCATCGTCTCGATCTCCGAGGTCTGGTCCTCGATCACCTGCTCGGCCAGGGCGACCGCCTCCGCGTTCTGCCCCGTCTCCACCTCCACCTCGGCCATCTCGACTGCTCCTTCGTGGTGCACGACCATCTGCTCGAGGAACAGGCGGCTCGCCTCTGCACCCTCGGCATCCTCGAGCTGGCGCATGTCGTCATCGGTCATCATGCCGTCGCCGTGATCCATGCCGCCCATCGAGCTGTCCTCGTACTCGATGCCCCATGCCTCGAGCCAGCCCCGCATCGTCTCGATCTCGGGACCCTGTGCGTCCTTGATCTGCTGCGCGAGGTCCAGCACGCGCGGGTCGACGCCGTTCTTGTCCAGCACGACATCGGCCATCTCGACCGCCTGCTCGTGGTGAGGGATCATCATGGTGACAAACATCTCGTCTGCCGAGTTGAAGTCGGCGGATGCTTCTGCAGAGGTGCTGGCACCCGGGCTCTCGGAGGTGCCTGCGGCCGTTCCCCCCTGGGTCGAGCATCCAGCCAGGATCACAGCGGATGCGATGAGGCCGGAAGCGATGGTCATGGTGCGGAAGTGCTTCTTCATAGTCATTCTGTCCTTCGATCATTCGGATTGCAGATGGGTCTCGCGTCCCACAGGACGCGGCGGCGTACCGGACGCATCCGGCGCGGTGCTGCCCGTATCAGGTCCGACTGATCGAGAGGAAGATCAATGAGGGAGGCCGTGGACGGGGAATCGCGCCCGGGTCATGCTCGAGCATCGCGCCGCCGCGCGTCAACGGGATGGTGAGGGCTCCGGTCCATCGGCGAGGGGTCACGACGAGCAGCCCCGCGAGGAGGGCGAGCACGCAGGACATCAGCACCGACGAGTGATCAGGCGACGGAGCGGCGCACTCGCACGGTTGCGCCTGCGCGTGCTCCGGGAGTGTCGGCGCTCCCGATGCCGCCAGCGGCAACGCATCGGAGACGGCCGGGCGGTGGCCGTCGGGGCCGCTGACCGTGTGCATCCCGAGCAGGCCGATGGTCAGGGCGGCGACGAGGAGGACCGCCACCGGGAGCCAGCGCAGGAGCAACCGTCTCGCGACGATGCCGCTAGCGCCCATGTCCGCCCCCTCTCCTCTTCGAGGATAGTCGCCGAGTCGGGGTGATCCCTGTGCACCAGTCCTGCGGCACCGTGGTGCCGCGATAGGCTCGGTGAGCCTGGCCTCTGTAGCTCAATGGAAGAGCATCTCCGTCCTAAGGAGCTGGTTGGGGGTTCGAGTCCCTCCAGGGGCACGCTGTGATGAGTCGCGACATAGGTCTCACCTGAGTCGCGACATGTGTCACGAAGAGAGAGCCCCTGGCCATCGGCCGGGGGCTCTTCTCGTGTTGCGCCAGTAGCTGCGTGCCGGGTCGATGGTGTTGGTGGCGAGGATCTCGCCTGTGTCGAGGTCGATGACGGTGGCGGTGGTGTCGTCGATGAGGGCGAGGATGCGTCGGCCTCGGTGGGCTGCGCCGATGGCGAGGTGGTGCATGCGGCCAGCTCGGCGGAGGCTTGTAGCTGGTGCGGAAGCGTTCGATCTTGCCTTGCATCTGCGGATGGCCGGGTTTGCCGTTCTTCTGCCGGACGCCCAGCAGCGGCAGCACGTACTCGAGGGCGTTGCGGCCGCCGCCGAGGCGGGCGGTGAAGACGCGACCGTTGTCGGTCAGCGTCGAGGCGGGCGCGCCGTGCTCATCGAGACAGGCGGCTCCCGTCGCAGGGGGGGGAGGGGGGGGCTGGCCCGCGTGCGCGGGCGCCCAACCGGGGATCGGCGAGCGTCCGCCGCGGCCGGAGGTGGCTCGTCCGGACGCAGAGCTCGTGCTCGAGGACCTCTAGACCACTGCATCCATCCCGTCCCAGTCCTCCTGTCAGCCGCGCAGGCAGCTCCCGCCTGTCCTCGAGACACGGTGAGCGATGTCAGCCACACCGCCAGCGCCGGGTCCGCGCCTGCATCGGTGTACGGTGCTCGTCGATGACGCTAGTCCCGGCGCCGGCCGGGTGAAAGGGGCGACATGAGCAACTGGTACGTCATCACCGGCGGGCCGAGCTCGGGGAAGACCACGACGGTGAACCTGCTGCATGAGCGCGGCTACGCCACGACCGTCGAGCACGCCCGTCACTACATCGACCTCCAGCGGATCGAGGGCAGGAGCGTCGAGGAAGTGCGCGGGCGGCAGCGCGAGTTCCAGTGCGGTGTCTTCGCCATGCAGCTCGAGCAGGAGGCGAGCCTCGACCCCGATGAGACCGTCTTCCTCGACCGCGCCCTCCCTGACTCGCTGGCCTACCATCGATTCCTCGATCTGGAGCCCCACGCCCAACTGCTCGACGCGCTCCCACGGGTGTCGTATCGGAAGGTCTTCATCCTCGACCTGCTGCCGCTCGCCCCTGACTACGCTCGCATCGAGGATGCCGCAGCCCAGTCCCGGATCCATGCCCTGCTCACGGAGGTGTACCGCGAACTCCCGAGCCCGGTGGTGACCGTGCCCGTGCTCAGCCCGGCGGATCGCGTCGCGTTCATCCTCGATCGGCTCTAGCTGCGCATGCCCTCGCTCCGCACGCCGGTAGCATCGAGCGCGACGGGCCACGCATGCGCGGCCCCGTGCATCCGCCGCTCCGGCGAGCCCGGGACCGGGCCGCCCGAGCGGATCATCCAGGCAGTCCCACGACGAGAGCGAGCGCATGAGCATCACCGCTGCGGCCGAGCCGAGGCCCGCGAAGGCCACCGACGGGGCCGCGTGGGACGCGCAGGTGCTCGAGGGGCAGCCGCGCGCCCACTACATGCAGTCGGATGCGTGGGCCCGCACCCGTGAGGAGAGCCCGTGGCGGGCGCTCCGCGACGTCGTGACCGTGCCCGTCGCCGGCGGCGGCGAGCGTCAACTGCCGATCCAGCTCTTCGAGCGCAGCGCGCCGCTCGCCGGCCGCATCCTCTTCCTGCCTCGCGTGGCCGGCATCGACGCGGCCGCGGTCGACGCGATCACCGCCCGCGCGAAGGCCTACCCGAAGCGCTGGTTCGGCCTCAAGATGGAGACCTTCCAGGCGGAGGACCCCGAGCTCATCGCCGCGTTCGAGCGCAACGGCTGGGTGCGTGCGGCCTCGAGCCAGTACCAGCACGCCGTCGCCGTCGACCTCACCGGCACGCTCGACGAGGTCGCCGCCCGCTTCAAGAAGCGTGCCCGCAACTCCTACCGCGCCGCCGAGAACAAGTTCGGCGTGACGGTCGAGAAGGTCGCGATGACGCCCGAGCACGAGGCAGAGATGCACCGGCTCATCGGCGAGACGAAGGAGCGCTCGGGCGGCTACTTCCGTCACCCCGAATACTTCCAGCGCATCTGGGACGTCTACAAGACCGTCGGCCAGGGCCACTTCTACGTCGCGCACTACCAGGGCGAGGTGCAGTCGATGGCGTTCGTCATGCGCTTCGGCGACACAGCCTGGTACAAGGACGCCGGCAGCATCCGCGAGAACGCGAAGATCTTCGCGCCCTACCTCATGCAGTGGAAGATCATGCAGGACCTGCACGCGCAGGGCGTCACGCTCTACGAGCTCGCGAACATCCCCGACCCGGCCGAGTGGGAGACGAGCGACATCCGCGGCCTCTACACCTTCAAGACCGCATGGGCGGCGGAGCCGGTCACGTACATGCCCACCTTCGAGCTGCCGCTCACCGGCCGCTACGCGCTGTGGCAGAAGGCGGGCCGCTGGCTGCGCGCCGTCTACACCCGCCGCACGGGCGACGCCTGGTTCTGAGCGGCGCGGCTCGTCCCGACGCCTGCGCTCGACTGCCCTGGCGCGTCCACGAGGACTCGCCAGGGCAGTCGAGTCCGGCTCAGCCGAGCGACGCGAGCAGGTCGGCGCAGGCCTGCTCGCACTTCCGGCAGGCCTCGGCGCACACCCGGCAGTGCTCGTGCATGTCGGCGTGGCGCTCGCACTCGTCCGCGCACGCCTTGCACGCGGCCTGACAGGCCTCCAGCACCGCGCGCGTGACCGCGGCGTCGGCACCGGTGCGACGCGAGAGGATGCGGCCGGTCGCCTCGCACACATCCGCGCAGTCGAGGTTGGTGCGGATGCACGTGGTCAGCTCGGCGACCATGTCCTCCGCCAGGCACGCGTCAGCGCACGCCGTGCAGGTCTGGGCGCACTCGAAGCATGCCTCGATGCATGCGGCGAGCTTGTCCCGGTCGACGCCTCCGAGGTCCTTGGGATAGGTGTCGAGCATCGACATGACGTGATGGGTCATCGTTCTCTCTCCTTCTTCCAGTTCGGCTGCGACGGTCGCAGCCTGTCCGTCCGGTCCCGCGGCGCAGCTCGCGCCGCCGGCCCGTCCGACGTCAGTAGCGCTCGAGGATCTCCTCCATCTGCGCGATCTCCTCCTGCTGCGCCTCGACGATGTCGTCGCACAGCTGCACGATCTCGGGGTCGGTGATGTCCGACTCCTGGCACACGAGGATCGCCCGCGAGTGGTGCGGGATCATCGACTCGAGGAAGCCCTTGTCTCCGACGAACGCCTCGCTCCTGCCCATGAGGAGGGCGACGACGAACAGGGCAGCGAACCCGACGACCATGGCGATGTTCGCCTTCCTGCTGGGGAACATCGACCACATGCCGATCGTCATGACGATCCCCATCGCGGCGACCATGATGAGCGCCATGTAGAAGTTGCTGATGTTGAAGGTGAAGTGCCCGAGCTCGCGGATCATCGACATCGAGAGCACCCACATGAGCCCGAGGCTGACGAGCAGGATCGCGCCGAACTTGAGGTACATCCGTGCTGGGCCATGCCCGGACTGCTCGTGTGCGTCGGTCTGTTCCGAGCGGGTCATGGCGGCTCCTCCGTGGTCGGGGTGTCGGATCGGGCAGCACCCAGCTGCTCGCCGCTGACGCAGGCCATGGAACCGGGTCCACCTTGGAGTGTCCTCCACGCGCCGTGGCACCCGGCGGTGTGGCACCCGCGCGGCTCCCGGCCGCGTGGCTATCGTGACGGTGTGCGTGAAGACGAGACCGAGATCCGGGGCGACGGGCCCGTCGACGAGGCGACGCACGAGACGGCGGGCGCCCGCGGCGCCGCCGTCGACCGCGCTGCGCTGAACGAGGCGGAGGCCGTGGCCGACGCCGCCGAGGACGCGATCCTCGACGCCCACGACGCCCCCGAGCCCGGCCCCGACCGCAGCCTCGCGCCCGAGCCGGCCGCCGCCGAGCCGGCGCCGCGCGTGCGCCGGCGCGAGGGGGAGTGGCAGGCGTGGGCGGATGCGCTCCGGCGCGTGGGCGGGCGGAGCCCGCTGACCGACTTCATCGACACCACCGCGACCCGCATCGAGCTCTCGACGACGCATCCGGGCGGCCTCGCCCAGTTCATCACCGGCCGGCCGACCGCGCTGTCGAGCCTCATCCGCGACGACCTCGCGCTCCGCGCCGCCCGCTCGGCGGCCGCGGCGATCGCGTCGAAGGGCATCGAGCTCGCGGCCGCCCGCTCGATCGACGCCGTGCACCTCGGCATCGGCATGGCGCGGTTCCCGCACGCCGACGCCGCCGGCGGCCGCGGCGAGGTCTACGGCCCAGTGCTGCTGCGGCCGCTCGTCGTGCGGCGCCGCGGGCGTGACTTCGAGCTGCAGCTGCTCGGCCGGCCCTTCGTCAACCCGCGCATCGCGAGCATCCTGCGCGGCCACCACGGCGTGCGCCTCGACGAGCGGCAGCTGATCGAGCTCGGCTCCGGCGAGGGCACCTTCACGCCCAACGCCGTGCTCGACGCGCTGCGCCAGGCAGCGGCGCACGTGCCCGGCTTCACCGTCGAGGCGCGACTGCTCGCCTCGACCTTCGCCGACGTCGGCGAGCCGATGGCCGCCGACCTGCAGCAGCAGCCGCACGACGTGCTCGACGCGGTGCGCGGCGACGAGCAGGCCGCGTGGCGCGTGCGCGAGGGCCGCGCGGGCGTCGACGAGACGCCGCAGGACAGCCGCGACCCCGAGGTCGACCGGCTCGTGCTCGACGCCGACGCCGAGCAGGACGCGGTGATCGCCGAGGCGGCCGCCGGCAACTCGCTCGTCGTCGAGGCGCTGCCCGGCACGGGCCTCACGCAGACGATCGTCAACGTCATCGCCGCGCTCGTGGGCGACGACCGCCGCGTGCTCGTCGTCAGCCCCCGCCGAGCGACGCTGCGCGACATCGGCGACCGGCTCGCGAGCACGAAGCTCGAGTCGCTCGCCGTCTCGGAGGCGACGCTCCGGCGCGACCTCATCGGCGCGATCCGCCGCATCGAGCAGTCCGAGCGCCCCGACACCGGCGAGATCGACGAGGCGATGCTGCGCCTGCGGAAGGTGCTGCTCGACTACCGCGCCGCGCTGCAGCGGGTCGACCCGAAGCTGCAGGTGTCGGTGCTCGACGCGCTCAAGGAGCTCTCGCGGCTCGCGATGCTGCCGACGCCGCCGTCGACGCGCGCGCGGCTGAGCGAGCAGGCGACGGTCGCGCTCGCGACCGACCGGCCGCGGGTGGCGGCGACGATGCGGAAGGCCGCGGCCCTCGGGCAGTTCCGCTACGGGCCGAGCGACACGCCCTGGTACGGGGCCTCCTTCGACTCCTCGGGCGACGCATCCGCCGCCCTCGCCGACTCGCAGGCGCTCGCCGGCTCGGCGACGACCGGGCCGGGCACCTCCGGCGGCGACCTCGAGGCGCTGCTCACCGAGGCGCGCCGCGTGATCGGCGACACGAAGCTGCGGCCCGCGGCGACCCTCGCCGAGCTCGGCATCCAGGTGGCGCTGCTCACCGACGTGCGGGCCACGCTCGACGTCATGACGCCGTCGCTCTACGACCGCCCGCTCGGCGAGCTCATCACGGCGACGGGCCCGCGCCGCGAGGCGATCCAGTCGCTCGGCGCGATGCAGCGCCGGCGGCTCAAGAAGCTCGCCGAGGAGTACATCCGCCCCGGCAGCCACGTGCCCGACCTGCACGACGTGCTCGTCGCCGCGCAGCAGCAGCGACGGCTGTGGGCGAAGTTCGCGCCCGACGGCTCGATCCCGTCGGTGCCCGCGGGCCTCGCCGCGCTCGACGCGCGCCTGCGCGACGTCGTCGTGCGGCTCGACCGCCTCGACGCGGCCCTCAAGCCCGAGGTGCGCAGCGTCGACCTGCCGATCGAGGAGCTCGAGGCGCGCATCGCCGAGCTCGCGGCTCCGAGCGACGCGCTGCAGAACATCCAGGAGCGGGCCGAGCTGATGAGCTCGGTCGAGCGCCTCGGCCTCGACGCGCTGCTGACCGACTTCGCCGACCGGCACGTCGCCGACGACCAGGTCGAGCACGAGCTCGACCTCGCGTGGTGGCAGTCGGCGCTGCAGTCGATGCTCGGCCGGGAGCGGGCGCTGCTGCGCGGCAACACCGACGTGCTGCGACGCCTCGAGCAGGACTTCGCGCTCGTCGACGAGGCGCACGTCGACGCGTCGAGCGCGCGCCTCGCGCATCAGGTCGCGCAGGGCTGGCGGCTCGCGGTCGATGACCACCCGGACGAGGCGGATGCGCTGCGTCGCCTCATCAAGGCCGGTCCCGTCGACGCCGACGAGCTGCAGCGCCTCGCGCCGCACCTGACGCGCTCGGTGGCGCCCGTGTGGCTCGCCTCGCCGTACGACCTGCACCGGGTGCCCAAGCGCATCCCCTTCGACGCCGTGATCATCGCCGACGCCGGCGCCATCACGATCGCCGAGGCCGCCGGCGCCATCAGCCGCGCGCGGCAGGTGATCGCGCTCGGCGACTCGGCGACGCAGACACCCGCGCCGTTCGACGTGGGCATCTCGACCCTCGGCATCCGCCCGAGCGAGGAGCTCGCGACGCCCGACGAGCTGCACGCCGAGTCGGCGCTGTCGCGGCTCGGGCAGGTGCTGCCGACGCTGCACCTGACGCGCTCGTACCGCACGGGCGGCGCCGACCTCGTCGCGGCCGTGAACGAGCGCTTCTACGAGGGCCGCATCGAGGCGCTGCCGTGGGCGGGCGCCTACCTCGGCCACGCCTCGCTCACCGCCTCGATCGTGCACGGCGCCCACGGGCTGCCCGAGCAGGGCGCGGCGACGGTCGAGAGCCCCGACGCCGAGGTCGACCGGGTCGTGCAGCTCGTCACGCAGCACGCGCGCTCGCGGCCGCAGGAGTCGCTCATGGTGGTGACCGCCAACGAGAAGCACGAGGTGCGCATCCAGCAGGCGGTGATGGCGGCGCTCGCGTCGTCGAACCAGCTCACCGACTTCGTGGTCGCCGACCGCGAGGAGCCGTTCGTCATCGTCGACGTCACGCACGCGAGCGCGCTCAGCCGCGACCGGGTGATCTTCTCGGTCGGCTACGGCCGCACGAAGCACGGCCGCAACGTCGACTTCGGCACGCTGGGGCAGCCGGGCGGCGAGCGCCTGCTCGCCGTGGCGATGACGCGCGCCCGCAAGGCGCTGCAGATCGTCACGTCGTTCGACGCCGCCGAGCTCGACCCCGAGCGGCTCGCGCACGGCGCGGCGATGCTGCGCGAGATCCTGCTCGACATCGCGGCCGAGGATCGCGCCCCGACGTTCTTCGGCGGCGACCCGCTCATGGTCGACCTCGCGACGCGCCTGCGCCGCCGGGGCCTCCGCGCCGACGTCTCCTACGACGACCAGCTGCCGCTCGTGGTGGCGAACGGCGGCATCTGCGCCGCGATCGAGGCCGACCACGACGACGGCGACCGCACGCTGCGCGAAGCGCTGCGGCTGCGGCCCGAGGTGCTGCGCCGCTTCGGCTGGCACACGATGCGCGTGCACGCCTTCGAGCTCTTCACCGACCCCGAGGGCGTCGCCGATCGCATCGCCGAGCTCGTCGGGGCGGATGCGTCGTCGTGACGCACGAGGGCGGCCCGGCCGACCGTCCGTCGACCGGCTCCGCGGGCACTGGGCCGGATAGTCCGGTCGGCGACGCGCAGAGCCGGTCGAGCGACGGCAGCGCGAGTGAGGCCGGCGCAGCGGATGCGGCCGAGCCGCAGCCCGTGCCGCTCGTCATCCGCCGTCGCGGCAGGCGCGTCTCGACCGAGCCGTCGCCCGGGTACACGGGCGAGCCGCCGGTGGAGCGGCAGGAGCGCGGGAGCGAGAACGACGAGCAGCTGCGTCGTGACGTCCCGCCCCACTGGGGCTGACGCATCCGCCCGTCCTCCGCCCTGCAGATGTAGGCGCAGTGGCGGCCAGGGCGGCCCGATGGGAGCCGTTGACCCTATATCTGTTGCAGGCCTCGGCGGTCGCGGGAGAGGGCGTCAGGCGCGCGGCGCGGGGCCGGGCGCGGCGCCCGGCGCCTGCTGCGCGCGCAGCAGCTCGCGGATGTCCTGCAGCACGTCGACGTCGGTCTCGGCCGGCTCCTCGGGGGAGACGCCGCGGCGGCGATCCTGGTGCTCCTTGAGCTTCGTCATGGGCAGCACGAGCGCGAAGTAGACGACCGCGGCGATGACGAGGAAGTTGATGATCGCCGCGATGAGCAGGCCGATCTTGAACGGGCCGATCGTCGCACCGGCGAGCTCGTCGGCGTCGAACGCCATGGTGAGCAGCGGGCTGATGATCGCCTCGGTGAACGCGGTGACGATCGCGGTGAACGCCGTGCCGATGACGACCGCGACGGCCAGCTCGACGACGTTGCCCCGCATCAGGAACTTCTTGAAGCCCTCCATGGGGTCCTCCTCGGTGGTACTGGTGGCAGGGGGACCGGCGTGCTCAGGCGGCCGTGCCGGCGCCGCTCGACGAGGTCGACGGGGCGGCCTTCGCGGCGCCGCTCGACGACGAGCGCGAGCCCGAGCCCGAGCTGGAGGCGCTGCTGGCGCGCGAGTCGGTGCGGTAGAAGCCGGAGCCGTTGAAGGTGACCCCGATGGTGCCGAACTGCTTCCGCAGCGCGCCGCCGCAGGCCTCGCAGACGGTCAGCGACGGCTCGTCGAAGCTCTGGCGCGCATCGAAGGCGTGGCCGCAGGCGGTGCAGGCGTAGGCGTAGACGGGCACGGTGCGCTCCTCAGGACGTGTGGTGGATGCCGGACTGCGTGACGACGCCGTCGACCGGCTGGTCGTAGGCCGCGTGCGGCACGGAGTCGAAGAGCTCCTCGTCGTGCACGACGGCATAGACCGGAGGACATTCTGCCATCGCGGCGATGGTCTTGTCGAAGAATCCGCGGCCGCCGCCGAGGCGCGAGCCGTCGCGGCCGACCGCCGTCGCGGGCACGAGCATGAGGTCGACCTCGTCGAGCGCGGTCGGCGGGAGGGCGTCGGCGGTGGGCTCGGGCATGCCGAGCGTCGCCTCGACGGTCTCGGTGCCGTCGTGCTCGGCCCAGTCGAGCAGGCCGTCCGGGCGGATGACCGGCAGCAGCACGCGGATGCCCTGGGCGTCGGCCCAGCGAAGGAAGGCGCGCGTGTCGGGCTCCTCCGGGAGCGAGAGGTAGGCCGAGATGGTGCGGGCGCCGAGCGCGCGGGTGAGCGCCTGCAGGTTGGCGGCGAGGCCGTCGGCGCGCGCGGCGGCGAAGGCCGCGCCGCGTTCGGCCCGCTCGGTGCGCAGCCGTCGGCGCAGGGCGCGCTTGGCCTCCTCGACGTCGTGCTCCGGGTCGCTCACGCCCCGGAATCTAGCGCGTGCCGGTGAACGGGCTTCGCCTGGGTCCTGCCGCTCTCCTGAGCCGACGTTGTGGAACACTGTTTGATAAAGGTGTGACGCAAACCGTACTGTGAGGGCAGGAGCGACGGAGGGTGCGATGCGAGCGCTGGTCACCGGCATCACCGGGCAGGACGGCGGACACCTGGCCGAGCTGCTCCTCGCGCAGGGCTACGAGGTGTTCGGGCTCATCCGCGGGCAGCACAACCCGAAGCGCCACGCCGTCCGGGAGGAGTTCCCGGCCGTCACGCTGCTCGAGGGCGACCTCACCGACCCGACCTCGCTCATCCGCGCCGTCGAGATGGCGGCGCCCGACGAGCTCTACAACCTCGCCGCGATCAGCCACGTCGGCTACTCCTTCAAGAACCCGGCGCTGACCGCCGAGGTCACCGGCAAGGGCGTGCTCAACCTGCTCGAGGCGGTGCGGGTCACCGGCCGCGGCGGGCTGACGCGCTTCTACCAGGCGTCGACCTCCGAGATGTTCGGCGGCCTCGACTACAACCGCCCCGGCCGGGGCTACGCCGAGGACTCGCTGTTCCACCCGCGCAGCCCCTACGGCGTCGCGAAGCTCTACGGCCACTGGACGGCGAAGAACTACCGCGAGAGCTACGGCATGTTCGTCTCCTGCGGCATCCTCTTCAACCACGAGGGGGAGCGCCGCGGCGTCGAGTTCGTCACCCGCAAGATCACCGACGGGGTCGCGCGCATCGAGGCGGGCCTGCAGGACGCGATCGAGCTGGGCGACCTGTGGCCGAAGCGCGACTGGGGCTACGCCGGCGACTACGTGCGAGGCATGTGGCAGATGCTGCAGCACCCGACGCCCGACGACTTCGTGCTCGCCACCGGCGTGACGCACTCGATCGAGGACTTCCTCGCGCGCGCGTTCGCCGAGATCGGCGTCGACGACTGGCGCCCCTACGTGCGGCAGAACCCCGAGTACATGCGGCCCGCGGAGGTCGACATCCTGCTCGGCGACCCGTCGAAGGCGGAGGCGCTGCTCGGCTGGCGCCGCGACGTCGACTTCCAGGGGCTCGTGCGGCGCATGGTCGCGCACGACCGCGAGCTCGTCAGCGGGCGCGTGCCTGCATGAGCCTCAGGATCGCGATCACCGGCGCCGACGGCTTCGTCGGCCGGCACGTCGCACGGCTCGCCGCCGAGCGCGGCCACCGCGTGGTGGGGGTGCTGCGCTCCGAGCGGCGCGAGCCGCCGCCCGACCTCGACGAGGCGGTCGTCGCCGACCTCGCGCACGCGGCGCCCGCCCTGCCGCCCGTCGACGTCGTGCTGCACCTCGCGGGCCTCGCCGCCGTGGGGCCGTCGTTCGCGCAGCCGCAGCGCTACCTCGAGCAGAACTCCGCGATGGTGACGCACCTCGCGGAGTCGCTGCTGCGGCTCGACGAACGGCCGCGGCTCATCGGCGCGAGCAGCGGCGCCGTCTACGCGCCGGGCGACGGCCCGCTCGACGAGCGGGCGCCGACCGCGTGCTCCTCGCCCTACGCGGTGAGCAAGCTGCTCGTCGAGCTGCAGCTCGACTACTACCGCGGCCGCGGGCTCGAGACGATCGCGGTGCGGCCCTTCAACCACCTGGGGCCGGGCCAGGGCGAGGGGTTCCTGCTGCCCGACCTCGCCGCGGGGCTCCGGCGCCTGCGGCCGGGGGAGGCGCTGCCCGTCGGCGACCTCACCACCCGGCGGGACTACACCGACGTGCGCGACGTCGCCGCCGCCTACCTCGCCCTCTGCGAGGCGCCCGTGCTCGAGCATCCGCTCTACAACGTCGCCTCGGGCGTCGCCCGATCGGGCGGGGAGGTGCTGGCCGAGCTCTGCGCGGCCCTGGGCGTGCCGATGCCGCCGCGGGTGCGGATCGCGGGCGAGCGGCGCCCGGTCGACGCCCAGGAGGTGATCGGCGACGCGGGGCGCCTGCGCGACGAGCTCGGCTGGCTGCCGCGGATCGGCCTCGCCGAGACGGTGCGCGACTTCGCGGCCCAGGGGATGCGCGCGGCGACGCTCTAGGCTCGACAGCGTGTTCGACAGCGCGCCCCGCCTCTCGCACGGCGCCGTCACCGTGCGGGGGATCCGCATGCGCGACGCGAAGACCCTCGAGGGCGAGCTGCTCGCCAACCGGCCCTGGCTCGAGCGCTGGGAGGCGACGCTGCCGGGCACGCGCCCGAGCGGCCGCTTCGACACCCGCTCGTCGATCCGCTCGCTGCTCGAGAGCGACCGCGACGGCAGCGGCCTCGCCTTCGCGATCGAGGTCGACGGCGAGTTCGCCGGCCAGCTGAACGTCGCCAACATCTCCGGCGGCGCGCTCGCCTCCTCGACGCTCGGCTACTGGATCGCGCGACGCTTCGCGGGCCGCGGGGCGACCACCACGGCGGTCGCGCTCGTCACCGATCACCTCATGCTCGGCATGGGCCTCCACCGCGTCGAGATCTGCATCCGGCCCGAGAACGTCGCGAGCCTGCGCGTGGTCGAGAAGCTCGGCTTCCGCTACGAGGGCTGCCGCCGCCGCTACATCCACATCGACGGCGACTGGCGCGACCACCTGTGCTTCGCGCTCGTGCGCGAGGAGCTCGCCGAGCCGCTCCTGCAGCGCTTCGAGGCCGGCCGCGTGCCGCCGTTCGACCGCTCGGTCTACCCCGTGCCGGTCGGCGGCGACCCGCGCGCGGGAAGTTCGCCCCGCGCCTGATCGAACCGCCGCGCGCCCTCCCGTGATCGGGTGCGCCGCGCCACTACCGTGCAGGACATGCCAGAGTTCGCAGGTCTCGGGACGACACTCATCCTCATCGTCGCCGTCGTGCTCTGGGTCGTCTACCTCGTGCCCGTGTGGACGCGGAAGCGCGAGTACCTGGCGACCGAGCGCAACGCCATCCGGCTGCAGCAGACGCTCCGCATCATGGCCGAGTCGGCCGAGTCGCCGGAGGAGGTGCGGCTCGAGGCCGACGCGCGCACCATCGCCGTGCAGCAGCGCGCGGTCGCGAAGGAGGCCCGTCTCAAGCAGGCGATGGAGCACGCGAAGGCCGTCGCCCGCGCCCGCGAGCTCGACGAGCAGATCAAGGCGGTGGAGCGCGAGGTGCGCGCCGCCGTGAAGTCGTCGGTGTCGCGCGCGCAGCGGCTGCGCCGCACGCGCCTGGCGTGCTTCGCGCTCGTGCTCGTCGCGGTCGCCGCGATGGTCGTGGGCGCCGCGGTGCCGGGCATGCAGGTGCTGCTCGTGGTCGGCGGTGCGGTCGCCGTGCTCGGCGCTGCCGGGCTCGTCGCGGTGAACGCGTCGTCGGCGCGCATGCGCCGGGTCGCCGAGGCCACGGCGCCGCACGTGCGCACGCTCGTCGAGGCGCGGCAGGTCGCGGCCGAGGCGGTCGCGTCGGAGGCGCGCATGGCCGAGCAGGTCGTGGCGCGCCAGGCGTCGCGCACGGGCGAGGCGCCGCGGGTCGCCACCGCGCCGCCGGCGGCCCTCCGCACCGACGAGGTGCTGGCCTCGCGCGCCTGGTCGCCCCAGCCGCTGCCCGAGCCGCGGACTCGGGTGCAGTACCAGGCGCCGTCGCCGAGCGACGACCTGCTGCGCCGGGCGCGCCAGCAGCTGGCCGAGGACCGCAAGGCCATCTCGGGCCCGCTCGCGCGCGTCACGCGGCTCGAGCCGAGCTTCGAGGAGATCGTCACCGGCGAGCTCGCCCAGGTGCCGACCGAGACCGAGCGACGCATGGCGCCGACCGCGCCCGCGGTGCCGATCCGCGAGGTGCAGCTGGGCGCAGCGATCGGAGCGGCCGAGTCGCTCGACGTCGTGCGGTCGGATGCGCCGCTCGAGACGCAGGAGGACGAGCACGCGATCCGTCGCGAGGCTCCGGCGCGCCGCCCGGCGCCCGCAGGCGGCTCCCGATTCGCCGCCATGGGGCTCGTCGACGACGACCTCGACGGGCTCGACGTGCATGCCGCGTTCGCGCGTCGCGTCGTCTGAGCCCGAGCGGTCGCCCCGATTTCGCCGCTGGGGCGGGTGTCGGGTACTCTGAACCGGTCCGGGCCCGTGGCGCAGTTGGTAGCGCGTCTCGTTCGCAATGAGAAGGTCGGGGGTTCGATTCCCCCCGGGTCCACCACCACATCGACAGCCCCGCCGCGAGGCGGGGTTGTCGTCGTCTCCTGCGCATCCGTCAGACCCAGCGGCGCTCCTCCGCCACGCGCGGCCCGCCGCGCGGCCGCGGTGCGAGCGTCGTGGCGATGACGAGCCCCGCCAGCACGAACAGGGCGGCGGTCAGCGACCCGGTGCCGGGCGGCTCGTCCCACGACTGCGGCACCTGGTTGAGCAGCAGGTACTCGACCATGGGGTTCGCCGCGAGCGCGGCGAGCGCCAGCACGACGACGACTGCGGCGGTGACGGCGCCCCAGCCCCGCGAGATCGCGCGGAGGGCGGCGAAGCCCGCGGCGGCGAGCGCGACGGGCCACAGCAGCAGCCCGATCCACGCGGTGTTCGGGCCGCTCGCGACGTGCGCGCACGCGGGCGACGTGATCGGGTCGAGCGGCATCACCGCCGCGGCGCAGGGCCGCCAGACGGTGACGATGATCGCACCCAGCGACAGCCCGACGGCGACCGCCACGATGCCGAGGGCGAGCTGCAGGGCTCGAGGCACAGGGTAACCATAACAGTGTTCTACTAATCCCCTCAATCGGTCCGTCGCGGGCGTATCGTGCGAAGGTGGCGCACCTGCTCGTGACTGCGATGCCGTTCGCCGGACACGTCCGGCCGATGACGGCAGTCGCCGCTGCGCTGCTCGCGCGGGGGCACCGGGTGACCGCCTACACGGGCGATCGCCACGTCGAGGCGTTCGACCGGCTCGGCTGCGAGACGCTCGTCTGGCGCGACGCGCTCGACTTCGACGAGCACCGCCTCGCCGAGGCGTTCCCCGGCGTCGCGCCCCCCGGGCCCCTCGGCACGCTCGCCAACCTCGGCGAGCTCTTCATCGGCACCGCGCCCGGCCAGGTGGGCGACATCCGCGCCGCGCACGAGCGCACGCCCTTCGATGCGCTCGTCGGCGACGTGATGGCGGTCGGCACCGGCCTCGCGGCCGAGGTGCTCGGGCTGCCGTGGGCGAGCGTGTCGCTCATGCCGCTCACCATGCGCAGCCGCGACCTGCCGCCGCCGGGCCTCGCGATGCAGCCCGCGCGCACGTGGCTCGGCCGCGCGCGCGACCGCATGCTGCGCGCCGTCGTGCGCAACGCATCCGGCCCCCTCGACCGCTCGCTGCGCGCCGCCCGCGCCGAGCTCGGGCTCGGGCCGGGGCGCCCGTTCGACGAGGCGCTCTACTCGCCGAGGCTGGTGCTCGCGACGGGCTCGCCGTCGCTCGAGTACGACCCGGGCGACCTGCCGGCCTCGGTGCGCTTCGTGGGCTGGCTCGAGCCGAGGACGGGGCCGCTCGCGCCGCCGCCGCTGTGGGCCGAGACGCTCGCCGACGAGCCGCGCCAGGTCGTGTTCGTCACGCAGGGCACCGTCGACACCGACCCGAGCGCCTTGCTGCTGCCCACGATCGACGCGCTCGCGCACGTGCCGGTGCGCGTCATCGGCACGACCGCCGGGCATTCCATCGAGCGCGAGGTGCCGGCGAACGCGCGGCTGGTCGACTTCGTGCCCTACTCGGCGGTCGTGCCGCACACCGACGTCGGTGTGACGAACGGGGGCTGGGGCGGCGTGCTCGAGATGCTCGCGTGCGGCGTGCCGCTCGTGGTCGCGGGCGGCTCGGCCGACAAGCCCGAGGTCGCCGCGCGAGTCGCGTGGTCGGGCGCGGGCATCGACCTGCGCACCGGGCGCCCGCGGCCGCCGCGCGTGCTCGCGGCGGTGCGCAAGGTGCTGCGGGAGCCGCGCTACCGCACGCGAGCCCGGCAGATCGCCGACGAGCTCGCGGCGCTCGGCGGGGCGTCGCGGGCGGCCGAGCTCGTCGAGTGCCTGCTCGTGCCGACGCCCCTCTGCGACTGAGCACCGGGCGACGGAGCACCGGCGCGCTGCGGGCCGCCGCTCAGGCGCGCGCGAGAGGATCGTCGCCACGATCGGGACGGGGTGGGCATGGACGACGACGCGCGACCGGAGCAGGGACCGGCGGGAGAGGTGCGCCGCGACCGCTACGTGGGCGGGCGCGACCTCACGCACTGGACGACGCGCGTCGGTCGCGTGGTGGCGCGGCTCGTCGAGCAGCTCGGGCGCAGGCTCGGCCCCCACGCCGCGCTGCTGCTGACGCTCGCGATCGGCCTCGCGGTCGCGGCCGGGCTCGCCGCGGGCGGTGCCGAGGTCTACGAGGCGGTCACCGACGAGGACGGCCTCGCCAACCTCGACATGCCCATCACGGCGTGGTTCGCCGACTGGCGACCGGGGTGGTTCGGGCCGGCGGTGACGGCCTACACAGATGTCGCCGGCGTCATCGGTATGCCGGTGCTGGCGATCGCGGTGATGCTCCTCCTCGCGATCCGACGCCGCTCGTGGACGCCGGTCATCCTCATGCTGTCGGCGGGCCTCGGCTCGCTGCTCATGACGATCGTCGCGAAGGGCTTCATCGGCCGCTCGCGGCCGCCGCTCGAGCTCGCGGTGCCGCCGTACGAGCACTCCGCCTCGTTCCCGAGCGGGCACACGCTCAACGCGACCGTGATCGCCGGGATCGTCGCGTACCTCATCGTGCTGCGGCTCGAGCGCCGCTGGCAGCGGGTGCTCACGATCGCGATCGCTGCGGTCTTCGCGATCACTATCGGGCTGAGCCGCGTGGTGCTCGGACACCACTGGCTCACCGACGTGGTCGCGGCGTGGGCGCTCGGCGCGGCCTGGCTCGTGCTCGTGATCACGGCGCACCGCCTCTACCTGACCGTCAGGCGCGCATCCGTCGAGCCCGACGGCGAGGCCGTGCCCGCGCCGTAGGGCGGGCCCGGCCTCGCGCGGCGGCGCCGCTCAGGCCTGCTGCTGCGGCACCACCGTCAGCACCCGGCGCACGAAGTCGTCGTACGCCTGCATGTAGGTGCTGAGGAACTCCTTCGTCGACTCGACGGTGACCTCGTCGTCGTCGTCGACGAGGCCGTCGGGGTACTGCACGTACGCCTCGATCTCGTTCATCATCGGGGCGTTGCAGAACGACAGGATCGTCTTCAGGTGCTGCTGGCCGACGGCCGTGCCGATGCCGCCGGGCGAGGCGCCGATGACGCCGACGGGCTTGCGCGTGAGGGCGTTCTCGCCGTACGGGCGCGACGCCCAGTCGATGGCGTTCTTGAGCGCGCCGGGGATCGAGCGGTTGTACTCGGGCGTGACGATGAGGATGCCGTCGGCGGCGAGGATGGCCTCCTTGAAGGCGGTCGCCTCGGGCGGGTACGCGTCGTCGCGATCGCGGTCGTAGAGGGCCAGCTGGCCGATCTCGATGAAGGAGCACTCGAGGTCGGCGGGCGCGAGCTTGATGAGCGCGCGGGCGAGGCGGCGGTTGATCGACGACGCGGCGATGCTGCCGCAGATGACGCCGATCGTGTACGGGGGCTCGTGGCGGTAGGTCTCAGGCATGCCTCCACCCTGCACCCGCTCCCTGGATGCGTCGAGAGTGCGGGCGGATGCGCGGGGCGCTACCGGGCGGGGAGCGCGCCGGCCTCCGAGATGGCGCGGTAGACCTCGGCCGCGACCCGCTGCTCCTTGGGGAGCGACAGCGCCGCGGTGAGCAGGCGCCGGGAGCTGAGCACCGGCGCGGGGATCGTCGCGAGGTCGTACTCGCTGTAGCCGCTGCCGCCCCACTTGGTCATGCGGTGCTCCCAGTGGAAGAAGTCGTAGAAGTCGTAGCCTCGCAGGGCGTCGTCGGAGAAGTCGGTGAAGTCCATCCAGCGGGCCAGCTCGTCGTGCAGCTCGGAGTCGTGCTGGAACGGCGATGCGGCGTACTTCGCGGCGAGCAGCTGCGGGGTGAGCTCGCGCACCGAGGTGTCCTTCCACATGCCGGTGACGATGGCGCCGCCGACCCCGAAGATCGTGGCCGCCCGCGCGGGCGCGTGCAGGTAGAGCGCGCCGGCGAGGTTGGCGTAGCGCTGCCAGGTGGGGAAGGTCGCGCGGTAGAGGCGCGACATCTCGGAGGTCGGCTTCAGGATGGGCACGTCGAGCCCGATGTGGGGCAGCCCGGCGGCGGCGGAGAGCCGCCCGGCGGTGAGGAAGTCGGCGTAGGTGCTCTTCGAGGCGACGTGGAACGGGTGATAGGTGAGCGTCAGCGCACCGGCCCGCTGCAGGTCGACGAGCCCGGCCTCGAGCACGGCCCGCGAGTCGCGGCCCGCGGTCAGCGAGAGCACGGTGACGGGCGCGACCGAGATCCAGTTGCGCACCTGCTGCCGCAGGTCGTCCCGGAACCGCGCCGACGCATCCGCCGTGCTCAGCTCGACGCGGTCGGCGAGCGGGAAGAAGCGCCCGTTCGAGACGGCCGAGCCCTCGACGGTGAGCCGACCGTTGGCGTAGAGCTGCCCGACCTCGTCGTGCGGCGTGATGAGGCCCGGCAGCCAGCGGCCGGCGGGGGAGCGGTAGTGCGGGTGCTCGAGCACCCAGCGCATGCGGCTGCTGTCGAGCCCGCCGGCGATGTCGGCGAGGATCGCGCTGTGCGAGGCGAGCGCGACGCCGGCCGCGGAGCGGTGCCAGTAGAGCGAGCGGGTGGCGAGCGGGTCGCCCCAGACGTCGAGCCGCTCGCCGCGGGCGACGAGCACGACGTAGCGGCCCGAGAGCCAGGCGATCGTCTCGTCGAGCGCGCGCGTCTGCGCGGCGGAGTCGGGATGCGCGGTGACCGCGCGCAGGATGCGCTCGGACACGCGGTCCCGGGTCTTCGGGCCGCCGTCGTCGAACGCCTGCCCGAGCACGAGCACCTCGGCACGATCGCCGCGCGCTACCTGCCGGTCGAGCACCGGGTCGACGCGCACGTGCCAGGGGCCGACCGCATCGTGCTCCCACGTCTCGACGGGCGTGTGGGCGGTCGGGCCGCGGGTGACGAGGAAGCCCTTGGCGAAGAGGTTCTTGTAGCCCCAGACCTTGTACGCGGGGCGCAGCTGCTGCTCGCGGCGGCGGAACGCCTGCATCGCCTGGCGATGCCGGCGCTCGTGGCGGTCGCCGAGCAGCGCTTCCAGCATCGTCGGGCTCCCGTGGTCGGCGTCGTGCGCCGGTCGCGACCGGGTCGCTGCGGCTCGATCGAGAGTATCCGACGGGTGCCTGCGCGGCGCGGCTCGGCAGCGCTGCGCAGCCGCATGCGGGACGCGCTGCGCACGCCGGTGGCGGCGAGTGCCTACGCGGTGGGCTGCAGCTGCGGTGCGGCGCCGGTGATGCGGCGACCGAAGCCGCGGATGCGCATGGCGCGCCTGGTCCTCGGCACGACGACCCAGCTTCCGGATGCCCACTGCACCTCGAGCGTGCCGCGATGGACCTCGTGATGATGGTGGGAGCAGAGGAGGATGCCGTTGTCGAGGTCGGTCGGGCCGCCCTCTTCCCACGGCACGATGTGGTGCGCCTCCGTCCAGCCGACGGGGAAGGTGCAGCCCGGGGCGCGGCAGCCGCCGTCGCGGATGGCGAGCGCGCGCCGCTGGGCACGGGAAAAGAGGCGGTCGGCGCGGCCGAGGTGGAGCGGGAGGCCGTCGGCGCCGGTCACGGCGCTCTGGATGCGGCCATCGCACAGCATCGAGGCGGCGAGGTGCACGGGGATGCAGTCGCCCGTGCGCTCGACCGTCGCGGTGCAGCCCGGGGTGCCCGTCGCAGCGGCCTCGAGGCTTTGCTTGGCGACGTGCACGACGACGACCGGTGCCTCGCCACCGACCCGTGGCACGTCGCGCTGCTCGACGGAGCGCCCGACCATGGCGATGAGGGCATCGACCATCTGCTGCGGCCGCGAGCGATCGTCGACCTCGAGCGCAGCTGCGGCGCGCTCGTCGTCGCTCTGGAAGCGCGGCTTCGTGCGCGGGCCGGTGAACGCGTCGAAGGCGGCGGCGAGCACGGCGCCTTGGTCGGGCGTGCAGATGAGCCGGCCCTGCACCATGCCGTCGGGTCGGGTGCCGAAGGTGAAGCCGCGCTCGGCCAGCTGCCGCTCGTAGCGAGGCTCGGCGCCATCCGGATCCATCGCGTCGCGCCACATGCGTGCGAGGCGCGCGAGCAGCTCGGGCGGCATCGGCGCATCGGTGCCGGTGTCATCGCGGTGGGTGCCCCGGTCGCCGATGGCGGATGCGACGAGCGCCTCCTCGGCGGCCGCGACGTCGTCGGCGTGCGCACGATCGGGTGCATCGCCGAGCGCATCGAGCACCGCCCCGACTGCCTCGAGCGAGATGGCGCCGGTCTCGAGCGCACCGCCCAGGATCGGGAACCTCGCGGGCACGGTGGCCCCGGTGATGCCGATCGACGCCCGCGTGGCGCTCGCGACCCGCAGCAGCTGCCGAGCCGTGCGCCGGGACGCGCCGAGCTCGGCGGCGAGCATCTCGAGCGGATCCTTGTAGCCGCAGCACAGCGGGAAGCGCTCGTCCTTCGGGAGGCCGTCGTGGCGCTTCGCGAGGTCGTCGGCGACGCGCACCTTGAGCGCGTCGCCTCCGCGACCGATGTCGCCGACCCGGGCGACCACATCGCGCCGCTGCGCGTCGTCGAGGCGCGGCAGCAGGGCGTCGAGGGTGGCTGCGGCGACCGCGATGGCGTCGAGCGCGATGTCGAGGGAGCGCAGCGCGTCGGAGGTGTGGCCGGTCGGCTGCTGTGCCATGGTCGCCCCCTCCAACGCTGGAATGCGGCTAGTCTATCGAACGTATCTACGACACGCGCGAACTTTCCACAGTCTTGCCTAGACTTGCACAGGCATGCCGTTCAGGCATCCGGTCACTATAGAGTCGCGCCATGCCCACCAGACTCGCAGCCACCCTCGTGCGGCTCGCCGAGAGCGGCCACCTGCTCGGTCGGCTCGCAGGTGAGCGCAGTGCGCACCGCATGTCGCCGCTCACCGTGCGCGCACTCGTCGTGCTGCAGTTCGAGGGCCCGATGGGTGTCACCGCGCTCGCCCGCCGCTGCCACGTCGCGCAGCCGACGATGACGGCGCTCGTGCGGCATGCGGAGGAGGCGGGCTGGATGCGCCGGCGCGGCTCGGCACGGACGACCCAGCTGGAGCCGACCGCCGCGGGGATCGCCGCGCGGGACGAGCAGCGCGAGGCCGACGGCGTGCTGCTCGAGCCGCGCTTCACCCACCTCGGGCGGCGCGAGCGCGCAGCGCTGGAGCGGGCGGCGCTGATCCTGGCATCGACGCTCGAGCGCGACCGGCCCTGACGCGCGCGGTCGCGGCGACTCGTGGGCGTCTCAGCCCGTGCTGGCTCGGCGCTGCGCCTCCGCTAACGCCGACCGCACGACGGCCTCTATGGCGACGGCGAGCAGCGCCCCCAGCAGCGCGCCGACGCCGTTCGCGACGATGTCGCGCACGGAGGCCACTCTCCCCGGCAGGAAGTGCTGCACCACCTCGACGCCGAGGCTGAGCGCGACGCAGAGCGCGACCGCGATCCACCAGCGCCGGGCGCCGAGCACGAAGACGAGCAGGAGCGCGAGCGGCACGAACATCGCGACGTTGGCGAGCACCTCGAGCCGCGTCCAGCTCAGCCAGTCGGCGAGGTCGCGCGCCTGCAGCCATTCGATGCCGCGCACGACGCGCGGCTTCGCCCGCAGCAGGAAGTGCGTCGGCCACAGCGTCACGACGAGCACCACGGGGATGCCGAGCAGCAGTCCGACGACGCCCAGCCGCCGCAGCGGCGCACGTCGCGCGCGGGGCACGACGACGACGCGAGGCTCGGAGGACATGCGTCGAGTCTGTCGCGGGAGGCTATGCGCGCGCTGACGGAGGGCACGCAGCGGCGCCGATCCTCAGCGCCGACCACACCGCATCCGCACCCGTGTGCGAAGCCTCGATCAGCCCTCGCCGAGCACCGCCCGCCGCGACGGCGCCGGGTCTACCGTTCGGATCATGACGGGACCTCGACACGCGATGATCCGGTCGACGGCGCCCGAGTTCCGCATCCTCACCGTCTGCACCGGCAACATCTGCCGCTCGCCGCAGGCCGAGCTGCTGCTGCGGCAGCGCCTGCCGAGCGCCTTCCCCGGGTGGGACCCGGCGGTGATCGAGGTGACGAGCGCCGGCACGATGGCGCTCGACGGCCACCGGATGGAGCCCCTCGCGGTGGCGGAGGCGGGTCGTCTCGGCCTGCACGGCGCCGACGGCCACCGCGCCCGGCGGCTGCAGCCCGCGCTCGTCGAGCGTGCGGACCTGGTGCTCGCCCTGGCGCGCGAGCATCGCAGCGCCGCCGTCGCCTCGGCGCCGACCGCGCATCGGCGCGCGTTCACGCTCGTCGAGTTCGCGTGCCTGGCGGAGCGGGTCGCCGCCGGCCATCGCGGTGCGCAGGTGCGGCCGCTCGGCGAGGACGGCATCCCCGCCTTCCTGTCGCGCGTCGTCGCAGCGTGCGCCGACCGCTCGATGATCGACCACGCGCAGCGGGCCGACCTCGACATCGAGGACCCCTACCGGCGCTCGGCCGCCGTCTACCGGCGGTCGGCGGATGCCGTGGCCCGGCAGGTCGACCGGCTGGTCGTCGCGCTCGCCTCGCTCGCGCGCGCGAACGCGGCCTAAAGCGGGATCGAGCTACTCGGCACCTTCGCGGTAGCCGTGCGGGTTCGCCCGCTGCCACCGCCATGCGTCCCGCACAGCATCGTCGAGCGACCGCTGGGCCTTCCAGCCGAGGCGCTGGTGCGCGAGCGAGGGATCAGCAGTCGAGACCGCTGCGTCGCCAGGACGTCGCTCGACGACCTCGTACGGCACCGCGCGGCCCGCGACCGCCTCGAAGGCTCGCAGCACGTCGAACACCGATGCGCCGCGACCGGTGCCGAGGTTCACCGTGAAGAGCCCGGGCTCGAGTGCCTCGAGCGCGGCGACGTGTCCCTGCGCCAGATCGACGACGTGGATGTAGTCGCGCACGCCGGTGCCGTCGGGGGTCGCGTAGTCGTCGCCGAAGACGCGCACCCGCTCGCGCTCGCCGACCGCCACCTGCGCGACGAACGGCATCAGGTTGTTCGGGACGCCCCTGGGGTCCTCTCCGATCCGACCGGACGGGTGTGCGCCGACCGGGTTGAAGTAGCGGAGCACTGCTGCGCGAAGCTGGGCGTCGGCTCTCGTCGCGTCAGCGATGACGGCTTCGATCATCGCCTTCGTGCGCCCGTAGGGGTTCGGCAGGTCGATGCCGACCGGGTCACGCTCGCTCAATCCCTCGCCCGGCCGTTCGTAGACCGTCGCGGAGGACGAGAACACGAACCGGTGCACTCCCGCGTCGGCCATCGCTGCCAACGTCGCGAGAGCGCTGCCGAGGTTGACGCTGTAGTACCGAAGCGGGTCATCCACCGATTCGCCGACCGACTTCAGGCCCGCGAAGTGCACGACTGCATCGATCCGGTAGCCGCGCAGCACCTCCAACACCAGCGAACGATCGGCCGCGTCGCCACGGACCAGCGGGATCTCTTGACCTGCGATCTCGCCAGCGCGCCTGATCGCTTCGGAGCTGGAGTTCGAGAAGTCATCGAGCACGACGACGTCATGCCCGCTCTCGAGCAGCGCAATGGCTGTGTGGGAGCCGATGTAGCCGGCTCCGCCAGTCAGAAGGACGCGCATCAGCTCTCCAGATCACGCTCGGGGGTCTCTCCAGCCTAACGAGGGCCCTCGTGCCGCCGCCTAGGATGGCGGGCAGAGCATGACGCGACCGTGGATGGAGACCGTGAAGACGCTGCAGACGCTGAGGACGGGCCTGTGGCATCTGCGCAGGGGAGGCGTCCAGCAGCTGCGATCGTGGCGCCTCCGCCGTCGCGCGGCGATGCGCAACGGCGACCTTCGGGCAGTGACTGCGAGGAGTCTCGCCGATGACATGCCGGTCTGGCCCGTCGCCGAGCGGCCCACGAGGCGTCCGGGCGTGCGGATCGGCGTGATCATGGACACCTTCTCAGCGAGCGCGTGGGGCTACGAGTTCGATCTCGTCGAGCTGACTCCCGACGGCTGGAAGGACCAACTCGATGAGCGGCCGATCGACCTGCTCTTCGTCGAGTCAGCGTGGGCCGGCTCCGGCGGCGCCTGGCGCTACCAGCTGACGGGCTCGAAGGCCCCGAGCGAGCCCCTGCGAGCGCTCGTCGCGCACTGCCGCGAGCAGGGCATCCCGACCGCCTTCTGGAACAAGGAGGATCCGCCGCACTTCGGGGACTTCCTCGACACGGCGCGCATCTTCGACCAGGTGTTCACCACCGACGCGGCGCTCATCGACCGCTACCGCGAGGCGCTCGGTCACGACCGGGTCGAGGAGCTCGCGTTCGCGGCGCAACCGGCGCTGCACCACCCGATGCGGCAGCAGGGCCTGCACCAGGTGCGCGACATCGGCTTCGGCGGCAGCTACTGGTCGCACAAGTTCCCCGAGCGCCAGGCGCAGATGGATCTGCTGCTGGGCGCGGCCGCCGACGTCGCCGAGCGGCGTGGGATCGGCTTCGACATCTACTCGCGCTTCGAGGACGACCCGAAGTACCGCTTCCCCGAGGCCTTCCTGCCGTACGTGCGCGGCTCGCTCGACTACGAGCGCATGCTGACCGCGTACCGCGCGCACAAGGTGATGCTCAACGTGAACTCGGTCGTCGACAGCCCCACGATGCTCGCCCGCCGCGTGTTCGAGATCCTCGCGAGCGGCACGCCCGTCGTGTCGACGCGCAGCGCCGCGGTGGAGCACTGGTTCCCGAGCGGCGAGGTGACGATCGTCGACGATCGGGAGGAGGCGGAGCTCATGCTGCGCGCCCTCGTGCGCAGCCCCGAGCTGCGCGACCGGCAGGTGCACCTGGCGCAGCGCCACATCTGGCGGCACCACACCTTCTCGCACCGCGCGACGCAGGTGCTCGGCGCGCTCGGGGTCGACGACCCCGCCGCCTGGCGGCGGCCCAGCGTCAGCGTGATCGCCCCGACCATCCGCCCGCACCTCGTGCCCGGCATCATCCGCACCGCAGCGAAGCAGGTGGGCGTCGATGTGCAGCTGCTGCTGCTGCTGCACGGCTTCGACCAGGACGAGGCCGAGCTGCAGGCGCTCGCGCGCGAGGCGGGGCTCGCCGAGCTGGTCGTGCTGCGCGCAGGCATGGATCGCTCGCTCGGGGCCAACCTCAACGCGCTCGTCGCGGCGAGCGCCGGCGACGTGATCGCGAAGCTCGACGACGACGACCTCTACGGCGAGCACTACCTCGCCGACGCGTGCTTCGCGCTCGACTACTCGGGGGCCGAGCTGGTCGGCAAGGAGGCGCGATACCTGCACCTCGAGGCGGTCGGAGCGACCGTGCTGCAGAATCCGCACCGCGAGCACCGCTGGGTGGATCTCGTGGGCGGCCCGACGATGGTCGGCCCGCGCGCGACGTGGCTCGCGACGCCGTTCGAGGATCGCACGCTGGGGGAGGACACCACCTTCCAGCGCGGCATCCTCGCGGCTGGAGGCGGCATCTACAGCGCCGACCGCTTCGGCTTCATCCAGATGCGCGGCGCCCGGGACGGGCACACCTGGAGCACCGAGGACGAGCGGATCCTGGCGAACAGCCAGGTGCTGAGCTTCGGCCTGGCCGCGGAGCACGTGCTGTTCTGAGGCGCTCCGGGACGGAAGGGGCGCTCAGGCGCCGGCGTCCTCGAGGCCCGCCACGCCATGCACCTCGCGCAGCTGCCGCAGCACCTCGCAGTAGACGGCCGGCGTGTAGTGGAACGGGGCGAGACCCCACTTGTGCTCTGGGTCGGCGAGCACGACCTCCTCGGGCAGCTCGACCATGCGGAAGCCCAGCGCCCGCAGGTGGTCGTAGTAGGGGCGATAGCGCTTGTTCGCCTCGGCGGCGCGCACGCCCATGCTCCAGGGCGACGGCTTGCCCTCGGTCGTGAGCACCGCCCACGGCACCTCCAGCACGACGGTGCGCTCGAAGAGGTCGAGCGCGCGCAGGCGCTGCACGAAGTCGGCGAGGTGCGCTGACCAGATGGCGAAGTGCTCATCGGTGCCGAACTCGACGTGCTCGGCCTCAGCGAAGCGCTCCTCGAGCTCGGGGATGCGGATGGTGTCGATGCTGCGGGTCGCGACCGTGCCGTCGGCGAAGCGGTAGATGCCGTGCCGCTCGTCGGCGAGGTCCCACAGCAGCACGTCGACGTCGGCGGCGAGCGTCTCGAGACGTGAGAAGAGTCCGCCGGAGAAGTCGGCGCGGATCATGCGCTCCTGGAACTTCGACGACACCGTCATGTGCTCCGGGAGGTGCGTCGAGGCGTCGTTGCCCGCCGAGATGAGCGACTGACGGGCGATGTAGCCGCGCAGGTCGACCGTGTCGTCGGCGGCGAACTCGACCGTGTCGCGGGCCACGCAGCTGCCGTAGACCAGCACTCGAGGCGCGCGGCGCTCGGACTCGGACACAGGACTCCTACCCGGTTGACGCCCCAAGGATTCTGCAGAGCACTTCACGATACCGCGACGGCTACGCGAGCGAGCTGCGCGCGTGCGCCTGCATCGCGCCGCTGGATGAGACTAGATTCGTATGTCAGCGCGGCGCACGCGATGCCGCCGAACGGGAGTGGCTGAGAGCCAGCCCCTCGCGTGAGCGAGGCCCGAGTCGATCAGCGAGGACCCGCAGCATGGAAACCACCCCGGACGTCTGCGTCGTCGGGCTCGGGTACATCGGTCTGCCCACGGCCGCGATCCTCGCGGCGAACGGGAGCAACGTCATCGGGGTGGATGTCAACCCGCATCACGTCGCGGAGATCAACGCGGGACGTGTCCCCTTCGTCGAGCCGGATCTGGAATCCGTGGTCGCGGGCGTCGTGGCGCAGGGACGGCTGGCGGCGCAGTCCTCCGTGCCGCACGCGGACGCGTACATCGTCGCCGTTCCCACGCCGTTCACGGAGACCTACGAGGTGGACGATGCCTACGTGCGCGCCGCGGCGGACGCGATCGCGCCCATGCTCAACGGCGGCGAGCTCATCATCCTCGAGTCCACATCGCCCCCCGGGCTCACGGAGCAGATGGGTGAGTTCATCCTGAATGCTCGCCCCGACCTCACGGGCGCGCCGGGTCGCGCCAACAGCGTGCACTTCGCGCATTGCCCGGAACGCGTGTTGCCGGGGCGCATCATGGTCGAGATCGTTCAGAACGATCGCATCATCGGAGGAGTGACGCCTGAGGCCGCCGAGCGTGCCCGTGCCCTCTATGCCACGTTCTGCAGGGGTGAGCTGCTCATCACGGACGCCCGCACGTCGGAGATGGCGAAGCTCGCCGAGAACTCCTACCGCGACGTCAACATCGCCTTCGCGAACGAGCTCTCGATGATCTGCGATCGCATCGACATCGACGTCTGGGAGCTGATCCGGCTCGCGAACCACCACCCCCGGGTCAACATCCTTCAGCCGGGGCCGGGAGTCGGCGGCCATTGCATCGCGGTCGATCCATGGTTCATCGTCGCTGCTGCACCGGACAGGGCGAAGCTGATCCGTCTCGCACGCGAGGTGAACGACAGCAAGCCCGACTTCGTGCTCGAGAAGATCATGGCTCGTGCTGCCAAGTTCCGGGATCCCGTGATCGCGGCGCTGGGGATCGCTTTCAAGGCCGACATCGATGATCTGCGTGAGTCGCCGTCCAAGACGATCGTGGAGCGGCTCGCCTCCGAGCTGCCGCACGCCTCGATCCTCGTGGTCGAACCCAACATCGACGCGCTCCCCTCCGACCTCGCGGGCCGCGCCAATGTCACTCTGCGGGAGACTGCGGACGCTGTCGACGAGGCGGATGTGGTGGTGGTGCTCGTCGACCACCAGCAGTTCAAGGCTATGGACCCCCGCGCATTGCAGGAGAAGGTCCTCGTCGATACCAAGGGCATCTTCCTGTGAACGGCAACGCGGGCGCGCGGAGGAGGTGCGGCGCTTGCACGCGCTCCTGCTGAGTCACTACTTCGAGCCCGAGCACGGCGCACCTCAGCGTCGGTGGAGGGCGCTGATCGAGCAGCTCACGGCGATGGGGTGCGCGGTGGACGTGATCGCGCCCGTGCCGCATCACCCCAGCGGGCGCGCCAAGGACGGGCGCTATCGGGCTGGGACCACGGAGCTGGGCGCGCATGGCGCGTCTGTTCACCGGGTCTCGTATCTGCCGCACGACGGCAGCCTGATGCGCCGCACCATCGACCACGTGTGGGTCGCGATGTGCAGCGCGAGGCGCGGAAGTGCGCTGATCAAGAGAGGGAGCATCGGCCGCCCCGATGTGGTGGTCGCCACTGCCCCGGCGCTTCCTACGCTGGCGGCGGGCTGGTGGCTGGCGAAGCGACATGCCATCCCGTTCGTGGTCGAGATGCGCGACGCCTGGCCCGACCTCGTCTCGCATACTCCGGGCCTGCACGGCTCACGGTCGCTCAAGCACGAGCTGAAACAGCTCGTGCACCGCGCAGTCACCGCGGTGCAGCGCAGTGCGGACGCGGTCGTGACGACGACTGAGGCGTTCGCAGATGTGTTGCGCGCGAGAGGCATCCAGCATGTTGAGGTGATACGAAACGGCACCGATCCTGCCGCCTACGAAGCGGTTGCGCCGCCCGAGGACCTGCATCGCGCGCTTCGGGTCCTGTACATGGGGACCATCGGAAGGAGTCAGGGATTGGACACGGTCGTCCGAGCCGTCGCCCGCCTCCGCGAGGCAGGAGTGCGCCTCGATGCACGCATCGTCGGTGCGGGCGCTGACCACGCGCAATTGCGAGACCTGAACCGGAGGCTGGGCAGTCCTGTGGACGTACGGGAGGCGGTGCTTCCCGAAGAGGTGCTCGCGCATTACCGCTGGGCTGACACTTGCGTCGTCTCGCTCCGGGACTGGGAGCCCTTCCGCTGGACAGTGCCATCGAAGCTGTACGAGCTGATGGCGACGGGCAAGCACCTGACCGCGATTCTGGCGGGCGAGGGAGCGGCCATCGTCCAGAAGACAGACTGCGGCGTTGTCATCGCTCCCGGCGACGTCGACGGGCTGGTCGAAGCGTGGGCGCTCCTCGAGAGGGAGCGAGATGCGCTCCTGGTGAGCGACGCGGGGCAGCGATGGGTTCGTGAGCATGTCACATATCCACGTCTGGCGGACGAGTACTTGCGCCTCTTCTCCGCGGTGGTGTCGCGAGGCCGGACGTCAGCTCCGCCGGCCCGGTCGGCATGAGCACGAGCCGCACGCCGCGGCCCTTGGTAGATTGCATGACTGGATAGGCGGGCTACCTGAGCTGCCGCTCTGCGGCGGATGCCCGCTGACCAGTTGACGTCGCATGAGAGCTGAGGAACCGATGGCCGCTGATGGCGACGTCGCAGTCGAGCGTGATTCGTCCTTCTCGCCGCCGCGAGTGCAGGCGACTGCAGGCAACGCCTGGGTGGTGTTCGCGGAGCCGGAGGTCAGGCTCAACCGGTGCGAAGTGCAGGGCACCGTATGGGCCGGGTTCGCCTCCTACGTCAATTCGGGGGCTATCCGGTCGTACGTCGAGATCGGTCGCTACTGCAGCATCGGCCGAGACGTCTCGCTGGGGCTCGGGCATCACAACGTGAAGGGCATCTCGGGTTCTCCCTTCTTCGAGCACCTCAGCAGTGGAGGCGCCATGAAGCTTGCCTCCGAGGAGCCGAGACGCCGGGTATTGATCGGTCACGACTGCTGGATCGGCGACGGGGTGAAGATTCTCTCCGGTGTCACGATCGGTCATGGTGCAGTGCTGGCTGCCGGTTGCGTCGTCACGAAGGACGTCCGCCCGTACGAGATCGTCGGAGGGGTGCCCGCCAAGACACTTGGTCGGCGTTTCGATGATGAGACGGTCGAGGCGCTGCTTCGCACACGGTGGTGGGATCTCGACCCGAGCTGGCTGCAAAGGAACCTGGCCGGCGGCATCGACGAATGCCTTGAAATCCTGACGGCGGAAGGCCATGCCGCCCCGCGTTTCGCGCTGCAGAGGGTCGCGGTTCGCCCGGACGCTCCAAAGGGCACCTGACCGCGGGGCCGTCGAGGGGTCGTTGCTCGCGGCCGATAGGATCTAGCGGGCAATTCGAGCAGAGGGTGAACATGGCACGCGAAGTGACGATCATCGGACAGGGTTACGTAGGTCTTCCGCTAGCCCAGGCCGCCAGTGAGGCCGGCTGGACGGTCCATGGCCTCGATGTCAGCGAGCGGATGACCGCCGACCTCAACGCGGGACGTTCGCATATCGATGACCTGTCGGACCAGGACGTGTCCGACATGCTCGAGCGGGGCTACCGAGCCACCACAGACGCATCGGTCATCAGCAGTTCCGAGGTCGTGATCATCTGCGTCCCGACTCCCTTGGGCGATGGTGGCGGACCAGACCTGACCGCCGTCCGCTCAGCTGTCACGAGCGTCGGTCAGAACATGCGGCCCGGCGTGCTGGTCGTCCTGGAGTCGACGACCTACCCGGGCACCACGGACGGAGTCGTCGCCCCGATGCTGGAGTCCCTCAGCGGTCTGACTGCGGGTGCCGATTTCGATCTGGCCTTCTCGCCGGAGCGCGTGAACCCGGGTGACCCTGTCTACGGCATCAAGAACACCCCGAAGCTGGTGGGTGGGGCAACCCCGAAGGCAGGGGAGCGGGCGTCCTCCTTCTACGCCAGCTTCGTCGACGATGTGGTCGTGCTGTCTGGCGCGAAGGAGGCTGAGACGGCCAAGCTCCTGGAGAACACCTTCCGGCACGTCAACATCGCCCTTGTCAACGAGATGGCGAAGTTCTGCCACGAGATGGGCATCGACATCTGGGAAGTCATCCGAGGCGCAGGAACCAAGCCGTTCGGCTTCATGAAGTTCACGCCGGGGCCGGGTGTCGGCGGGCACTGCATCCCGATCGACCCGAACTACCTCGCTTTCCATGTCAAGAATCAGCTCGGATACCCGTTCCGGTTCGTGGAGCTCGCGCAGGAGATCAACAACTCGATGCCCGACTACGTCGTCTCGCGAGTCGCTCGACTGCTGAACGAGCAGCAGCGTGCGGTCAACGGATCGCGCATCCTGCTTCTCGGCGTGACGTACAAGCCAGACATCGCGGACCAGCGTGAGTCCCCGTCGACGGCGGTCGCTGAGAAGCTGCAGGAGCTCGGGGCGGACATCTCCTTCCATGATCCGTTCGTCGACCGTTGGCGTCTGGCGACAGGAACTCTTGCGCGCGTCGAACTCGAGCCCTCGGTGCGCGATGCCGACATCGTCGTGCTGCTGCAGGCCCACACGGCTTATGATCTGACCACCCTCCAGTCGCTTGCGGCGACGTTCTTCGACACTCGCGGCAAGACCGCGGGCCTTCGGCTCTGACCCGCGATTTCGGCGCTTCAGGTGACATCGATCCCGCGCGTGCGCCTCAGGCCGCCTGAGCTCGTCACAGGCTTCGTGCTCGCCGGTCTGAAGGCTCTCTTCCTGATCATCGGGGGGCTCGCGTCGGCGGAGCCGATCGAGACTGCCCAGATCTGGTGGTCCGTCGGCGATGCGCTCACCACGGGATTGCTCGGATTCGTCGTGGTCTGGATGCTCCGCGTCTACGCGACCCGGGCCCGGCTCGACGCGGCGCGGCTGAGGCGCGAGCTGACGGCAGCTGCGGCCACGCAAGCGGCAAGCGTGCGGGCCGAGGTGCGCTCTACGCGCGAGAAGCAATCGCGCCACGAGTACCGGCACGGAGTCATGCTCAGTGGTCTGGCGCGCGATGTTGCTGACGTTCGCAGCGATACTGAGTACCTCGTCGCCATGGCGGCCCAGCCGCCAGCGGGGGATCGCGCGGGCAGGAGAGTCCTGATGGTCACCAGCAACGGGGCTGGCCTCGGTCACCTGACCCGGTGTCTTGCCCTCGCGAGCATGCTGCCGAGCGATTGGCAGGTCGACATCCTGACGCTGTCGACCGGTTGGCGAAAGGTGGAATCCGGCGCAGCTCGGCTGCACTACCACCCCAGTAGCGAAGCCCTCGGGCTGCCGCAATCCGAGTGGAGCCGTCGCTTCTCCAAGGCGTACGCGGAACTGCTGGGGCAGATCAAGCCCGATGTGGTCTTGTTCGACGGCACGTTCGTGTACCGGACAGTCCACGAGGTGACCCGTCATTTCGGCGTCCCATTGGTGTGGATCGTGCGCGGTGGCTGGAAGGCAGGCAGGGAGAACGAGCAGACTGCGGCGCCGGAGCGCATCGTCGACGCGCTGCTGCTGCCTGGCGACTACGCCCTGCCCGAGGACCCCGACCCGGTCTCGACTTCGCGGCTCCCCGTGCTGAGGACGCCGCCACTCCTGGACATCTCAGGCGCGCTTCCCGAGGCGCGAGCCCTGACCGCGCTCGGACTCGAACTGGGACCGAGGTATGTGCTGGTGCAGCTCGGCGCAGGGAACATCGACGACATCGAGGAGAAGCTCACGGCGGCCATCGAGACGATCGGGCGTCTGGGATCGGGTTGGCGAGCGGTTGTGGTCGACTCGCCGATCGCCGATCGCCTGATCCGGCTCGATGGAGACGTGCGAAGGATCTCGGCGTACCCGCTGTCCCGCTACATGCGCGCGTTCGAGTTCGTCGTCGTTGCCGCCGGCTACAACACGGTGCAGGAGGTGATCGCCCTCCGCGTTCCGGCGGTACTGGTGCCCAACATGCAGACCATCACAGACGATCAGGAGCGAAGAGCAGCCACCGCCGCCGAGCAAGGTGTGGCGCTGATAGCGAGAACTGCCGACGACATCGTGAGCGCCATCGTGGAGCTGTCGCATGCAGACCGTCGGGGTGCGGTCGCGTCTGCCCTGCTCAGGGTGCAGGTCCAGGACCCGCCCGATGGTCTCGACCGCTGGCTGACTGACGTGTGGCAGACGCGCGCCCTCCAGAGTGCCTCAGGGCTCCCGGGCACGGATGCCGCTATGAGAGAACCACGGGAGCAGAGCAATGCAGACCTCACCTCCGAAGGGAATGTTGAGTGACCAGATCTGATGGCCAAGCCGGCCTCGAATCGACCGACTTCACCGTCAGCGGCCGAGAGCTCCGCCTCTTCGGTTTCCCCGGCGACCACATCTTCGAGCGGATCAAGCAGCGCGGCGAGCCCTACGAGCACGACCTGCTGGCCTTCGTGCATGAGCTCCTCGCCGGGCGCCCGGACGGTGTCGTCGTCGACGTGGGCGCGAACCTCGGCAACCACTCTGTCTACTTCGCTGCGGTCATGGGTCGTCAGGTCGTGGCCGTCGAGCCAGAAGCCGACAACCTCAGGGCGCTCCGAGAGAACCTCGCGTCCAACGACATCGAGGGGATGGTCGATGTCCACGCGCTCGCTGCGTGGAACGAGGCGGGTCAGATCGGGCTCGTCCAGCAGATGGATGGCAACAGAGGAACCTTCAGCGCGCGTGCTGAAGATGCGGGTCCGATCGAAGGGCGGCCGCTCGACGACATTCTCGGGGATGCTCCGGTCGCGCTGATCAAAATCGATGTCGAAGGGGCCGAGCGCAGGGTTGTCGAAGGCGCACTGCGTGTGCTCGAACGGTGGTTGCCCATTCTCGTGATCGAGAGCCACGGCGCCTCGGCTGTGGCTGAGCTCACGACGCTGCTCGAGCCTCTCGGGTACCGGAGGACCGCAGTCCTGGGGTTGAGCGACAACTACATCTGGGCGGCGCCGCCTGCAGCAGCCGAGGAGATCAGACAGCTCTTCAACCTCGAGACCGCGCGGAAGTTCCAGCGGCTCGTGCTCCACAACTCGGATGTCCAGGGGAAGCGCCTGCTGGCGCTTCGTGAGCAACTCAGCACAGTTGCCGAGGCGGTTGGAGCACGGGATGCGGAAGCCGGCGGCGCGTCCGACACCGAGGCTGGAGCACTGCAGCACCTCCTGGAGGGCCTCGCGCAGTCGGTGGCTTCGCTCGAAGCGAGCGTCGCGTCCTTTGAGGGTGTAACAAGCGGCGCGGCATCAGCCGAAGAACGGGCTCGTGCGCTGTCCGACGCCGCAGGCCAGCGCTTCGAGCGTGCCGCGGTCGAGGTCTCGGCTGCGGTCGATGAGAAGCTGTCGAGGTTCGACCGCAGGCTGCAAGAGCTGACCGCGCTGGTGGCTGAGGGGCATGGACTCGGCCGCGCGGTGCAACGAGAGCTGACCGATCAGCTCGTCGTGGTCGCCGAGGACATCAGAGGGTCGCTGGACAGCACGCTGCAACGACACATCGACACGATCGACGACTCCAGGGACGAGCTCGAGAGCGTGCGCGACCAGAGGGATCGCATCGCGCGAGCCTATGCGCAGCTCTCGCGCCGGTACGAACGAGCGCACCCGTCGGAGTGGTCGTCTTCGGGAGCAGTGCGCGGCGCGCTCGGCGGGCAGCTCGCCGAGGTGGTCGGCGAGCTGATCGAGGAAGCTGAGCTCGATCAGGATCAGAGCAGGGATCGTGCTGGCGGCTCGCGGGACGGAGCGCGCGAGATCACGCCCTTGCAGCGCGGCAGGGACCGAGTGCGCATCGGGATCGCATCGATGCCCGGCCGCGAGGCCGCCCTGTTGCAGGTCCTACGCATCCTCTCGCCGCAAGCGGATGAGATCTTCGTGTATCTGAACGGCATGGACGAGGTGCCATCCGGCTTCGACGGGATCCGGAACGTGCGGTTCTTCACGGGAGAGGACCTCGGCGATAGGGCGAAGTTCCTGTTCCTCGAAGGGTTCGACGGCTACTACCTCACGTGCGACGACGACATCGAGTACGCGCGATTCCATGTCGCGAGCATCATCGACGGCATCGAGCGCTACGCGCGCCGCGCGGTCGTCGGCTGGCACGGCTCGCTGTTCAGCGACGACTTCGAGCAGTTCTACGAGGCGAAGTCGCGCAAGGTGCTGTCCTTCCGGTTTCTCCGGGGCAAGGACACCGGGGTGCATCTGCTGGGGACTGGTGTCTGCGGCTTCCACACCGACACCGTGCGGCCCACGATGGACGAATTCGTACACCCGAACATGGCCGACGCCTTCCTCGCCATCCATGCCCAGCGACGCGAAGTGCCGATGGTGGTGCTCGCCCACAAGGGCGGTGAGGCGATGCCGATCGACACTCCTGGCTCCATCTCAGCGGCATCCCTCGGCAAGGACGCTCGCGGCAAGGCGGCGTTCGACGTCGCGGGGACCGTGACCAGGCTCGTGAAGGAGCAGATGCCTTGGCGGACGTTCGAAGCTGAGCCGGTCTTCGTCAGAGAGCGTGTCCGCGTCGCGATCGTCGGTCGGACCGATCGAGAGCGATGGAAGAAGGGCGGCATCCTCAAGTCGTGCCACCTGACTCGGGAGATGCTCACCGGCCATGGCTGGGATGTCTACATGGCGGACATCGAGACCGGCGACCCGCTCGGTCTCGAAGGATTCATCCCCGACCTGGTGATGGTCTATGTGGGCGACCCCGAGCGCCCCGACTTCGCAAAGGTCATCGAGATCGTGGAGACGCATGCGAGTCGCGGCGCGCGCGTGCTCGTCAACCTTTCGGACAACGGCCGGCAGTCGCGGCACGAGGCGATCGTCCGGCGCATGCGCATCTGGGGGGAGCGCTTCCGCGGTCGGGTGCGTCTGATGGCGTTCGCCGCAGAGGCCGCCCGGGAACCGAGCCTGGTGGAGCTCCAGGAGCTCGTCGTGCCGATCCCCAAGACGCTGGTGTTCGAGGACACAGCCGAAGCGAATTGGGCGGGCTCGAGCGCCATCTTCGTGGGAGATGTGGCGAAGCTTTCCGACGACTCTCTGATCGGCGGGGCTGGACGCGCGTGGATCGATGGGATCCGACGGGCGGTTCCAGAAGCGAGGATCGTCGGCGTCAGGCAGTACACGCCGCGCTACGACGTCGACCTCGGTCTGGACGAGGTCTGGCCGTTCATGAAGGGCCGAGAGTTCGTCGAGCGTCTGCGGAGCGTCCGGATCGCGGTGAGCGCGGTGAAGTTCGCCACGTTCGAGATGGTTCCCGTCGAGGTCGCGGCGCTCGGCATCCCGACGTTCTATCGGGCCATGCCGCACTCACTGTCGGCCTATCTCGGTCAGGCCGGCATCGAGGTCGACTCGGTCAAGGATCTCGAATTGCGCCTGCCGGCTGTCTACCGTGATCCACTCGTCTGGCGCGGTTACTCCGAAGCGGGCATCCTTCGCGCCAAGAGCGTGGAGTTCCAGCACGCAGCGGCCAGCATGATCCTGGAGCTCTCGGCCTTCATCAAGGGAACGGAAGACAAGTGACCCGACTTCGCACGCGCACGTACTTCGCTGCCGCAGGCATCCTTCTGGCTGTGTCGCTCGTGGTAGCAGTGGTGCTCGCACCGGTGATGGGCGCGCTGGCGTCGCTGCTCGTGCTGTCCGCCAGCGTGAGCCTGCAGATGATGCTGGCCGCATGGTTCATCGCGTCCCGTGTCTCTGACCGGAGCGAAGCGGTGAAGGGCGAGATCGAGAAGGCTCGTTCTCGCCTCGACTGGCGCATCGTTCACGAGGACCAGGTGGTCTACAACTCCTTGAAGCGCCTGCATGAGGAACGCGGCTCGGAGCTGCAACGGCTGCTCGATGGCGTGCAGGGCACCCGGCGCCAGGGCGACCGTTCTGTCAAGGCGCTCCGCGCCCAGTCAGAGGAGCTGCTCCACCAGCGCGAGCGGCTCGCGGGCGTCCAGGCGTTGGTCGTCGAGTTGGTCGCACGGGCCGACGGCGACGCGCACGCGGCTGATGACGACGCTGAGCCCCGGCGCCCGGCTGCGGGATCAGCGGACGAGCGACCCTGAACCTCGCCTAGGTGTTCTTCCCAGTGACGTTGTGAATGCGTTGGGCTGGGGTCTGGCCGTCGAGCGCTGTGTGGGGTCGGTGGTGATTGTAGGTGTGGAGCCAGGCGTCGTAGGTCGCTGCTCTGGCCGCGTCTGAGGCGTAGGTGGCGGCGTATGCCCATTCGGTGGCGAGGGTGCGGTTGAAGCGTTCGACCTTGCCGTTGGTCTGCGGCCGGTAGGGGCGGGTGCGGCGGTGCTGGATGCCGTCGAGCGCGGCCCGGAACGCGTGGGATCGGTAGCAGGAGCCGTTGTCGGTCATGACCGCGGTGACGGCGATGCCGTGGGCGGCGAAGAACGCGTTCGCGCGTCGCCAGAACGCCGACGCTGTGTCGCGGCGCTCGTCGTCCAGGATCTCCGAGTAGGCGAGCCGCGAGTAGCCGTCGACCGCATGGTGGAGGAATGCGTAGCCGCGGCTGTGGTGCTCGCCTGCCCGCTTCGCGCGCGAGCGTGCGACGTCGGCCCGACGATCCTGCTGGGAGCCTCGACCGTGCTTCCGCCAGCCGCCGCCGTCGGGGATGCGGCCGAGCTTCTTGATGTCGACGTGGACCAGCTGCCCCGGCCGGTCCATCTCGAACCGGACCGGCGCGGCCCGCCTGGTCGGCAGGCCCGTGGCCTGGTCGACATGGGTCAGCAACGGCATCCGAAATCGCCGCAGCACCCGCTCGACCGTCGAGCGCGGAACTCCGAGGTGGTAGCCGATCCGGTGCGGGCCCCACCGGCGCGTGAACCGCAGCCCGATGATCCGCCGCTCGAGACGGTGAAGCGCCCTGAGTTTGTTGGAGGCTCCTGACCTTGGAAACGAGGATGGAGTTATGCCGAAGGAACTGGCGAATGGGAAGCCGACGACGCGTCGGTACTCGGTCGAGGAGAAGGCCGCCGCGGTGCGGATGGTGAGGACGCTGCGCGCTGAGCTCGGTGTCACGCAAGGGACGGTCCAGCGCGTCGCGACGCAACTCGGTTACGGTGTTGAGTCCGTGCGGATGTGGGTCAAGCAGGCCGACGTCGACGACGGCGTCACTGCCGGCGTGAGCAGCGCGGAGGCGCAGCGGGTGCGTGAGCTCGAGCAGGAGAACCGGGAGTTGCGGCGGGCCAACGAGGTGCTGAAGCGGGCGGCGTCTTTCTTCGGGGCGGAGCTCGACCGCCACTACCGGAAGTAGTCGCGTTCGTCGACGCGAACAGGGACGATCTTGTGGACGGTCGCCGGCTCGGAGTCGAGCTCATCTGCAGGCTGCTGCAGGTGGCTCCGAGTAGTTACTACGCCGCCAAGACCCGCACGCCGTCCGCCCGCGCGGTGCGGGACGACGAGCTGATCCCGCAACTGGTCGAACTCTGGGAGTCCAACTACCGCGTCTATGGGGTCCGCAAGCTCTGGAGGGCTGCCCGCCGCGCGGGGATCATGATCGGCCGCGACCAGACCGCCAGGTTGATGCGCGCCGCGAGGATCGAGGGCGCGCGGCGGTCGAAGCGGGTCAAGACGACGAGGCCGGATCCGGCGTCGGCGCGGCACCCGGACCTGGTGAAGCGGGATTTCACCGCGAGCGCCCCGAACCGGCTCTGGGTCACCGACCTGACGTTCGTGCCGACCTGGACCGGCGTCGCCTACGTGTGCTTCATCATCGACGCGTTCAGCAGGATGATCGTGGGTTGGCGGATCGCGTCGCACATGCGAACCGAGATCGTCCTCGACGCGGTCGAGATGGCCCGCTGGTCCCGCGGCGCCCGGCACGAGGATCTGCGGTGTCACAGCGACGCAGGCTCTCAATTCACCTCGATTCGCTATGGCGAACGCCTCGCAGAGATCGGTGCCACGCCGTCGATCGGGACGGTCGGCGACAGCTATGACAACGCCCTCGCCGAGACGGTGAACGGCTACTACAAGGCAGAACTCGTCCGCGGCCCCGCGCGGCCAGGGCCGTGGAAGACGGTCGAAGACCTCGAGCTCGCGACGCTCGGGTGGGTGCACTGGCACAACACGCAGCGCCTCCACGGCTACCTCGGCGACGTCCCGCCCGCAGAGTTCGAGGCCGCGTTCTATGCTGTCCCCAACGACCGCAATCTGCTGGTCGGAATCAAATAGCGCGAGTCTCCATCAGACCCAGGGCGCTTCACGGACCGGTGTCCGGTTCGGAGACGAGCGCGGACGCGACGAACGCGCTTCCATCGGCTCGCCCGCGGCGAGGCGACGCGACCAGCGCGAGACCGTCGCCGGCGAGCACTGGAACCGCTCGGCAACACGAGCGACGGGCCAGCCGCCATCGATCACGAGCTTGGCGATCTTGAGCCTGGTCGCAGGCGAGAGCGCAACGTTAGCGTGGGACATGAAGGCCTCCGGTGGACGACGTGAGTGTGGTTACCCACATCCTCCGCGGAGGCCTTCACCTACCCCAAGCGTTCACAACCTCCCGAGGAAGAACACCTAGGCGGCGCGCCGGGCGCCGTCCTCGGCTCCATGAAGCGCCGGATGCGATCCGTCGTATCTCCGCGGTTCAGCGGGAAGTGGCCGCCTCGATTGATGTTCCACGCGGAGTACAGCTCGATCGAGCCGCTGTGGCGCGCCCACGCGTGCTCGTTCACCATCGCCATCGTGCGGTCGACGAAGTACTGGAAGTGCAGCTGGATGTGGGTGTGGTCACGCACGTTCTGCAGATAGAGGTACTCCGGGATGTGCTGCTCGTGGCGGAACCGCTCAGTCACATCGACCCTATGGAGCAGCTCTTCGGGGACGTGATGAATCGAGGGTGCTCCGAACGCGACCTGCGCGGCCCGATTCGCCTCACCCTGGAACGTGTAGGCCCGCATGTCGATCTGGGGGATGTCGGCGACGACGCGTGCGCCGGGCAGGCAGGAGGCCATATGGAAGGAAGAGAATCCACCGGCCGATCCACCGGTGAAAACGACGCGGTCCGGTCCGAGCCCGAGAGCACGCGCTGCCCGCTCCACCAGCGAAGCGAACTCGCGCGCCGTGTCCCGCTGCGTGGTGCCGAACCACCAGCCCGCGTTCAGGGTGTCGTCGAGGTACAGGTTCGGGTCGTTGATGGCGATGAACGAGGCGCCGGGGATGTCGTCGGCCCAGGACCACCGCTGGAACAGGGGAAGTTCGACGATCTTTCTCGTGAGAGCGCTCTGGCCGAACACGATCAGGAGGTCACTGTCCTGGCGCAGGTTCTGCAGGAAGTCGTACGTCAATCCGTCGTGACGCAGCGTGACATGGCCTGCGTCGCCGATGCTCGGCTCGTAGGCGTCGACGGAGTCGAGCGTCCAACGGCCCTTGGGGAACGCCGACTTCGGCGGGTTGAAGAAGCTTCCACGAGGCTGCAGGCGCATGAAGCGCGACAGATGACCACCGCAGCGTCTCTCGAAGTCCGCGTCGTCCTCTGCGGGCACTCCGATGACGTGGACCCGATCGTCGTCGACACGTCGGTGGGCGCGCAGCAGCGCCACCAGGTAGGTGCGCGGCGGCAGCCTGTCGACGAGGGCAGCGAGGTCTAGCGATCCCTCGGGTGAGCCGTCGACGACGAAGAGGACGACTTCGTCCCGCGACTCGTCACCGGACCAGTACTCGGAGAAGGAGTCGAGGTTTTCCAGCACGTCCGCGCCCCGGTCGAAGCTGTCGGAGAGCGATTGCCGATGAATCTGGAACGTCTCGCAGTATCTGTCGATGGGGTTGCCAGGTGCGTCGATCGATGCGATCCAGCGGATCACGCGGTCCTCGAACATGGTCTCCGTTCCTGCCGCTGCTCATCAGCGGCAGCGCATGGAGGCGCAGCGCGACGCCCCGACGTCGATGATAGTTGGCGCGCGGTTCACGACCCGAACTCCTCCGGTGCCGCGCCGATGCCCAGCATCGCCCCGATCGCGGCGACAGCGCGCTCGGACGCGCGGCCATCTCCGTACGGGTTGACGGCGTTCGCCATCGCCGCGTATGCGCTCCCGTCGGTGAGCAGACGATACGCCTCGAACTCGATGCGGTCCCGCTCCGTGCCCACGAGCCGTACCGTCCCCGACTCGACTGCCTCGGGCCGCTCCGTGGTGTCGCGCAGGACCAGGACAGGTTTGCCGAGGCTCGGAGCCTCCTCCTGGACTCCGCCGGAGTCAGTGATGACGATCCGCGCCGCGGCCATGACTGATGTGAACTCGTCGTACTGCAGGGGCTCGGTGATCACGACGTTGGACACAGAAGCCAGGTGGGGGAGGACGGCCTCTCGGACGGCGGGGTTCCTGTGCACAGGAAGCACGAGGATGTGATCCGGCAGTCGCCGCGCGAGAGCGGCGAGAGCAGCAGCGATCTCGTGCATGCTCGCACCCAAGTTCTCACGTCTATGCATCGTGGCCAGGATGACGGGGCGACCGCTGCTCAGGGCCGCCGCCAGCTCCGGGTGGCGCGGAACGGTCCGCCACGACGCGGCCTCCAGGAGCGAGTCGATCACGGTGTTGCCGGTGACGACGATCGTCGAAGGGTCGATGGCTTCCCTGATGAGGTTGTCGCGAGCTCTCCGCGTCGGAGCGAGATGCAGGCGAGCGACCTGTGACACGAGCTTGCGGTTCGCCTCCTCTGGGAACGGCGAGCTGATGTCGCCCGTGCGGAGTCCCGCTTCGAGGTGGACGACTCGCACCTGCCGGTTGAACCCGGCCAGCGCCGCCGCCATCGCCGTCGTCGTGTCTCCTTGGACGAGCACCACGTCGGGCTGCTCGTCGACGATGAGCTCGTCGAGTCCTGCGATCGCCCTCGTGACGATCTGGTTGAGCGACTGGCCCGGCGCCAGGATGTCGAGGTCGTGTGCCGGCGCGATGTGGAACATCTCGTTCACCTGATCGAGCATCTCGCGATGCTGCCCAGTCACCACCGGTACGGATTCGAAGCGGGGATCGGAGGCGAGCTTCTCCAGCACGGGCGCGACTTTGATCGCCTCCGGACGCGTGCCATACACGGTCATCACCTTCTGCGGCGCGGATGGCGCCGGACGCGAACGCGGCGTCATGTGCTCAGGGTAGGAGGATGTGAGGCGGTCGCGCTGGCCAGTGCGCCCTTCGCGGCCTCGTCCTTGCCGAGCGCGATGCTGTGCGCGTAGTACCGGTACATGGTGGCCACCTCGTCGGCAGGGCCGTCGGCGATCAAGGTCCCCGAGTCCAACCAGATCGCTCGAGTGCACATGTCTTCGATGGTCTTCGCCGCGTGGCTGACCAGGAATACGGTGCCCGCGCGGGTGATCAGCCCGTGCATCGCCTCCTTGGCGCGCTCCGTGAATGACGCGTCGCCGGTGGAGAGCGCCTCATCGATCATCAGGATCTCAGGGTCCGCCGCCACTGAGATGGCGAAGCGAAGACGCGCACCCATCCCGGATGAGTACGTGTTCATCGGCTGCCGGATGGCGTCGCCCAGCCCAGCGAGCTGCTCGATTCTCTCCTTCGCGAAGTAAGCGTCGTCTGGGGACATGCCCATCGCGAGCGTCCCGAGCCAGATGTTCTCCTCGCCGGAGAGCTCCGGCACCAATGCTGCGCTCACCCCCAGGAGTTGAGGCTGAGCGGATGCCACGACTGTGCCCGAGGTCGCTGGCTGGAGGCCCGCGAGCACGCGCAACAGCGAGCTCTTGCCAGAGCCATTCAAGCCCACGATTCCGATCATCTCGCCCTCGCGAGCCGCCAAGGTGATCCCACGGAGCACTGGACCCGTCACTGCCTTCTTCGGACCTCGCCTCCACCAGGCGCCGCCCTTGGAGCGGTTCACGGTGTAGCGGAGGCGCACGTTCTCGGCAACGATCGTGACCTTCGGATCTGCGCTCAGTCGCCAGCCGGCGTCCAGATCACTCGCGTCCATAGCGCTCCTCATCCCACCAGAAGATGCCGAAGCCGACGATGAAGAGGCCGAAAGCCCAGGCGCAGAGCATCGTCCAATCGCTGACCGACGGGACGGCGCCGTCCATGAGCACAGCCCGATACATGTCCAGGACCACGTAGATCGGATTCGACTCGATGATGGCGAGCACCGTGGGATGGTCCACGAAGCGGTCGATGGGGAAGAGTACGGCCGAGCCGTACATCAGGAGCCTCGTGCCGAAGCTGACGGCCTGAGCCAGATCGGGAAGCACCGAGCCGAGCCAGCCGAACACGAGGGTGAAGCCGAGATTCAGCACGGAGTGCAACGCCAGCACCACTGGGAAGAACGACCAGCTCGCGGAGGGGAACTCGTGCGGTGGAACCGCGATGATCACCGCGAACATCACCCCCATCGCGGGAAGCGACGTCATGAGCTCGCGCAAGACGTCGGACAGGGCCAACGATGCGCGCGGGAAGGCGAACGCCCGAATCATGGACTTCGAGCTGCGGATGAGCGTCGCACCGCCCGAGATCGCCCGCGACGACAGCTGGAACATGAAGATGCCGATGATGACGAACGCCACGTAGTTGTCCATGCCCCGTGAGAGCTGCAGGACCAGGCCGAAGATCACGCCGTAGAACGCAGCGTCGAGCATAGGTCTGATCACGTGCCACAGCACGCCCAGCCGCTCATTGGAGTAGCGAGTGAGTGCTTTGCCTCGAGCCCCCGCCCAGATGAAGTGTCGCCTGTCCCAGAGCTCGGTGAAGTACTCGCGAAGGGGAGGGCGGCTGCCGACCCGCCGGAGATGAGTGAGGTCGCCGTACTGTCGCTGCAGCTCCTGTCGGAGCGGGGCGGTCAACGCGCTGGCGCCGGCCTGACGGGTCGCCCACGCCCGCCGCCACTGCGTCCGGAGTCCCTTGGACTCAGGTCGCTGCGACGTAGAGGTCATGCGCGTTCCTGAGCAATCTGTGTCGGGGTCATGGGGGGCGAGCCGCCTTGGGCGGGTGCGGTCAATGTTCCCACATCGACGCTTCCGCGCCGATTGCGGCGAACACACGGCGGTACGTCGAGCCAGCAGCAGCCCACGTGCGCTCGGCCGCACGGGCCAGACCGAGCGCGACGAAGCGAGCTCCAGCCGTCGGATCGGAGATCAGGCGCTCGATGGCCTCAGCGAGCGCGGGCGCATCGCCAGCGGGCACCGCCGCGCCAGCGTGCTCGAGCTCGGTGCCGATCGTCTCGAGCAGGGGAGGCAATGCGCTCACGATGAGTGGGCGACCGCTCGCCATGGCCTCGACCGGCTTGAGCGGCGACACGGTGCGCGTGACGTCGCGATCGTGCCGCGGAACCACGATGAGGTCGAGCGCATCCCGATGGGCGTCCACGACATCGCGCGTGACTCGGCCGGTGAACACCGCGACGTCCGCCAAGCCAGCAGCGGTCGCCTGGGCCTCGAGCGCTCGTCGCGCCGTGCCCTCGCCGATGAGCAGCACCCGCACGTCATGGCCTCGCGACCTCGCGATCCTCGCGGCCTCCAGCAGGACGTCGAAGCCCTCGTAGTCGACCAAGGAGGATGCGGAGCCCACCCAGAAGCCCTCGCGAGGCAAGCCGAGAGCCTCACGGGCCCCCTCAGCGAGCGGCGGGGTGCGCTCCAGGAGTGCGGCATCGATGCCGTTGGGCACCAGACGGACGCGCTCCCGAGGCACAGCACGAGCTGCCAGGTCGTCCCGCATGCTGGCCGAGAGCGTGAACACCGCATCCGCCACGGCGGCCAGCTCGGCCTCGCGCTCGCGGGTCAAGCGGAACCGCTCGCTCGCGAGCGCCCGCTGCCGAGCCTCCTCGCTGCCGAGCCCCGCGACCCAGGTCTGCTCGAGCATGCCGCGCACCTCGTAGGCCCAGGGCACGTGAAGCGCCTGCGCGACCTCCCGGACGACGATCGCGTTCGGGTAGTGCGTCGTGGTTTGCAGTGCCGCCGGCCGCACCCGCCTGGCCAGCGACAGCAGCGCATCCGCCTGCTGCACGAGCCGTCCATCAGGGGTCGCGGCGAGCCGGCGCGGCAGTGCGCGGTGGTACTCGATGCCGTCGACCACGTCGAGCGTCGCGGCGCCGATCCCGCCCACGACCACCGGGTAGCCGACGCGCGTCATCGCGGTCGGCGCTAGGTCTGCCTCGCGCTGCGCCGTCAGCACCGCGTGCGACCGGACGGTGTAGCCGGATTGCGTATGGGGGAGGGAGTTCGTCAGGAGGTGCAGGATCCCCGATCGCGGCTGGCCGAGGCGGGTTCCGTCGCCAGGGCTCCATCTCAGCCGCGTTCCGGGCGTCATGAGCGCCAGCTCGGCACGGAGCACGCGATGGAGCCGCGTCCGCGGGGCGCGGTCGGCGAGGAGAGCGATCGCCTTCGACGCCTCGCCCAGCTGCCACGCCGCTCGGGCACGCGCGACGGAGTGCACTGCCGGGTCGTCGACGATCAGCTCCGGACGCCCCGATGCCTGCGCGATCTCGGCCGCGAGGCGACCGAGCGACCCTTTCGCCGAGAACTCGTCGAGCATCGCTCGTGTGGCGGTGAGGTCACCCGAAAGCCAGATCCGGGCGAGTTCGCGCTCCGGGCCGCCAGTGGCACGAGCGAGCGACAGCAGGGCGGTGCGAGCACGAGGGAAGCGCCGTGCGACCTGCACCCCGAAGGTGAGCGGGTCCTCCAGCAGTGAGCGCGACGCGGTGCTGCTCGCCATCGCGACGTTGTGCGCCAGGCGCGAGGCTCGACAGGCTTGGCTCTCTCCATGCATCCCGTCACGCGCGCCGACCTCAGACATGACGGCAATTCTTCCACCCACTAGCCTGACCCCATGCCGCATTCCGTCACCAAGGTCGTGATTCCTGCTGCAGGCCTCGGCACGCGATTCCTCCCGGCGACCAAGGCGCTCCCGAAGGAGATGCTTCCGGTCGTCGACAAGCCAGCCATCCAGTACGTGGTCGAAGAGGCGGTGCGTGCCGGGTTGCCCGATGTGCTGTTCGTGACCGGGCGGAACAAGAATGCGCTCGAGAACCATTTCGATCGCGCGACGGAACTTGAGGCCATCCTCATGAAGAAGGGCGATGAGGATCGCCTTTCGCGCGTCGCGGAGTCCACCGATCTGGCGAATGTGCACTATGTGCGGCAGGGAGACCCGAAAGGGCTCGGGCACGCTGTCCTCCGTTCGAAGGCGCATGTGGGTGACAATTCGTTCGCCGTGCTCCTCGGCGATGACATCATCGACAGGCGCGACCACCTGCTCGAGCGCATGCTCGAGGTGCATGACGTGCGCGATACCTGCGTCGTGGCGCTCATGGAGGTCGACCCGTCGCAGGCGCACCTCTACGGCATCGCGACGGTCGAGGCGACCGACGAGGATGACGTCGTGCGCGTCCGTGGCCTTGTCGAGAAGCCCGAGAGCGGCTCTGCGCCCTCGAATCTGGCGATCGTCGGGCGCTACGTGCTGAAGCCCGAGATCTACCCGGTGCTCGAGCGCACGAAGCCGGGCCGTGGTGGCGAGATCCAGCTGACGGATGCGCTGCTGACCATGGCGCAGGACGATTCCGACGGCGGCGTGCACGGCGTCATCTTCCGCGGCCGCCGGTACGACACGGGCGACCGGCTCGACTACATCAAGGCGAATGTCGAGATGGCGACGGAGCGTGAGGACATCGGCCCCGGCCTCCGTTCCTGGCTCAAGGAATTCGCCGCTTCTCTCGACGACTGAGCCTTTCCTCATGTACCCCGATTCTTCTCGGGCGGGAATAGGTGCAGAGGGTTGAATGCGCTACCTTTTGCGCATGGCAAAGAAGACCTTGGTCCAGCTCGTCGATGACTTCACGGGTGACGCGATCGACGACGGCGCAGGCCGCACCGTGCGCTTCGCATTCGATGGAGCCGAGTACGAGATCGATCTCAACAATGCGCACATCGAGGAGTTCGAGAACGACCTCGAGCGCTACATCCGCGCATCGCGTCGCGTCTCCGGGCGTCGCAAGACGTCGAACGCGGCACCCAGCCGCCGCGGCGGCAGCAGCGAGACCGCAGACATCCGCGAGTGGGCGGAGTCGCAGGGGCTGAAGGTCGCGACGCGCGGCCGCATCCCCGCGGAGATCGTGGAGCGCTACCGCAACCGCTGAACGGTCGTCGAAGGGCCCGCCGCATCGGGCCCTCGACGCCGCTCACGCGGGATCTGCTCGACCATCCAGGCGCTCGTATCTCTCTCCCCACCGCGGAGCAGCAGCCACCCCCTCCAGTCGCTCGATCGACGCGAGCAGGTCGGCGTCGACGAGTGCTTGCAGGAGCGCGGGGTCGAACTCCCACCAGCGCAACGTGAGCAGGCGTCGACGGATCGATTCGTCGAACCGCCACCTGATCTGCTTCGCAGGCACGCCGCCCTCGATCGAGTACGGCGGCACATCTCGTGTCACCACGGCGCCAGCCGCGATCACAGCCCCGGTCCCGATCGTGACGCCGGAAGCGACCTTCGCGCCGTCACCTATCCAGACGTCATGCCCGATGACGACCCTGCGCCTCGGATCCGTCGAGACGAGAGTCGCCGCCGTCAACGGCTCCGCGGCCTGGAAGAACGGGGAAGTCGACAGCATGTCGACGTCATGGACCCCCAGACCGATGCTGACGCCTCGACCGATCGAGCAGTAGCGGCCGATCTCGACATCCGATCGCGTCATCGATCCGCTGTTGAGGTACGAGCGGAAGCCTAGGTAGAGCGCTCCGAAGATCTCGCTGAAGTTGATCGCCGACTCGGCTTCCAGGTAGCACGTCCATGGGCCAGGCGCGATGCCGCGCAGTCTTCCGGGAGCCCAGTCGGTCTTTGTCACGGTCGCGATCATATGCAGTGACGCAGCGTCGCTAGCCCAGCAGCTCGTCGATGCGGGCCGCGATGAGCGCGAGGCCCTCCTCGTCCGGATGGAGGTCGTCCGGCGCGATGAGGTCGGGACGGCCGGCGAAGAGGTCGCCGAGGTCGAGGTACTCAGCGCCTGCGGCCGTCGCCTCGCGCTCGACGAGGCGGCGCAGCTCCACGAGCGACTGCGGCGTGGGGGAATCGTCCCAGAGCGGCGAGGTGACGACGAGACGGGCGTCCGGCAGCTGCTGCCGCAGCTCGCGGTAGAAGGCGACCACCGCGGGCTCGAGGTGCTGCCGCGCCAGGTCGTTGCGCCCGCCCGACACGACGACGACGTCCGGGTCGTGCGCCGCCGCATCCGCCAGCATCCCGACATAGGCGGTGCAGCCGGCCGGCGGGCACAGGCCGTCGGCGCGGCCCGTCGCGTAGCCGGTGCCGGGGATCGCCAGGTTGACCACACGCCAGCCGCGGCGCTCGCCGAGGATCGCGGGGAAGCCGCTGCCATCGAGCGACGTGCCGGTGCCGACGGTGTAGGAGTCGCCGATGAAGACGGCGACCGGGGCGTCGGGCGGGAGGGAGGCGTCGGGCATGCTGCTCGTCTGCGGGTCGGGGGATGCGGTGGGGCGCGGCCAGAGGGCGATGGCGAGCAGGAGGGCGAGGGCGGCGATCGCGGTGAGGGCGACTGCCTTCGTGCGGCTGGTCATGGTCTCGATACGCGCCCGGACTTCGTCCGGGAGCTACTCGACCGGCGGGGGAGGAGTGACCAGCGCCCGCACGGCCTCCAGCGGGACCGGCAGCCAGGTGGGGCGGTTGCGCACCTCGTAGACGACCTCGTAGAGGGCCTTGTCGAGCAGGAGGGCGCGCAGCACCGGGTCGTCGGGATCGACCGGGCCCGCCTCCTCCGCGTACCCGGCCAGGAACTCCGATTGCCGCTGGAAGACCCAGTCGCCGGCCGCCGCGCCATCGGCATCCGGCAGCTCCTGCAGCGCCGAGCCGGCGGCGTAGTCGAACGAGCGCAGCATGCCCACCACGTCGCGCAGCGTCGGCTCGCGCACCGAGCGCTCGTGCATCGGGCGCAGCGGTTCGCCCTCGAAGTCGAGCAGCAGCCAGCCGCCGTCGGCGCCGCGCAGCACCTGCCCGAGGTGCAGGTCGCCGTGGATCTGCTGCAGCTCGCCGATCGAGGTGATCTCGCGCAGCCGCGCCGCCGCCGCGTCGAGGCCCTCGTCGAGCTCGGCGAGCGCGCCGGCCGCCTGCTCGCGCGCCCACGCGAGCCGCTGCTCGAGGCCCGTGACGAACCGCAGGGTGTCGGACTCCGTCGCCGCTGCCGTGCCGAGCGCATCCGCCAGGTCGTGGTGCACCGTCGCCACCGCGGCGCCGAGCGCTCGCGCGTCGGGCAGGTCGCGCTGCTCGCCGCGCAGCGTCGCGAGGGCGTGCTGGCGGAACAGCTCCCACGCGTCGTCGGCGCCCGCGACGAACTGCGAGACCGCCAGCAGGTGGCCGGTGACGAACGCGTCGCCGGCCGGCCAGGTGCCCGCGAGCGACGCGAGCAGGTGCGGCACGCGCCGGCAGCCGGCGCGGGTGAGCGCGCCGGTGACCACGACGTCGGGGTTGTCGCCGGGGGAGACGACGCGGAACACCTTCGCGATCCAGGTGCCGTCGCCGCCGATGATGGAGGTGTTCGACTGCTCGCCGGCGATGACGCGGATGTCGCCGGCCGGCGCGGGCGCGGAGGTCGCGTCGCCCGCGAGGCCGTCGACCTCGCGCGCTCCGGCTGCCACGTCGAGGATCGCCTGCACCGCCTGCGGGTCGGCGCAGGCGTCGACGAGCCAGCGCCCGTCGAGCTGCGCGATCGGCGAGGCGCCCGGCTCGTCGCGCCAGGCGACGGGCACCTGCAGCAGCGTCTCGCCCGCGCGCAGCAGCAGGATCGCGGCGTCGGCATCGCGGAGGTCGTAGCGCTGCTCGAGGGAGACGTCGACCTGCTGGCCCTTCAACGGGTACCAGCGGGTCGTGGGCATCCACGCGGCGATCGCGTCGACGACCGCGGGGGCGTCGAAGCTCGGAGCGTCGGGCAGGGTGGTCGCGCTCATGCGGGCCATCATGCCCCGCGCACTTGGACGTGGGCTGGCCGTGCGTGGCGGATCCGGCGCGATCGGGACTGCGGACGAGCCGCCCGGAGTGCGTCGGATGTACCCCACTTGGGGTACACTCGTTGTCCATAAGCGAACTACTTGAACCCAGCACCACCTACAGCGACGCGCAGATCGAGGAGATCCTCGCCGACCTGAACGCCAACGTCCGCGGGCTCCAGAGCCTGCACGTCTGGGCCTCCCAGCAGGACTTGGACATCGCCCGCCTGACGGCCGGAGCGAACCTGACCTACATCCGCCTCGCCGGGCGCGACGAGCACGGTCATCCGATCGTGCTCATGCTGCTCGACCACGTCTGGGAGAGGGCCATCTGAGATGCCGGAGCACCTGGACTGGACCTTCTACGTCACGATCGGCGCGGTCGCGCTGTTCCCGGCGCTCGTCGGGCTGCTGGTGTTCGTGCTGCGCCGGGTGATCATCCGGCGGCATCCGGAGATCGACGAGGGGTAGCGGGGGCTCTCGTCTCGTGTCGTCTCGATACGGCCCTTCGGGCCTACTCGACGAGCGGTGGGGAGCGGGGGTTGCGGCGCTACTCGGCGAGCGGTGCCTTGGGTGCGGGGTTCGCGACCGCTGACGCCGGCGCGGCCGCCGGTGCCGGCAGGCGCCGCAGCAGCCGGCGGATGACGAGCCAGGCGACGAGCGCCAGGATCGCGAGCGCGACGAGCGCCGGGACCGACTGGCCGAGCGCGTACAGCGCCGTCGCGCCCCAGGCGAGGAACGCGCTCCAGCCTGCCACCAGGCCGTCCCAGAAGCTCGGCGTGCCCGTCGGCCCCTCGACCGTCGTCGAGCTGATGCGCACCTCGATCGTCGACATCGCCACCTGATCCTCGAGCGCCCGCTGCTCCGACAGCAGCTGCTCGAGCTCGCTCGTGCGCTGCGTCAGCTGCGCCTCGACCTCGAGCAGCGTCTCGGTGTCGGCCGCCGTCGTCAGCAGGTCGGTGAGGCGGTCGACGGATGCGCGCGATGCCTCCACCCGCACCTCGAGGTCGCGCACCTGATTCGTCACGACCTGCTCACCGAGGTCCACGCTCGTCACCTCGCCGAGCCCGCGCAGCGCCGTGAGCAGATCCTCGACCTGCGCTGCCGGCACGCGGACGGTGAGCATCGCCCACGCCGGCTGGAAGTCGGTCGACGCGCCCTCGGCCCGCCGGTCGATCGAGCCGCCACGGGCCTCGGCGGCGTCGGCCACCGCATCCGCCATCGTGATCGGGTCGCCGACCCGCATGCTCATGGTGCCCGAGATGATGACGGCGCGATCCTCGTCGGGGGCCTCCTCGGGCTGGCCGCCCCCGCTGGCGCCCTGATCGCCGCCGGACTCCTCGGAGCCGGGCTGCGGGGCGAGGTCGGGCTGCTCGGCCCAGTCGGGCGCGCTGCCGTCGGTGACGGGGGCGCCGGGCTCGCCCGCGGACTGCTGACTGCCGAGGGCGCCGCAGCCGGTGAGGAGCACGCTGCCGGCGATGACGATGCCGGCCATCGAGAGGAGTCTGCGGGTCATGCTCTCACTGTGCGCCTGTTCGGGGGGAAGCACAGCCCAACCTTTTGCGGGAGTGGGGCGTCTCGGGGTGGTCTCGACTCGCGGCCTGCGGGCGCGGCTCGACCGGCGGGGCGGGGAGTGGGGCGTCTCGGGGTGGTCTCGTCTCGATACGGCCCTGCGGGCCTACTCGACGAGCGGGGTGGGTGGGCGATCGTCTCGATACGGCCCTGCGGGCCTACTCGACGAGCGGGCGGGGTGGGCGGTCGTCTCGATACGGCCCTGCGGGCCTGCTCGACGAGCGGGTGGGGGCGGGAGGGCGAGCGGGAGGGCGACGCTACTTGCGGGCCTTCGCCTCCGCCTTCGCGGCGCGCAGGTCGGCCTTCGCGGCCGCCTTCGCCGCGGCGGCCTCGGCCTTGGCCTCCTCCGCGCGCAGCCGCTCGACGGACTTCAGCAGCGCATCCGCCGCCTTCGACTCCGCCTGCCGCAGCTCGGCGCGCGCCTTCTCGACCGCCCGCGCCGTCTCGCGCACCTGCTTGTCCTGCAGCACGGCCGTGGGCAGGCGCTCGAACGGCCGATCCTCCTCCGTGCGCTCGAGCCAGCGCTCGATGCCGTCGAACAGTCGCGACAGGCCGAAGCCGAAGCCGCGCTCCGCGTCGGTCTCGCGGGCCTCGAACACGCCTTCGCGCACGGCCGGCGCCAGCAGCGGGAACCGCTCGTCGGTCACGAGCTGCGGCAGCGCCTGCCGCACCGCCTCGTCGACGCCCGCGTTGCTCGACGCGCGCGAGTAGAGCGCGATGTAGCCGAGCAGCAGCAGCAGCGTCGGCAGCTTCATGCGGTCGGGCGCCGGCACGCCCTCGAGCGCGGCGAGGCCGGCCTCGATGATCGCGAGCCGGTTGGGCGTGGTCGGGGTCGAGCTGGGCGGCAGGTCGGCGAGCCAGGGGTGCGCGTCGTAGGTCGCCCGCACGAACATCGCCCACTCCCGCAGCCGCTCCCGCCACGTGCTGCCGGTGCCGGGCACGGTCACCTCGCTCGCGGCGTCGTACATGAGCAGGAGCAGGTCGTCCTTGCCGGTGACGTACCGGTAGAGCGACATCGGCGCCACGCCCACCGCGGCCGCGACGCGGCCCATGCTCACCGCATCCAGCCCGTCGGTGTCGGCGATCTCGATCGCGGCCTCGACGATGCGCTCGGTGGTGAGCTCGCGCTTCGGGCCCCGGTGCGGGAGCGCGGCGACGCCCCACGTCACGGCGTGGGCGTGGGGGAGGTGCGGGGTCTCGTCGGGGGTGGGCGCGGGGTCGGTCTGGGTCACGTGGCTCGTCGCTGTCGGTGTCGGTCGTCGGTGTCGGTCAGTTGCGGTCGTCGGGATGCGTGCCGGTGCGCTCGCCGGTCTCGAGCGCCGCGATCGCGGCCATGTCGTCGTCGCCGAGGCGGAACCCGTCGACGTCGAGGTTCTCGCGCAGGCGGTGCGGATGCGTCGACTTGGGGATGAGGGCGCCACCGAGCTGCAGGTGCCACCGGATGATCGCCTGCGCGGGGCTCACGCCGTGCGCGGCGGCGATCCGCTGGATCGTCGGGTCGTGCAGCACCCGCGAGCGGCCGAGCGGGCTCCACGCCTGCGTGACGATGCCGTGGTGGCGGTGGAACGCGCGCAGCTCGTGCTGCGGCAGCCACGGGTGCGACTCGACCTGGTTGATCGCGGGCGTCACGCCGGTCTCCTCGATGAGCCGGCGCAGGTGCTCGTGCGTGAAGTTGCTGACGCCGATCGTGCGCACCCGGCCCTCGTCGCGCAGCTCGACGAGCGTGCGCCACACGTCGACGTAGCGATCGCGGGCCGGCCGCGGCCAGTGGATCATGTAGACGTCGATCGGCGTTCCGAGCGCTCGTTCGCTCTGGGCGAACGCCTCGCGCACCGCCGCGGGCTCCTGCGACGCCTCGCCCCAGAACTTGCTCGTCACGGTGAGCGCGTCGCGCGCGACGCCCTGCTGCTCGGCCCGCCGCAGCGCCTCGCCGAGCTCGCGCTCGTTGCCGTAGAACTCGGCGCCGTCGACGAGCCGGTAGCCGGCGTCGAGCCCGGCGGCGACGACCTCGGCGGTCTGCTCGGCGGGCACCTTGTAGAGGCCGAAGCCGAGCGCCGGCAGCGCGCGGCCGTCGAGCATGGGCAGATCGGCGGGCATGGCCTCGATTGTGCCAGGCCGCCCCGCGCCCACGTCAGTGGATCGTGCTACGTTCGTCGTATCAGGATCAGCCCGCTCGCCTCACGGCTCGGGCTGATTTTCTTTTCGCCTGGGGACTCAGCGTGCACTACTCGAAGCCATGGCTGTCGATCGACGAACAGCTCGCACGGCTGGCGGAGCGTGGAGCGGACATCGAGCCTCGCGATGATGCGGGCGCCCTGCTTCGTGCCGTCGGCTACTACCGGCTCACCGGCTACCTGTACCCGTTCCGTGAGTCGGAGCGCGTCGTAGGTGACGACGGCAAGACGCGCGTACGTGTCCTGGGGCACTACCGCGAGGGGACATCAGTTCACCACGCGAGAGAGCTCATCGACTTCGATCGCGACTTGCGGCTGCTCGTGCTTGAGGCGCTCGAGCGGATCGAGGTCTCGCTCAGGGTGCAGTTCGGCCACGAACTTGGTCGCAGGTCGCCGTTCGCGCACCTCGAGTCCGAGTGGTTCGTGTCCACGTTCACGGAGGCGCCCGAGTCCGTCGACGGGGCGGAGAGCCCCCACCAGGCCTGGTTGCGTCGAGTCCAAGAGCGCCTGGACGGCTCGGACGAAGCCTTCGTGGCCCACTTCCGGGAGAAGTACGACGGCCGCATGCCGATATGGGCAGTCACCGAAGTGCTCGAGTTCGGGCAACTGAGTCGGCTGTACGGCGGCCTGCGAAACGACCTCGCCACGACCATCGCGACGAGCTTCGGAGTCCCTTCAAAGCGGGTCATGGCGAGCTGGATCGCAAGCTTGAACTACGTCCGCAACGTCGCCGCGCACCACGCGCGGCTCTTCAACCGCAAGCTGGTCGTCGCCCCACAACGACCCCGTCGAGGTGTTGTGCCCGTGCTCGACCATCTGCGCGACGAAACGCGACCGAAGAGCGACTTCGGTCTGTACAACGCGCTCGCCGTGACCGCCTACCTGCTACGTGCGTTCGAGCCCGAATCGGGATGGCCAGAGCGTCTTACCGTGCTGATGGACGAATTTCCCAGCGAGACGGCACTCTCGACGGCGAGTATGGGCTTTCCCGCTAACTGGAGGCAGCTCGCTCTCTGGCAGGCGTGAAGGAAGCCTGTCGGACCCACGCTTGGGGTGCCGGTGGCACAAACGGTTGTCGCGGCCGAGGTGTTCAATGCGCTCGTGGTCGCGGTCCTTGGCGGTCTGCAGGCACCAGATCGCGTGGGCGGCATTGCTCGATCAGCGCGGCAGCTCCACCGGCGCGGTGTCGGGTGGATCGCCGATGCCGTGCCGCAGGTCGGGCTGGTGGCGGCGGAAGACGGCCGCGAGCAGCGCTGCGAGCGCGACCATCACGACCGCCACCCAGACGGCGCCGACGCCGCCGACCGCATCGATCGCGATGCCCGCGACAGCGGAGCCCAGCGCGGCCCCGAGCAGCTGGCCGGTGCCGATCCAGGCGTAGGCCTCGGGGGTGTCGGCGAACTTCACCGTGCCGGCGATGATCGCCGAGAACGCTGCGAGCGCGGGCGCCGTGCCGAGGCCGGCGATGAAGAGGGCCGCCGACAGGCCGATCACCTCGGTCATCGGCAGCGCGAGCGCCATGCCGGCGAGCACGATCGTCAGCCGGATCGCCACCGACCACGGGCCGATGCCGCGGCTGCCGACCGCGAAGCCGCCGATGAGCGAGCCGATCGCCGAGACCGCGAGCACGAGCCCCGCCTCGAGCGCGCCCTCGCCGAACGTCGCGATGACGCCCGCCTCGACCGCCGAGAAGCCGCCGATGAACATGGCCGACACCGCCACCGCGAGCAGCACCGGGGGCTTCCGCAGCACGCGGCCGAGCTTGCGCGAGGTGGGCGGGATCCGCAGCCGGCGCACCTCGGGCGAGACGATGAACAGCGCCGCGCCGCCCGCCTGGATGGCGATCGTGACGAGCATCGTCGGCCCCGTGCCGAGCGCCGACACGAGCAGCGTCAGCAGCACCGGCCCGAACACCCAGATGATCTCCTGCAGCGCCGCGTCGAACGAGAACAGCGGCGACAGCAGCCGCTGCGGCACCATGCGCGGGTAGAGCGTGCGCACCGTCGGCACGATCGGCGGCATCGCGGCGCCTGCCACGAGGCCCGCGGCCACGTCGGCCCAGAGCGGCAGGCTGAGCGACGCGATCGACGAGAGCGCCGACACCGACACGACGGTCGTGACGACGAGCACCGTCACCGTGCCGAAGCGGCTCATCAGCCGCGAGACGAACGGCCCGGCCGCCGCCATGCCCACCGAGAAGGCGGCGAGCACGAGGCCGGCTGCCGTGTAGGAGCCGTGCTGGTGCTCCATGTGCATCAGGATGCCGAGCGAGTACATGCCCGCCGGCAGTCGCGCGATGAGCTGCGCCAGGATGATGCGCGCGAGCCCCGGGACCCTCAGCACCTCGCCGTATGCACGCACCAGGCAAGCCTAGGACTCGGCGGCGCCGACCGGCTCAGGGGGCGGCCGCGAGCGCCTGCATGACCCAGGCCGGCGCATCCGCCACACCCTGGACGGCCGGCGCGGCCGCGGCGTGCGGACGGCCCAGCAGCACCGTCGAGGTGTAGTCGGGCGCGTGCGCGACCCATCCGCCGCCGTCGCCGAGGCGGTCCTCGGCGACTCGGAGCCCCATCGCGGCGCCCCGCACCTGCTCGGGAACATCCTCGCCCTGCAGCACGAGGAGCGTCGTCACCGCCGAGCCGTCGCGCAGGCTCGTGCCGCAGTGCACCTCGGCGCCGCCGAGCGGCAGCGGCACCGGGTGGTCGACCTCGCTCGCGCGCATCGAGGCCGCGCTCGCGTCGGGGTCGCCGGTCAGCTCGCGCAGGTATGCGTCGACGATCGCGTCCGGGCAGCGATCGACGTCGAGCGTGTTCGTGGCGGTCGGCTCGTCGGTCGGCAGCGGCGGCGGCAGCGGCACGCAGCCCGCGAGGGCGAGGAGGGCGGATGCGACGAGGCCGCCCGCGAGCGAGGCACGGCCGGCGCGCGACGCGGCCGCGTCACTGCGTGGCAACGGTGCCCTCGAGCAGGTAGCGGTCCTCGGTCGACTCGATGCCGCCATCGGTGAGCACGTCGGCGCCGGGCCGGTGCAGCACGTAGCGGGTCGCGGCGTCCTCGCTGACGAGGATGAGCGCCGCATCGCCCTCGGCGGGCTCCTCCTCGAAGCCGCGCTCGCCGGCGACCCCGGCGACGGTCTCGGGCACCGTGCCCGGGCCCTCGAGCACGCTGAGCGTGTGCGTCGCGGCGCCGGTCGGATCGGTGAGGGCGACCGAGCAGACGACGACGACCTCGCCGGTCGGCAGGTCGCCGGGGCCGTTCGGCACGGGCTCCAGGTCGGCGGCGGTCAGCGAGGGGTCGTCGCCGAGCCACAGCCACGCGTCGATGAGGCTGTCGGGGCAGCGGTCGTAGGCGGTCGAGCCCTCGGCGCCGGGGTCGGATGCGGTCACCGGCGGCGCCGAGTCGGGCGCCGGTGCCGCGGGGCTCGGGCCGTCGGCGCCGGGCGCCGTCGTCGCGTAGTTCGGCGGCGGCACGTTGCCGGAGCATCCGGTGAGGGTGAGCGCCGCGGCTGTCGCGACCGCGGCGAGGAGCGGGATGCGCGGCATGGCGGCTCCTCTGCTCGGCGGCGGTGGTCCTTGGGGGAACGGTACGCCAGAGCGGGGGTGGAGTCACGGGGTCCCGCCCAGCGGGGGTGGTCTCGACTCGGTCGCTGCGCGACCGGCTCGACCAGCGGGGTGGGATGGGGTGGTCTCGACTCGGTCGCTGCGCGACCGGCTCGACCGGCGGGGTGGGGAGTGGGGGTGGTCTCGACTCGGTCGCTGCGCGACCGGCTCGACCAGCGGAGGGGGGAGCGGGGGTGGTCTCGACTCGGTCGCTGCGCGACCGGCTCGACCGGCGGGGCGGGGGCGGGGGTGAGGTCAGGTGCGGTCGTCGTCGCGCGGTGCCTTGATGAGGGCGGCTGCGGTGAGCATGGCGAGCGCCGCCACCCAGTGCGCGCCCACCCAGACGGGGCCGGCGATGTCGAACGGCAGCACCGGGTTCCACGCGACCGCGATCGCGAGCATCACCGGCACCCACCACCAGTGCCGCGCCTGGAAGGCGAACCAGCCGACGATGAGCGCGAGCACCGCGATCACGAACCGCAGCGTGCCGAACCACTCCGTCTCGAGCAGCAGCTGCGCGACGATCAGCGCGAGCGCGCCGAGGAAGCCGGGTGCGAGGGCGTTGCGCTGCCAGGAGGGGCCGTAGCGGTCGGGGTCCATCGCGTGTCCTTCTCTGGTGGCGTTCGTCTCGACGAGCGGGGGAGGGTCAGGGCGTGAGGGCCTTGCGGATGCGCTGCAGCGAGACCGGGCCGGCGGTGCCCAGCTGCTGCGCGAAGAGGCTGACGCGCAGCTCCTCCAGCAGCCACCGTGCGGCGACCAGCCGCTCGGCCTTCGCCGACCCGTCGGCTCCCGCCGGCGCATCCGTCACCGACGCGGGCAGCGGCAGCGCGCCCCCCGCCTCGAGGAACAGCGCAGTCGCCTGCTCGACCTCGGTCATCCAGGCGCGGTCGCGGTTGGCGGTCTCGGGCAGGCGCTTGACGCGGTGCTCGATCGCGCGCACGTACACCTCGAGGCGGCCGAGCCGGTCGAGGCCCGTGCGGCTGACGAAGCCGTCGAAGACGAGCTGCTCGAGCTGCGCGCGGGCGTCGGCGAGCGCCGCCATGTGCGCGAGGCTCGCGCCGTCGCGGATCGCCCGGTCGGCCAGGCGCGCGGCGGTGAGGATGCGGGCCACCTGCGCCGCGAGCGCGAACATGCGGTCGACGAGACCGTCTGCGACGCGGGCGCGCACCGCCTCGAACTCGGCGACCGTCGCGGGCGGCGCGGCGCCCAGCTCGGCGTCGATGATCGCGAGCATCAGGTCGGCGAAGAGCCGGTCGGTCGACGGGTAGGGGCTCGCGCCGAGCGCGAGCTTCTCGGCGCTCGTCAGGCTCGACTGTACGTACGGCGCCGGGCTCGGCACCTGCCGCAGCAGCAGCTGCCGCACCGCGGCCCGCTGGTCGCGCTGCTGCGCCTCGCGGGTCGATGCGAGCCGCACGCCGACGGTCGCTGCGCCGCCCGCGCCCTTGCCGGTGATCGCGTAGCCGGGGTAGGCGCGCACGGTGTTGCCGCCCTGCCGCACGTCGATGTGCTCGGGCAGGTCGGTGTCGAAGCCGGGAACCTCGTCGCGCTCGAGATCGCTCGTCACCTTCACCGCCGCCTTCGCGACCTGGGTGCGCGCCTGGCCGGCGAAGCGGCGCTTGAGCGCCTCGAGATCCTTGTCGGCGCCGAGCCGGCGGCCGCGGGCGTCCTCGACCGCGAACGTCGGCTTCAGATGATCGGGGATGCGGTGCCAGTCGACGTCCTCGGCGGTGGACTGCACGTAGGCGGTGCGGGAGATGCGCGCGGCGAGCACCTCCGCGATCGAGCGCGCGCCGCCCCGCTCGTCGGCCGGCGGCTCGTCGGGCAGCTCGGCGAGCATGCCGCGCGCCCAGTCGGCGGCCGGCACGACGTGCTTGCGCACATGCTTCGGCAGGCTCTTGATCATCGCCGTCAGCAGCTCCTCGCGCATGCCCGGCACGAGCCAGTCGAACCCGGCGGGGCTGAGCCGCGGCAGCACGGCGAGCGGCACGTGCACGGTGAGCCCGTCGTCTGCGGCGCCCGGCTCGAAGCGGTAGCTGAGGCGCAGGCGCTGCTCGCCCTGCTGCCACCGGGTGGGGAACGCGGCGGTGTCGACGCGCGCATCCTCGCCCGTGAGGTCCTCGCGGGTCATCGTCAGCAGGTCGGGGGTCTCCTCGCGGGCCTTCCGCCACCACCCCTCGAATCCCCGCGTCGAGGCGACGTCGGCCGGGATGCGCGCGTCGAAGAAGTCGAAGACGGCCTCGTCGCCGACCAGCAGATCGCGGCGCCGCTGCCGCTCCTCGAGCCGCTCGATCTCGCGCCGCAGCTCGCGGTTCCTGCGGTCGAAGTCCTGCGGGCTGTCCCACTCGCCCTCGACGAGCGCGTGGCGGATGAAGAGCTCGCGCGCGTGCGCCGGGTCGATGCGCTGGAACTGCACGCGCCGCCGCTCGACGATCGTCACGCCGAAGAGCGTGACCTTCTCGTAGGCGACGACCGCGCCCTGCTTGCGCTCCCAGTGCGGCTCGCTCACCTGGCGCTTCGCCAGGTCGCCCGCGAGCGGCTCGGCCCAGGTGAGGTCGATGGATGCGACGGTGCGGGCGAAGAGGCGGCTCGTCTCGACGAGCTCGGCGGCCATGACCGCGCGGGGCGGGCTCTTCGCGAGACCGGAGCCCGGGAAGATCTGGAACCGCGCGCCGCGAGCGCCGATGTACTCGGCGCGGGCGCGCATCCGCCGCTTCGATTCGCCGGGGCGCGGCTGCTGCGGCTTCTGCGTCTCGTCGAGCACGCCGATGCGGCCGAGGAGGCCCGCGAGCAGCGCCTTGTGGACGGCGACGGCGTCGACGCCTTCCGCCCCCTCCGCTCCTTGCGCTGGTCGAGCCGCCCCCTCCGCTGGTCGAGTAGCCGGCGAAGCCGGCGTATCGAGACCACTGCGCTGCGCGTCTCGATACGCGCCTTCGGCGCTACTCGACGAACGGGCGGCGGCACTGCTCGACGAACGGGCGGCGGCACTGCTCGACGAACGGGCGGCGGCACTGCTCGACGAACGGGCGGCGCGACCGGTGGGGTCGGGCTTCAGCCCCATCGCGTTCGTGAGCTGCCGCACCACGTCCTGCCACTCCCGCACGCGCAGGAACGAGAGGTGCTCCGCCTTGCACGCCTTGCGGAACTGGTTGCCCGACAGCGCCGCCTGCTGCGCCTGCAGGTGCCGCCAGAGCGCCAGCAGCGTGATGAAGTCGCTCGTCGGGTCGACGAACCGCGCGTGCGAGCGGTCGGCCTCCTCGCGCCGCTCGAGCGGACGCTCCCGCGGGTCCTGGATCGTCAGGCCCGCGACGATCGCGATGACCTCGTGGGCGACGCCCGCATCCCTGCCGGCCAGGGCCATCCGCCCGAACCGCGGATCGACGGGCAGGCGCGCGAGCTCCCGGCCGATGCGGGTGATGTCGCCCTTCGGGGTGATGGCACCGAGCTCGCGCAGCAGGTCGCGGCCGTCCTTGATGCCGCGCGGGTCGGGCGGCTGCAGGAACGGGAAGTCCTCGAGCGCCCCGAGCCCGAGCGACGCGGCCTGCAGGATGACGGCTGCGAGGTTGGTGCGGAGGATCTCGGGGTCGGTGAACGCGGGGCGCCTGTCGAAGTCGGCCTCGGCGTAGAGGCGGATCGCGATGCCCGGCGCGACGCGGCCCGCGCGGCCGGAGCGCTGGTTGGCGCTCGCCTGGCTGATCGCCTCGATCGGCAGCCGCTGCACCTTCGAGCGCGCGGAGTAGCGCGAGATGCGGGCCGTGCCGGTGTCGATCACGTGGCGGATGCCGGGCACCGTGAGGCTCGTCTCGGCGACGTTCGTGGCGAGCACGACGCGTCGCTTCGTGCCGGGGCGGGTGCTGCGCTCGAAGACGCGGTGCTGGTCGGCGGCGCTCAGGCGCCCGTAGAGCGGCAGGATCTCGGTCGCCTGGCCGAGTCGGCCCTGCAGCTGATCCTGCGCGTCGCGGATGTCGGCCTCGCTCGGCAGGAACACCAGCACGTCGCCGCTGTCGTCGCGCGCGATCTCGGCGAGCGCCGACTCGATGCCGTCGATCGGGTCGAGGTCGGCGGCCGGCTCGTCGGCCTCGCCGTCGTCGTCCTCGTCCATCGCCTCGGCGACGAGCGGGCGGTAGCGGATGTCGACCGGGAACGTGCGGCCCGACACCTCGACGATCGGCGCGCCGCCGAAGTGCCGGCTGAACGACTCCGGATCGATCGTCGCGCTCGTGACGATCACCTTGAGGTCGGGCCGGCGCGGGAGCAGCCGCTGCAGGTAGCCGATGAGGAAGTCGATCGTGAGGCTGCGCTCGTGCGCCTCGTCGATGATGATCGTGTCGTACTGCTCCAGGTCGCGGTCGCGGTGCATCTCGGCGAGCAGGATGCCGTCGGTCATCACCTTGATCTGCGTCTCGGCGCTCACCTGGTCGGTGAAGCGCACCTTGTAGCCGACGGCCGTGCCCAGCTCGACGTCGAGCTCCTCGGCGATGCGCTCGGCGATCGTACGCGCGGCGAGGCGCCGCGGCTGCGTGTGCCCGATGCTCGTGCGGCCCAGCTCGAGGCACATCTTCGGCAGCTGCGTCGTCTTGCCCGAGCCGGTCGCACCGGCGACGATCACCACCTGGTGGTCGCGGATCGCCGCCATGATCTCGTCGCGCGCCTCGCTGACCGGGAGGTCGGCCGGGTAGTCGATGCGCATCCCACCATTCTCCCGCAGTGCGCCCGTGCGCCCGTCCGCGTGCGCGCCTGCGCGCCTCGCGCATCCGCCGCCCCGCCCGCTGCCCGCCCCCGAGCGTTCGCCGACCCGATCGACCCCCGCCGACCCGGTGCACCGGGTCGCGTTCGGTGGGACGGGTCGGTCTGGCGGGGCGGCGGGGGAGAGGGCGGCGATCCACAGGAGCAGCGAGAGCGCCGCCCGCGATGCTCGAGCCCTGGCAGGGTGCCCGCATGACAGCCGATCAGCAGGCCATCCGGCCGCGCACGAAGCGGGAGCTGGCAGGAGGCCCGGCGCTGCGCCGGCCGGAGCGCGACGCCGGCCTGGCCCGCGTGCGACGCGGGGTGTACGCCGAGTCGAGCGCGTTCGCCGATGCGAGCCGCGAGGCTCGGTACCTGCTCCGCATCCGCGCTGTGCACGCGGTGCGACCGCGCGCGATCGTCGCGCGCGAGTCGGCTCTGGCGCTGCACGGGATCCCATACGGCCTCGAACCGGATGCGGTCTACACCGTGGGCGGGTCGAAGACGGCTGGAAGGAAGGCCGGCGTCGTGCACGCGCAGATCCCGATCGACGCGCGCGACGTCACGATGGTCGGCGACGTGCGGGCGACCACGGTGGCCTACGCGCTCGCGGACGTGGCGTGCCGGGGCGACGCAGTGGACTCGGTCTCGGCGATCGATTGGGCGCTGCGCAGCGCGCGCACGACGAAGCCGGCCATCCGCGATGCGCTCGCCAGGCAGAGCAAGCGCGGCCGGGCGCGCGCCGAGTGGGCGATCGGGTTCGCGGATGGGCGCGCGGAGTCGGTGGGCGAGTCGTGGAGCCGAGTGCGCGTGTTCGAGCTCGGGTTCGCCGCACCCGAGCTGCAGGTGCCCGTGACCGGGCCGACCGGCAGGGGCTGGCGCGTCGACATGCGCTTCGACCGGCCCGGCCGCCGCCCCGTCTACGGCGAGTTCGACGGCATGCAGAAGTACGGCGTGCTGGCGCAGCAGCAGGGCAAGCGCGGCGTCGAGGCGCTCGCGGACGAGAAGCTGCGCGATGACGACCTGCTCCTCACCGGCGACCCCGCGCACTGGGTCTGGGACGACGTGCTGCGGCCGGTGCGCTTGGAGCAGATCCTCGCGCGCTACGGCGTCCCGCGCCCCAGGCCGCGGCTCATCCGCATGTCGCGCGGCGCCTGAGCGCGCGAGATCGACCCGCTCCACCCGCCCCGACCCGGTGCACCGGGTCGCTGTGGGTCGGACGGGTCGGTGGAGCGGGCGGCGCGCGGAGGAGGCGCGCCGCGGGCGGGCGGGGTGCGCAGGAGGCGCGACGCGCGCTCTGGTGCTTCTCAGGAGCCGGAGTCAGGATGGCGCCATGGACATCCACGACAACGGACCCAAGCCGAACGTCTTCGACATCGAGACGGCGACGGTCGAGAACAGCAACTACCGAGCCGTCGCCTGGACGGGCAAGCACCTGCAGGTGACGCTCATGTCGATCGAGCCCGGCAAGACCATCGGGCTCGAGGTGCACAAGGGCACCGACCAGTTCCTGCGCATCGACCAGGGCAAGGGCGTCGCGAAGATCGGGCCCGCCGAGGACGACCTGCAGGAGTACGAGGTCGAGGACGGCTGGAGCATCCAGGTGCCCGAGGGCATGTGGCACGACGTCGAGAACACCGGCGACGAGCCGCTGCGCCTCTACGCCATCTACGCGCCGACGCACCACGCGAAGGGCATCGTGCAGGCGACGGCCGAGAAGGCCGAGGAGGACGAGGAGGCCGGCCGCGACGAGCCGCCGAAGTGGGTCGCCGAGGTCGACACGAAGGGCGAGGAGAAGGCCTGAGCCGCACCTCTTCCCGAAGACGCGACGACGCCCGCCGACAGGATCGGCGGGCGTCGTCGCGTGCGGGGCGGATGCGTCAGGCGCGGCCGGTCTCGTCCGCGCGCGTCTCGCCGGCGCCGGTCTCGTCGGCGTGGGCGTCGTCCGCCCCACCTTCGGGCGCGGCCTCGACGTCGGTCTCGGCCGGCGGCGTCGCGATGTCGGGATCGGCGCCGATGACCGCCGTGCCGTCCTGGGCGTCGGCGCTCGGGCCCGGCCGGTCCGCCTCGCGCTCGTGAGCGTCGGCCGGCTCGTCGTGGCCCTGGTGGCCCTCCTCCGGAGCGGGGGAGTAGCCGCGGGGCGCGTCGTCGCCGGGGTGCGCGGGAGTCTCGGGCAGCGTGCCGCCCTCGGGCGCGTCGTGGTGCGGCCGCGCGCGGTGGTCGGCGTCGGAGCCGGCGACCGAGTCGCCGGGCAGCGTGCCGCCGCGCGTGGCGGCGGGGTCGGCGCCGATCTCGTCGGCCGTCGGCACGACGCCGTCGCCGAAGGCGGCCGCGGTGGCGGCTGCCGCGCCGGCTCCGCCCGCGAGGCCGGCCGAGACGCCGGCGGCGCCCTGGGCCTCGGAGACCGCAGGCGCGCCGCGCTCGCGTGCGCGCGCATCCGCCGCCTCGGCGTAGTCGGGGTGGGGCTGCCCGGGCGGCAGGTCGTCGTGGTCGGCCGCGTCGCCGTCGAGGGGGTTGTCGCCGATGAGCGGCGGCTGCTCCTCGCCGAACTCGCCGCGGCGCTCGAGCACGAACACCGACGCGAGCATGGTGATGAGCGAGAGGCCCACGAAGGTCCAGCCGAGCACGTTGTTGCCGACGATGCCGAGGCCGTCGGTGACGCGCGTGTAGCTGAGGATGGCGAGCAGCGCGCCGACGCCGACGAGCACGCTCGTCGTGACGACGAACCACGTGGGCCGGGTGCGGCGCGTGGCGATCACGGCGCCGACGACGAGGGCTGCGAGACCGAGCAGGTAGTGCATGCGGTCAGCCTAGGGGCGATGGCTGGATCGGTGTCGAGCGAAGACGGAGGGCGGCAGGAACCGCTCGCGGCGGTGCCGCCCCGAGCCGCCCTCAGCCGGCCGCGCGCTCGACCGTGGCCATCATCCCGGCGTCCTCGTGGTCGAGGATGTGGCAGTGGTAGACCGTGACACCGCTGAACCGCGTGAAGGCGATCCGCACGACCACGCGCCCCTGGGCGGGCACGTGCACGACGTCGCGCCATCGCACGTCGGCGACGGCGGCGCCGTCGGCCTCGACGACCTGCATCGGCCACACGTGCAGGTGGAACGGATGGTCCATGGGCGTCGGGTTGGAGATCGTCCACTCCTCGACCGCGTCCGCCGCGACGCGCTGGTCGATGCGCGCCTCGTCGAACGCGCGGCCATCGAAGCCGAACGACCCAATGCCGCCGCCGGGGCCCATCCCGCCGCCGGGACCCATGCCCATCCCCATGCCCATGCTGAAGGCGATCGCGCGCCGGGCGTCGGGCTCGCGTCCGCGCAGATCGGCATCGGCGGGTCGCGGCGGCGCGGGTTGCGCCGCGCCCGTGGCAGCGCCCTGGCCCTCGACCCTGACGTCGGCGAGGACGCCCGGGCCTGAGACGTCGGCCGCGCCCGCCATCATCCCCGCCATCGCCGACAGCCGGTCGTGCCCCAGGGTGCGCAGCTCGGAGGAGCCCGCGCGCATGGTGACGAGCAGGTCGATGCGGTTGCCGGGGGCGAGGAGCGCCTCCTCGATCTCGCGGGGCGCCGGCTCGTGGCCGGAGTCCGTGCCCAGCAGGTGCAGCTGCTGGCCGGGCAGCGCGAGGCGCAGGTACCTCGAGGTGCAGGCGTTGACGACCCGCCAGCGCTCCCGCTCGCCCGGCCGCGCGGTGATCTGCGGTCGCAGCTGGCCGTTGACCAGCAGCAGCTCGCCCTCGCGGCCGAGCATGCGCTGCATCGCGCCGGCGGGCGCGACGGCGCCGGCGGGCGTCAGCGTGGTGTCCGAGATCACCAGCACCCGCTCGCGCGCCTCCGGGACGTCGTCGTCCTCGACGACGATCGCGCCGAACATCCCGGCGAAGACCTGATCGGCGACGCTGCCGTGCCGGTGCGGGTGGTACCAGAACACCCCCGGCGGGTGGTCCTCCGGCAGGTCGAACGCGTAGTCGAACGCCTCGCCCGGCGCGATGCTGAGGAACGGGTTGTCGGAGCTGCCCGACGGCGAGACGGAGAGGCCGTGGGTGTGGAGGTTGGTCGGCACCGCCAGCCGGTTGACGAGCCGGACCTCGATCCGGTCGCCGGGCCGCACCCGCCACGTGGTCGCGGGCACGACGCCGCTGTACGCGAGCACCCGTGCCTGGCGCCCCGCGAGCTCGACCTCGCCGCGCGCGGCGACGAGCTCGGTGCGCAGCACGCCGCCGGCGCTCCGCACCGCCGCGGGCTCGCGCAGCGCCGGCCCGCGACCGACGCCGGTCGCCGCCCAGGGCAGGCCCGTGCTCGCGAGCCCCACCCCGCCGACGGCGATCCCGAGCGCGCTCCACGCGCCGAGCGCGAGCGCCTGGCGACGGGTGATCGGCTCCATCAGCCGTCGCCGCGGATCCGCCCGAGGCGCTCGTCGTACTCGGCGGTGTCGATCTCGCCGCGGGCGTAGCGCTCATCGAGGATCGCGCGCGCCTGCGCCTGCGCGTCACCCGGCGCGGGCCCTCGCCGGCGGGGGTCGACGCCGCCGACCGTGAGGCGCACCAGCAGGATCACGAGCGTCGCGATCCCCACGAGCAGCAGCAGCAGGAAGACCCAGCTCCAGCCCGCGGCCATCCCTGCCCAGCCCCAGTCGCCCATCATGCTGCACCGTCCCTCCCCGCCGATGGCGGTCCGTGCAGCGCGCACGCGGTCGTGCGCGCCGCTCCCCGGTGCCGGGAAGACGCCGTCAGGATACCCCCGGAGGTATCTGCGGACAAGGGCCTCGGCGCGCCGTGTGGGCGGTCTCGCCTACCCTTGATCCAGTGACGAGCCCCGCGACCGAGACGCACGCCAGCAGCGCGCACTTCGGCTCGTGGGCGGCCGACCACCTCCCGCCGAACTACCCCGAGCGCGCCGCCTGGGGCACCGTGCAGCCGCTGCGCGCGTGGCAGGAGGAGGCGCTCACCCAGTACTTCACGACCGAACCGCGCGACTTCCTCGCGGCCGCGACCCCGGGCGCCGGCAAGACGACCTTCGCGCTGCGCCTCGCCTCCGAGCTGCTGCGCCGCGGCACCGTCTCGCGCATCACCGTCGTGGCGCCCACCGAGCACCTGAAGCAGCAGTGGGCCGACGCCGCGCACCGCGCGGGCATCCGGCTCGACCCCGACTTCTCGAACGGCGACGGCGACTACCCCCGGCAGTACCACGGCGTCGTCGTGACGTACGCGCAGGTCGCGGCCCGCGCATCCGTGCACGAGCGCATCACGCGCTCGGCGCCGAGCCTCGTCATCCTCGACGAGGTGCACCACGCCGGCGACGCGCTCTCGTGGGGCGACGCCGTGCTCGAGGCGTTCGGCCCGGCCGCCCGGCGCCTGTCGCTGACGGGCACGCCGTTCCGCAGCGACACCTCGCCCATCCCGTTCGTCGAGTACATCCGCGACGAGCGCGGCGTGCGCGTCTCGAGCACCGACTACGCCTACGGCTACGACGCGGCGCTCCGCGACGGCGTCGTGCGCCCGGTCGTCTTCATGGCCTACGCGGGCACGATGCAGTGGCGCACCTCGATGGGCGACGAGATGAAGGCCACGCTCGGCCAGGGCGACACGAAGGACATCACGAACGGCGCCTGGCGCACCGCCCTCGACCCGGGCGGCGAGTGGATCCAGCAGGTGCTGCGCTCGGCCGACGTGCGGCTGACGCACGTGCGCCACTCGGTGCCGGATGCGGGCGGCCTCGTGATCGCGACCGACCAGGCCCAGGCCAGGCAGTACGCGCAGCTGCTGCGCGCCATCTCGGGGGAGGAGCCGACCGTCGTGCTCTCCGACGACGCGGGCGCCTCCGACCGGATCAGCGCGTTCTCGGCCGGCACGTCGCGGTGGATGGTCGCGGTGCGGATGGTCTCGGAGGGCGTCGACGTGCCGCGGCTCGCGGTGGGCGTCTACGCCACGAGCTCGGCGACGCCGCTGTTCTTCGCGCAGGTGATCGGCCGCTTCGTGCGCTCGCGGAAGCGCGGCGAGATCGCGACCGTGTTCCTGCCGTCGGTGACGCCGCTGCTCACGCTCGCCGCCGAGCTCGAGCGGCAGCGCGACCATGCGCTCGACAAGGAGCAGGCCGACGACCAGCTGCTCGACGACGACCTCATGGCCGCCGCCGAGCAGGGCGATAAGGACGACCGGGAGCCTGCGCCGTTCACGTGGGAGCCGCTCGAGTCGAGCGCCACCTTCGACCGGGTGCTCTTCGGCGACGCGGAGTTCGGCCAGCTCGTCGAGCCCGCGACCGAGGAGGAGATGGACTTCATCGGCATTCCCGGGCTGCTCGACGCCGAGGAGGTCTCCGACCTGCTGAAGCGGCGCCACGCGCGGCAGGCCGCGCGCATCCGCGACCGGCCGCCGAACCAGGAGGCGCCCGAGCCGCTCTACCGCAACATGCGCGAGGAGCGGCAGCTGCTCAACTCGCTGGTCGCGATCGTCGCCAAGCGCCGGGGCGAGGCGCACGCGCTCGTGCACGCCGAGGCGCGGCGCGTCTGCGGCGGGCCGCCGGTCGCGCAGGCTTCGATGCAGCAGCTGCGCGACCGCATCCACTACCTGCGCCGGGTCGTCGACAAGCGCTGAGCCGCGGGCAGCCGACCTCGGCGGCTAGTCGTGCTCGACCCAGCAGACGAGCACCGAGGACGCGACCGCGTAGGCGACCTCGGACTGCGTCATCGTGCCGTCGGCGAGCTGCTCGGGGAGGCCCGTTGCGTCGACCAGGAGGGTCTTGCCGTCGCGGAGGAACGCGACCACGCCGTCGCCGGTCGAGAACGACGGCAGGCCGAGCCCGAGCATCCCGTCGATCTCCTCGGCGCCGGGGAGGCTGCCCTGCAGCTCGGCGAAGTGCGCCTCGCCGATCGCGGGATCGGTCGCGTCGTGCACCGAGAGCACGAGCGGCGCGCCGTCGACGTCATAGGTGCAGGTGAAGTCGGGCGCGTCCCACGCAGTCGCCGGCGGCTCGAGGTCGTCGAGCCGCAGCTGCGAGGCGATCGCCGTCTCGACCTGCCCGCCGCAGACCATCGCGGCCGCCTCGGACGGCCCGCCGGATGCATCCGTCGACCCGTGGGCGCCGTGCTCGCCGTGCTCGGAGCCGGGCATGACGCTGCCGTCGGGCATCGTGTGCGAGGCCTCGGGCGACGTCGCCGTCGTCGGCGCGGGCGCCGCTCCGGGATCCGCGGTCGCTGCGGCGCAGCCGGTGAGCATGAGCGCGGCGACGGCGAGGACGGCGAGCCGGTGCGAGCTGGTCATGCCGGTGGTTCGGCGCGACACGCGCGGCGGATTGCGTATCCGCCGCCGCGCCCGCCCGATCCAATCCGCCGTCGGGAGGGCGCCGAACCCCACACCACGAGAGCGCACGCCGTGTGCTCGACATCCTCCGGAAGAGGTCCACCCCATGAAGAACAAAGCAGTTCTGCTCGGCGCCCCGGCGCTGGGACTCGGCCTGGTCATGCTGGGCACCGCCCCCGCGATGGCCGCGCACGCCGAGGGCTCGTACTCGACGATGCTCGACGAGATCAACAACAGCGGCGCCTCCGGCGAGGTCTGGATCGACGTCGAGGGCACGACTGCCACGGTGACGCTGAACGCGACGGGCCTCGCGGCCGAGTTCGACGGCGCGCCCTACCCGCACGTGCAGCACATCCACATCGACGCGCAGGGCCTGTGCCCGAGCCCGGACGCCGACACGAACGGCGACGGCATCATCAGCACGACCGAGGGCGCTCCGTTCTACGGCGGCATCGGCACGACCCTCTCGGTCGGCGACGCCGACAAGAGCCCTGACGGCGGTCTCGACCTCGCGGCTGCGCCGGCGGGCGACACGATCTCCTACGAGGAGACGTTCGAGCTCGACCAGGCGACGCAGGACGCACTCGCCGCCGGCACCGCCGTCGTCGTCGTGCACGGCCTCGACCCGGCCACGCAGCCCGAGGCCGGCACGAGCGAGAGCGACCTCGTGCCCGAGCTGCCGCTGGCAGCGACCTCGCCCGCGCTCTGCGGCGCCCTCGCCATGGCTCCGGCCGGCGGCGTGGACACCGGCGTCGAGCAGGGCACCGACGGCACCGCGATGACCGTGACCGCGCTGGGCGGCCTGCTGGCCGTCGGCACCGTCGCCGGTGTCGTGATGCTCCGTCGCCGCGCGATCACGAACGACTGACCACCCGTCAGCTCGATGATCTCCACTGGAACGGGCCGTCGCCATCGCCTCACGGCGGTGGCGGCGGCCCTCCTGCTCTCGCTCACGGCCTGCGCCGGCACGGGAGCCGATGCCCCGCCCGAGGCGGCGCCGCCCGCCATGACGCAGTCGCCCGCGCCCGCCCCCTCCGAGAGCGCCGAGCAGCCGGCCGACGACGCGGCCCCCGCGGCCGCCCCCGCGATGGAGGCCTCGACGCCCGTCAGCGTCAGCATCCCCGCGATCGACCGCGAGGCCACGCTCATCCGCACCGGCATGCGCGACGACGGCACCCTCGAGGTGCCGCCCGACGCCGACGGGTCGCCCGCGAGCTGGTACGACGGCTCGCCCACGCCCGGCGAGGTCGGCGCGGCGGTGCTGCTCGGCCACGTCAACTCGCTCACCGACGACAGCGGCGTCTTCTACGACCTCGTCTCGCTCGAGATCGGCGACGAGGTGAGCGTCGCCCGCGAGGACGGCACCACGGCGACCTTCGAGATCTACCGCGTCGAGTCGTTCGCGAAGTCCGAGTTCCCGACGCGCGACGTCTACTACCCGGTGCCCGACCCCGAGCTGCGCCTCATCACGTGCGACGACCTCGGCGAGGCCGACGGCGAGTTCCCCAACAACCTCATCGTGTTCGCGCGGCTGGTGGCGACGGCGTAGCGGTCACGGCGCCGGCGGGGTCTCCCAGCCCTGCAGCGCCGGGCACACCTGCCACGAGACGACGACGTCGCCGCCGTCGAGCGGGATGCCCGCCATGACGGCGTGCATCTGCACGCCGTCGGCGCCCTCGTGGCGGCTCACCGCATCCCACTGCAGGAGCGTCGTGAGGGCCCCGCCGGGGTGCACCGAGATGCCGTAGCTGCGGGTGTTGTCGCTCATCGAGATGCGCGTCTGCTCCATGCCGCGCTCGGTGGCCCACGCGACGAGCGCCTGGTCGATCTCGTCGAGCCGCGCGCCGTCGTCGCCGCCGTCGAGGTAGGCGCGGGCGAACCGCATCCGGCAGTCGTTCGTCAGCATCGTCCAGCTCGACGCGCACAGCACGTCGAAGCGGTCGAGCGCGCCCGGCAGGTCGAAGCCGCCGCGGTACTGGGCGTCGGCCGGCACCTCGTCGACCTTGTCCTCGGGGCCGCCCCAGAAGACGTCGTCGTGGCAGCGCGCCGACGGGCCCGGCATGTGGCCGATCGGCTCCGCAGGGGACGCGGTCGCGCCCGGGTCGGTGCGGTCGGGGCCGCCGCTGGCGGGCAGGCAGCCGCTCAGGGCGACCAGCGCGGCCGCGGCGGCGAGGCAGCGCAGCGCTCGTGCGCGGGAACGGCCGACGACCGCCATGACCGCCTCCTCATCGAGGCCTCCGCTTCGGGAGTCGAGCCGATCGTACGCCCGCACCCCGGCGGCGGCCAGGGGCGTCGTGCGGCACGCCCCGGCGGGCGCATCGCTAGGCTCGGCACCATGCAGCACCATGATGTGAGAGCCCGCAAGAGCGCCGAGAACCTGCCCCGCGAGGAGCAGCTCGCCTGGAAGATCGCCCAGGTCGCCCTCGACCCGGTCGAGGTCGAGGCCGAGGTCGTCGAGATGATCGCGAACCGCATCATCGACAACGCGTCGGTGGCGATCGCGAGCCTCAACCGCCCGCCGGTCGTGTCAGCCCGCGAGCAGGCGCAGCGCCACCCGTACGAGCCCGGTGCCGCGGTCTACGGCATCGAGGACCGCGTGAGCCCCGAGTGGGCCGCCTGGGCGAACGGCGTCGCCGTGCGCGAGCTCGACTACCACGACACGTTCCTGGCCGCCGACTACTCCCACCCGGGCGACAACATCCCGCCCATCCTCGCCGTCGCGCAGCACGTCGGCTGCGACGGGCGCGCGCTCGTGCGCGGCATCGCGACCGGCTACGAGATCCAGGTCGACCTCGTGCGCGCGATCAGCCTCCACAAGCACAAGATCGACCACGTCGCCCACCTCGGCCCGTCGGCCGCCGCCGGCATCGGCACGATGCTCGGCCTCGAGGCCGAGACGATCTTCCAGGCGGTCGGCCAGGCGCTGCACACCACGACCGCCACCCGCCAGTCGCGCAAGGGCGAGATCTCCACCTGGAAGGCGCACGCCCCCGCGTTCGCCGGGAAGATGGCGGTCGAGTCGGTCGACCGCGCCATGCGCGGCCAGACGAGCCCCGTGCCGATCTACGAGGGCGAGGACGGCGTGATCGCCTGGCTGCTCGACGGCTGGGAGGGCGCCTACCAGGTGCCGCTGCCCGCGCCGGGCGAGCCCAAGCGCGGCATCCTCGACACGTACACGAAGGAGCACTCGGCCGAGTACCAGGCGCAGGCCTGGATCGACCTCGCGCGCAAGCTCGGCGCCGAGCGCCCCGAGCTGCGCGATCCCGAGAACGTCGCGTCGATCGTGCTGCACACGAGCCACCACACGCACTACGTCATCGGCTCGGGTGCCAACGACCCGCAGAAGTACGACCCGACGGCCTCGCGCGAGACGCTCGACCACTCGATCCCGTACATCGTCGCGGTCGCGCTGCAGGACGGCGGCTGGCACCACGTCGACTCCTACGCGCCTGAGCGCGCCGCCCGGCCCGACACGGTCGAGCTGTGGAACAAGATCTCGACGCTCGAGGATCCGGTGTGGACCGAGCGCTACCACGACCCCGACCCCGACAAGAAGGCGTTCGGCGGCCGCATCGTCATCACGCTCACCTCGGGCGAGACGATCGAGGACGAGATCTCGGTGGCGGATGCGCACCCGGCGGGCGCGCGCCCGTTCGGCCGTGCGGAGTACGTGCAGAAGCTGCGCATGCTCGCGCAGGGGATCATCGACGACGCCGAGATCGCCCGCTTCCTCGGGCTCGTCGAGCGGCTGCCCGAGCTCACGGCCGAAGAGGTGCGGCAGCTCAACGTCGTCGCGCCCGCGGGCACCGTCGACGCCGGCACGACGCAGGGCATCTTCTAGTGCTGTCGACCAGCGTCACGCCCAACGAGAAGCGCAAGGCACTGCGGGCGGGCCTCGCCTCCGGCACGCTGCAGCGCTTCCCGGGCGCCTTCACGCCGCTGTCGGCGCCGCTCATCCAGCAGCTCGGCTTCGAGGGGGCCTACATCTCGGGCGCCGTCATGGCGGCCGAGCTGGGCCTGCCCGACATCGGCCTGACGACGCTCACCGAGGTCGCCCAGCGCGGCCGCGAGATCTCGCGCATGACCGACCTGCCGACGCTCATCGACGCCGACACGGGCTTCGGCGAGGCGATGAACGTCGCCCGCGCCGTGCACGAGCTCGAGGACGCGGGCGTCTCGGGGCTCCACCTCGAGGACCAGGTCAACCCCAAGCGGTGCGGCCACCTCGACGGCAAGGAGGTCGTGCCGCTCGACCAGGCGGTGCAGCGCATCGCGGCCGCCGTCGCCGCGCGCCGCGACAGCGACCTGCTCATCATGGCCCGCACCGACATCCGCGGCGTCGCGGGGCTCGAGGCCGCGAAGGACCGCGCGAAAGCCCTCGAGGCCGCCGGCGCCGACGCGATCTTCCCCGAGGCGATGGCCACGCTCGAGGAGTTCGCGGCGATCCGCGAGGCGGTCGACGTGCCGATCCTCGCCAACATGACCGAGTTCGGCAAGAGCGCGCTCTTCACCCACCAGCAGCTGCAGGACGTGGGCGTGAACATCGCCATCCACCCGGTGTCGCTGCTGCGCATCGCGATGGGAGCGATCGAGCGCGAGCTCGGCCTGCTGGCCGAGACGGGCACCCTCGAGGGCGCGGTCGAGCGCATGCAGACGCGCGCGCGGCTCTACGAGCTCAACGACTACGCCGCCTACAGCGCCTTCGACGAGGGCGTGTTCGACTTCGAGGTGCCCGGTCGCCTCATCGGGGGCGCGCACGGATGAGCCTGCTCTTCTCGCCCGTCACGGTGGGCGCCGTCGAGGTGCGCAACCGCGCCTGGGTCTCGCCCATGTGCCAGTACTCGTGCGAGCAGCTCGACGGCGTGCCCGGCCAGTGGCACCTCGAGCACCTCGCCTCCTTCGCGCGCGGCGGCGCGGGCCTCGTCATGACCGAGGCCGCCGCGGTCGTGCCCGAGGGCCGCATCTCGCCGCAGGACGCCGGCATCTGGGACGACGAGCAGGCCGAGGCGTGGGCGGTGATCGCCGAGCGCATCCGCGCTCACGGCGCCGTGCCCGCCATCCAGCTCGCCCATGCCGGACGCAAGGCATCCACCTACCGCCCGTGGAGCGGCCGCGGCAGCGTGCCGCAGGGCGAGGGCGGCTGGCAGACGGTCAGCGCGGGCGCGGATGCGTTCGGCCGGTTCGCGCCGCCGCGCGCGCTGGGTGCCGACGAGGTGGCGCAGCTGCCGGAGCGCTTCGCCGAGGGCGCCCGACGCGCCGCGGCTGCGGGCTTCGACGCGATCGAGGTCCACGCCGCGCACGGCTACCTGCTGCACCAGTTCCTCTCGCCACTCACCAACCACCGCGACGACGAGTGGGGGCCCGACGCCGACGGCCTCCGCGTCGAGCTGCTGCGCCGCGTCGTCGCGGCCGTGCGCGAGGCGGCGCCGGACGCCGCGCTCATGGTGCGCCTCAGCGCCTCCGACTGGGTCGAGGGCGGCATCGACACGCGCCTCACGATCGAGCACGTGCGCGCCGCCGCCGACGCGGGCGCCGACTGGTTCGACCTCTCCTCCGGCGGGCTCGACCCGCGCCAGGAGATCCCACTCGGGCCCGGCTACCAGGTGCACTTCGCCCGCGACGTGCGCGCCGCGACAAGCCTGCCCGTCAACGCCGTCGGGCTCATCGACGAGCCGTCGCACGCCGAGCAGCTGCTCGCCGAGGGCGACGCCGACGCGGTGATGCTCGCTCGCGCGTGGCTGCGCAACCCGCACTGGGCCCTCGCGGCCGAGGCCGCCCTCGACGGCGAGCCCGAGGCATCCGTCTGGCCTCCGCAGTACACGAGGGCGCGGCAGGCGTAGTCGCACCCTCGGCCCCGCTCCGCGCCGAGCCGTTCGCCCGCGTGCCGTAAGGTGCAAGGCGACTGCTCAGCGCGGAGCGAGGCCGACTGATCCCGATCGGATCGCGGCATCCCGCGCGGATGGCGGCTCCCTAGACACAAGGAGACGGGATGACGATCGATCTGGCCACCTACGCCCTCAGCGACGACGAGCTGACGCTCGCGGAGACCATCCGCGACTTCGCCGACCGCGTCGTGGCACCCGTCTCGTACGAGGCCGACCGCACGAAGACGCTCCCGATGGACGTCGTCGCGCAGATGGGCGAGATGGGCCTGTTCGGGATCCCCTTCCCCGAGGAGCACGGCGGCCAGGGCGGCGACTACTTCGCGCTCTGCCTCGCCATCGAGGCGCTCGCGCGCGTCGACCAGTCGATCGCGATCACGCTCGAGGCGGGCGTGAGCCTCGGCGCCATGCCCGTGTTCCGCTTCGGCACGCCCGAGCAGCAGGCCGAGCTGCTGCCGCCGCTGCTCGAGGGCACCGCGCTGGCCGGCTTCGGCCTCACCGAGCCCGGCGCCGGCTCCGACGCGGGCGCGACCCGCACGACCGCGCGCCTCGACGGCGACGAGTGGGTCATCAACGGCGCGAAGCAGTTCATCACCAACTCCGGCACGCCCATCACGAAGTTCGTCACCGTCACGGCTGTCACGGGCGAGCAGGACGGCCGCAAGGAGATCTCGACGATCATCGTGCCGAACGGCACCCCCGGCTTCACCGTGGACCCCGGCTACGACAAGGTCGGCTGGCACGCCTCCGACACGCATCCGCTCACCTTCTCCGACGCGCGCGTGCCCGCGGCGAACCTGCTGGGGGAGCGCGGCCGCGGCTTCGCCAACTTCCTGCACATCCTCGACGAGGGACGCATCGCGATCGCGACGCTCGCCACCGGCGCGGCCGAGGGCTGCCTCGAGGCCGCGGTCGACTACGCGAAGCAGCGCACGGTCTTCGGCGAGCCGCTGTCGACCCGCCAGAGCATCCAGTTCACCCTCGCGCGCATGCAGGCGCGCGTGCACAGCGCGCGACTCGCGTGGCACCACGCGGCGCGCCTGCGCGACGCCGGCAAGCCGTTCAAGACCGAGGCGGCGATCGCCAAGCTCACCGCGAGCGACGCCGCGATGGACAATGCGCGCGAGGCGACGCAGATCTTCGGCGGCAACGGCTTCATGAACGAGTACCCGGTGGCGCGGCACTTCCGCGACTCGAAGATCCTCGAGATCGGCGAGGGAACGAGCGAGGTGCAGCTGCTGGTGGTGGCGCGGGCGCTCGGCGTGGCCTGAGCCGCGGCACCCCGTCGGTCGAGTAGGCCGCGTCACCCCGTCGGTCGAGTAGGCCGCGTCACCCCGTTGGTCGAGTAGGCCGCGGAGCGGCCGTATCGAGACTGCGCTACCCCGTTGGTCGAGTAGGCCGCGGAGCGGCCGTATCGAGACTGCGCTACCCCGTTGGTCGAGTAGGCCGCGGAGCGGCCGTATCGAGACCGTGGCCGGCCTCGTCTCGATACGGCCCTGGCGGGCCTACTCGACGAACGGGTGGGGAGCGGCCGTGACCCCGTTGGTCGAGTAGGCCGCGGAGCGGCCGTATCGAGACCGAGGCAGCTTCGTCTCGATACGGCCCTGCGGGCCTACTCGACGAACGGGGGGGCTACTCGGCCGGGGGCTCGGCCCGGCGACGCCGCTCCCGCTCCTCCTCGCCGACGACGAGCGCGTTGTCGCCCGAGGCGCTGTGGTCGGGGCGGTCCGGGCCCTTCGGCTGGATGCGACCGGGGTCGAGGGTGCGCTGCACGCCCTGCGCGTCGATCGGCCCGGTCGTCGCATCCGTGTACCACTCGGTGAGCGCCGGGTCGTCGGTGTCGAGCCACGCGCCCGCGCCGTCGTCGGCGTGCACGCCGCTCGAGCCGAAGACGAAGTCGTCGCCGTGCTCCTCGATGCCGAGCCGCACGCCCTGCGCGATCGCGGCCTTCGCGTACTTGTGGCGCAGCATGTAGGGGTCGGTGCGCAGGTCCTTCGCCCAGGCGACCATGATGCCGATCACCACGAACGCGAAGGGCAGCGCCGTCACGACCATCAGCGACTGCACGCCGCTGAGCGCCTCCTCGCCGCCGGCGACGAGCAGCGTCGCGGCGGTCGCGCCGAGCAGCACTCCCCACGTGATGGTCACCCAGCGGCTCGGCTCGGGCTTGCCGCCCTGGCTCATCGACGCCATCACGATCGACGCCGAGTCGGCGGAGGTGACGAAGAAGATGACGATCGACACGAGCGCGAGGATCGACGTGATCACGCCGAAGGGCAGGTTGCCGAGCATCGCGAAGAGCATCGCCTCCGACGAGCCCGCCTCGCTGATGCCGAGCCCGGCCGCCTCCATCGACATCGACGTGCCGCCGACGATCGTGAACCAGACGAGGCAGACGGCCGACGGCACGACCACGACGACGGTGACGAACTCGCGCAGGGTGCGGCCGCGGGAGATCTTCGCGACGAACATCCCGACGAACGGCGTCCACGACACCCACCACGCCCAGTAGTAGGTGGTCCAGGCGGAGAGGAACGCGGCCGAGCCCTCGCTCTGCGCGGGGTTGCGCATGAGCATCGTGCCGAGGTCCTCGAAGAACGCGACCGTGACCGACGGCAGCAGGTTCAGCAGCAGCAGCGTGGGGCCGGCGACCAGCACGAAGACCCCGAGCACGCCGGCCACGACCATGTTGATGTTCGACAGGGCCCGGATGCCGCGCTTGATGCCCGAGACGGCCGAGACCACGAAGAGGGCCGTGAGCACCGCGATGGTGCCGATGAGGAAGGCGTTGCCGACCTCGCCGATGCCCGCGACCATCTCGAAGCCGCGGCCGATCTGCAGCGCCCCGATGCCGAGCGAGATGGCGGTGCCGCCGAGCGTCACGATGATCGCGAAGACGTCGACGAGCTGGCCGAGCCAGCCCTCGGTGCGCTGGCCGAAGATGGGCGTGAAGATCGCCGAGATCAGCGGCGAGCGCCCGCGGCGGTAGGCGCCGTAGGCGATCGCGCCGCCCACGAGCGCGTAGTAGGCCCACGCCATCGGTCCCCAGTGGAGCAGCGTCTGCGCGAGCGCGGAGTGCATCGCGTCGACGGTGCCGGGCTCAGCGTCGAAGCCGTGAGGCGGAGCGAGGAAGTAGGTGAGCGGCTCCATGGGGCCGTAGAAGAGCAGGCCGATGCCGATGCCGGCGGAGAAGAGCATCGCGATCCAGGAGACGGTCGAGAACTCGGGCTCCTCGTCGTCGGAGCCGAGCCGCACGCCGCCGGTGCGGCCGTAGCCGGCGAACATCATGAAGACCGTGATCGCGATCGTGAGCGCCCCGAAGAGCCAGCCGAAGTTCGTCGTCACCCAGCCGAGCGAGGCCGAGCCGGTCGCCTGGATGCTCGCCGGGTCGAGGATGCCCCAGACGATGACGGCGGCGATGAAGGCGCCGGCGATCGCGAACACGGCCCAGTTCGTGCCGAAGGTGCGGCCGGTGCGCTCGACGCCGATGCCGGGGATGAGCGCAGGATGCACGAGTCCGGGCTCCGTCACCTCCCGGATGACCTGCCGCACGGGGGTGCGGCGCGGATGCTCAGGGGTCGTGGGCGGCGTCTCGGCCATGGCGTCTCAGCTCGTCTCGTGTCGTTCGGTGCGGTCTCGTTCCAGCCCTCGCGGGCGACAGGCGACGCTATCGCGGGCCTCCGGCGCATCCTGCGAGCATCGGCGGATCGTTGCGGCATCGTGACCGCCCATGCCTGGGCACAGACGTCGTTCGCCGGGCGAACGATCTTCGGAGCGGCCGTGCCCTAGAGTCGGATCGCGCCCCACACCTGTTCACCGAGGAGCACCATGACCCAGCCCGAGGCCCAGCCCGAGATCAAGAAGGGGCTCGCCGGCGTCGTCGCCGACACCACCGAGATCTCGAAGGTCAACCCCGACACGAACTCGCTGCTCTACCGCGGCTACCCGGTGCAGGAGCTCGCCGCGACGCAGCCGTTCGAGGCGGTCGCCTACCTGCTCTGGCACGGCGAGCTGCCCGACGAGGCCCAGCTGGCCGAGTTCCGCGCGAAGGAGCGCGGGCTGCGGGCGCTGCCCGACAACGTCAGGACGGTCATGGATGCGCTGCCCACGACCGCGCACCCGATGGACGTCGTGCGCACGGCCGTCAGCATCGTCGGAGCCAACGACCCCGACGCCGACGACGCATCCACCGACCTCGACAAGGCGTTCGCGCTCTTCGCCGTGCTGCCGGCGATCGTCAGCTACGAGCAGCGCCGCCGCCGCGGCGAGCAGCTCGTGCCCCCGCGCGACGACCTCGACTACGCCGCGAACTTCCTCTGGATGTCGTTCGGCGAGGAGGCCGACGAGGTCGTCGTCGACGCCTTCAACCAGTCGATGGTGCTCTACGCCGAGCACTCGTTCAACGCATCCACCTTCACCGCCCGCGTCGTCACGTCGACGCTCGCCGACCTCTACTCCGCGGTCACCGCGGCCGTCGGCGCGCTCAAGGGCCACCTGCACGGCGGCGCGAACGAGGCCGTGATGGAGGTCTTCCACGAGGTCGGCGAGCCGTCGAAGGCCGACGCGTGGATGCAGACCGCGCTCGACGAGAAGCGCAAGATCATGGGCTTCGGGCACCGCGTGTACAAGAACGGCGACTCGCGCGTGCCCACCATGCGCGCGGCGCTCGAGCGGCTCGTCGAGCACTACGACGCCCCCGAGACGCTCGAGATGTACACGGCGCTCGAGCAGGCGATGGCCGACCGCAAGCCCATCAAGCCCAACCTCGACTTCCCGTCGGGCCCCGCCTACGCGCTCATCGGCTTCGACGTGCCGATCTTCACGCCGCTGTTCGTCGCGGCGCGCGTCACCGGCTGGACCGCCCACATCATCGAGCAGCGCGCCAACAACGCGCTCATCCGCCCCCTCTCGGCGTACAGCGGCCCCGACGAGCGTCACGTGCCCGGCGTCGACACCGCAGCCCTGCCCGAGGACACGTCCACGATCGAGGAGACCGAATGACCACCATCCCCACCCTGCAGCTCAACGACGGCCGCACGATCCCGCAGCTCGGGTTCGGCGTCTTCAAGGTCGACCCGGCCGAGACCGAGCGCATCGTCACCGAGGCGCTCGAGGCCGGCTACCGCCACATCGACACCGCCACCATCTACGGCAACGAGGAGGGCGTCGGCCGCGCGCTCGCCGCGAGCGGCATCGCGCGCGACGAGCTCTACGTCACGACGAAGCTCTGGAACGACCGGCGCGGCGAGGCCGCGGCCCGCGAGGCGCTGGGCGCGAGCCTCGAGATGCTCGGGCTCGACCACGTCGACCTCTACCTCATCCACTGGCCGACGCCCGCGAACGGCAGCCCGGTCGAGACCTGGCAGACGCTCGCCGCGATGCGCGACGAGGGCCTCACCTCGTCGATCGGCGTCTCGAACTTCGACGAGCGCTACCTGCCCGAGATCCTCGAGACCGGCATCGTGCCCGCGGTCAACCAGATCGAGCTGCACCCGCAGTTCCAGCAGCGCGCCGCGGTCGAGCTCTCGGCGCAGCACGACATCAAGATCGAGGCCTGGGGCCCGCTCGGCCAGGGCAAGGTCGACTACTCGACCGGCGTCATCGGCGAGATCGCGCAGCGCCTCGGCGTCTCGTGGGCGCAGGTCACGCTGGCCTGGCACCTCGCCGAGGGTCGCATCGTCTTCCCGAAGTCGAGCAGCCCCGAGCGCATGGCCGAGAACCTCGCCGCCGCGTCGGTGCAGCTGACGCCCGAGGACATCGCGGCGATCGACGCGCTCGACCAGGGCGCGGCCGGCCGCGTCTCGGCCGACCCCGCCGAGGTGAGCTGACCCGACCCCGCCGGACGGACGCATCCGCCCGCCCCGTTCGGAACCGATCCCGCTCGACGACCCGTTGCACCCGGCACGACCCGGCGCACCGGGTCGTCGTCGGTCGAGCGGGTCGTTCCGCCGGCCGTCGCCGCCGACGGGTGGACGGCCGTGCAGCGCGGCCCTCCACAGGCGGGCGGATGCGCCGCACGGGCCGGGCGGGAGGTCTGCGACCGTGCGCGGCATGGAGAGATCGATCAGCGACGAGGCCGAGGCCTACGTGCGCAGCCTGCTCGACGACTGGCTCGTGCCGCACCCCGGGGAGTGCGTCGCCTGCTTCCTCGACCGTGCGCTCGAGCGCTCGAGCTGCGACGGCGACCTGCGGTTCGCCGAGCTCTACCGCGACCTCGCGGCGCCGCGCGCGACGGCGCTGCTGCCGCGGCTGCGTGCAGCGGGCGGCTACTGCGACTGCGAGGTGCTGAGCAACGCGATGCAGCCGGCGTGGCACCTGTGGTCCACGAGCCGCGAGCTCGACCTCGACGGGCGGTCGATCGTGCTCGAGGCCGAGCCGCCCGAGGCGATGCCGCCCTGCACGGGCGTGCGCCGCGGCTCGACGCAGCCGTGCCGCAACTGGCACCGCATGCGGCGCCCCACGCGCTGGTGAGGGCCGGCGCCCGCTCGCCGGTGTGATCCGTTCCACCGAGCGGGACCCCTGCCACCGAGGAGGACCCGGTGCACAGGGTCCTCTGCGGTGGAGCGGGTCCCGTTCGAGCGCACGGTGTTCGAGCGCACGGTGTTCGACCGCACCGGCGGGCGCCGAGGCGACGGGCGTAGCGTGGGCGGATGGAGAGCGTCGACAACCGGCTCGCGGGCGCCGCGAGCGCCTACCTCAGGCTGCACGCCGACAACCCGGTCGACTGGCGGGAGTGGGGCGAGGCGGCGTTCGCCGAGGCGCGCGAGCGCGGCGTGCCGGTCTTCGCGTCGGTCGGCTACGCCACCTGCCACTGGTGCCACGTGATGGCGCGCGAGTCGTTCGCCGACGCCGAGGTCGGGGCGGCGCTCCGCGCAGGCTTCGTCGCCGTCAAGGTCGACCGCGAGGAGCGCCCCGACGTCGACGCCGCGCTCATGGGCGCGGCATCGGCCTTCACGCGCCAGCTCGGCTGGCCGCTCAGCGTCTTCCTCACGCCCGACGGGCAGCCGTTCTTCGCCGGCACCTACTACCCGCCCACCGCTCGGCAGGGCGTGCCCGGCTTCCGCGACGTGCTCCGCGGCGTCGCCGCGGCCTGGCACGAGCAGCCGGATGCGGTGCTCGACACCGCGGGGCGCGTGCAGGAGGCGCTCCGCGCCGCGCGGGCCGGCTCCGGCGAGCGTGCCGACGCGCTGCCGGACGCGGCCGAGATCCGGGCGGCGCTCGCCGGCGTCGCGGCGCAGGAGGACCCGGAGCACGGCGGGCTCGGCGAAGGGCAGAAGTTCCCGCAGGCGCCGCTCATGCTGGCGCTCGTCGACGTGGATCCGGCGCTCGCGGGCCGGCTGCTCGACGCGGCGGCCGGCGACGACGCGGTGGTCGCGGGCGGCGGGTACTCGCACCTGCGCGGCCGCGACGGCGGCTTCTTCCGCTACGCGACGCGCCGCGACTGGGCCGCACCTCACTTCGAGCGGATGCTCATCGACAACGCGCAGCTGCTGCACGCCGCGACGCTGCTCGGGCGCGAGACCGTGGCGGCCGGCATCGTCGGCTTCCTCGACGACGTGCTGCGGCTGCCCGGCGGCGCGCTCGCGGTCGCCGAGGACGCCGAGTCGACCGTGCGTGGGCAGCGCGTCGAGGGCGGCTGGCACCTGGGCCCGCCGTCGCCCGAGCGCGAGCGGCCGCCGCTCGACCGGCTCGTCGTGACGGCCGCGAACGGGCTCGCGATCGAGGCGCTCAGCATCCGGGCGCTGCGCGACGGCGACGAGCGGGCGCTCGCGCTCGCCCGCGGCGCGGCGGAGCACCTGCTCGCGCACCACGCGCGTCGCACGCCCGAGGGCGTGCGGCTCGCGCACCACGCGCGTCGCACGCCCGAGGGCGTGCGGCTCGTGCACGCGAGCCTCGACGGGCAGGCCTCCGACGCGGTCGCGACCGCGGCCGACGCCGGCTGCCTCGCGAGCGGCCTGCTTGCGCTCACCGCCGCGACCGGCGAAGCGCGCTGGGCCGTGGAGGCCCGCGCGATCCTCGAGGCGGCACCCGATCCCGTCGCCGTCGCGGGGCAGGGCCCGGCGCTCGAGCTCGGGCCGGCCTCCGACGGCGACGCGCCGTCGGGCGAGGCCGCGCTCGCGGGAGCGCTGCACGGGCTCTACGCGCTGAGCGGCGACGCCGAGCACCTCGAGCGCGCGACTCGCCTGCTCGACGCGACCCTGGCCATCCGCAATCCCTTCGCCGGCGCCGCGACGCTGCGGGTCGCGGCGCTCCTCGCCGAGCCGCCGCAGACGCTCGTGCTCGTCGGCGACCCGCCCGCGGCCCTGCGCCGCGAGCCCGGCGCCCTGGTCGTGAGCCCCGCGCAGGCGGCCGAGCTCGCGGATGCCGGCTTCGAGCTGCTGGCCGGCAAGGAGGCGCCGGGCGCCTACCGCTGCCGCGGCTTCGTCTGCGACCTGCCCGAGCCGTTCTGACCTGTCAGCGGGGGCCTCACCGGCCGGGCCACGTCGGCGGCCAGTAGCGCAGCCGCACGAGGTCGGAGGGCAGCTCGATGCCGTACCAGACGGGCAGGAACCAGAGCGCGACGGCGATGCTCGCGAGCACGAGCGCCGCGACCGTCAGCCAGCCCCACGCGCGGCGTTCGACGTCGTCGCGCGCGGGCCGCGTGACTGCCCGCGCGGCAGGAGCCGGCACGGCGGCCGCGAGGTCGGCGTCGAGCCGCGCCGACGCATCCGCCGCGTCATCCGCCGGCCGCGCGTCGTCCGCCGCCTCGTGACCCACCCCGAGCCCGTCCGTCGACCGGCTCTGCGCGGCGCCGACCGGACTATCCGGCCCAGCCGACACGGAGCCGGTCGACGGACGGCGCGGCGGCCCGACGAGCACCTGCAGCGCGTGCGCGAGCCCGATGACGAGGAACGGCAGGAAGACGATCGCGTAGAAGAAGAAGATCGTGCGCTCCGGGAACGCGAGCCACGGCACGTACCCGGCGGCGATCGCGACGAGCAGGAAGCCCACGCGCCGGTCGAGCGTGCGGCCGAAGCGGTAAAGCAGGAAGCCGAGCGCGACGATTCCGGCGTACCAGACGACGAGGTTCGGCAGCGCCGTCACCCACCAGGTGCCCGCATCGCCGGACGCCATCTCGAAGCCCGTCGGGCGGCCGAGCCACAGCCACTCGTAGGCGGGGGACTGGTACGAGTGGTCGCCGGTGAGCCCCACGTGGAAGCCGAGCTGCTGCGCGTGGTACGCCCAGAGCGACTGCAGCCCGAGCGGCACCCACGCGAGCAGCCCGCCCCAGCGCAGGTCGGCGCGCTCGAGCATGAGCTGCGAGCCCCAGCCGCCGTCGAACCAGCCGGCGTAGCTCGCGACGTAGACGACGAGCGCGGGTCCGACGAGCAGGACGAAGCTCGCCGGGGCCTGCGACAGCAGCGTGCCGAGCCACGGCGATCGGTAGCCTGCGCGCCGCCGGTCGAGGGCGTCGAGCAGCACCGTCCAGAGACCGAAGGCGGCGAGGAACACGGCGCCCGACCACTTCGTCGCGCACGCGGCGCCGAGCAGCACGCCGGCGACGACGATCCACGGCCGCGTCCACATGGCGGCGAGGATGCGCCGAGGCCGTTCGGCGAGGGCGCGCACGGTGCGCGCGGGGGAGCCGCGCCGGTCGACGAGCAGCGCTCCCGCGCCGGCCAGCACGAAGAGGGCGAGGATGCCGTCGAGCAGCGCCGTGCGGCTCATGACGATCGCGAAGCCGTCGATCGCCATCCACAGGCCCGCGAGCGAGGCGAACGCCACCGACCCCAGCAGGCCGCGCGCGATCGCGTAGGTGAGGCCCACGAGGGCGATGCCGGCGAGCGCGCTCGGCAGCCGCCACCAGAACGGGTCGGCCATGCCGAACACGGCCATCGCCATGCCGATGATCCACTTGCCGAGCGGCGGGTGCACGACGTAGTCGGCCTCGGTCGTGAGGCCGCCCGGGTCGCCCCCCTGGAAGCGCTCGTCGGAGCCCTCGGCCCATTCGCCCTCGTAGCCGAGCTGCCAGGTCGACCAGCCCTCCTTGACGTAGTACGTCTCGTCGAAGACGAGGATGCCCGGGTGGCCGAGCGCGGTGAGCCTCGCGACGGCGGCGATCGCGACGATGGCGACGGGCGCGCCGACCTCGATGCGGCGGCGGATGCGCGGCTCGGCGACGCGCGCTTCGAGCGCCTCGTAGGCGCGCACGAAGCGGCCCGGCGCACGCGTCGCGGGCCGTGCGGGCGCGGGCTCGTCGTCGACCGCGACGGCGGCGCCGGCGGGCGCGAGCGAGGATGCGCGCGCGCCGTCGTCGGGCTCGGCGGCGCGCGGGTCGGTCACCCGGCGATTCTCGCATCCCGGTGCTGGTCGAGCTGCGCCGCCGCACCCGCACCACCCGCTGGTCGAGCCGCTCGGGCCCCACCTCCGCTGGTCGAGCCGTTGCGCGCCCGCAGGGCGCGGAACGAGTCGAGACCACTCGCTCGCCGCGCACGGCAGTGGTCTCGACTCGGCCGGCCGCCTGCGGCGGCCGCCCGGCTCGACCAGCGGGAGCGGAGCCGTTGCGCGCCCGCAGGGCGCGGAGCGAGTCGAGACCACCGTCTCCCCGAGCGCGACGGTGGTCTCGACTCGGGCGGCCGCCTGCGGCGGCCGCCCGGCTCGACCAGCGGAGGGAGGCGGCCGCCCGGCACGACCAGCGGAGGGAGCAGCCGCCCGGCTCGACCAGCGGAGGGAGGCGGCCGCCCGGCTCGACCAGCGGGAGGGGGAGGGGGAGCGGCGGCCGACCGGCTCGACCAGCGGGGCGTGGCGAGGCGGCGCAGTAGCGTGGGCCGCGTGATCATCCTCGGCGCGACGCCCATCGGCAACCTGGGCGACGCGAGCGGCAGGCTCCGCGAGGCGCTCGCGACGGCCCCCGTGATCGCCGCCGAGGACACCCGCACCGCCCGCCAGCTCATGCGCGCGCTCGGCATCGACGCCCAGCCGCAGCTCGTCGCGCTCCACGAGCACAACGAGGAGGCCGCGTCGCCCGCGCTCGTCGAGCGCGCCCGCGACGAGGACGTGCTCGTGCTCACCGACGCCGGCATGCCGACCGTCAGCGACCCCGGCTTCCGGCTCGTGCAGGCAGCCGTCGCCGCCGGCGTCGCCGTCACGTGCCTGCCCGGGCCCTCGGCGGTGCTCACCGCGCTCGCGCTCTCGGGCCTGCCGACCGACCGGTTCGCCTTCGACGGCTTCCTGCCGCGGAAGGGCGGCGAGCGCGACCGCATGCTCGCCGCGCTCGCCCGCGAGGAGCGCACGGTCGTGCTCTTCGAGGCGCCGCACCGCCTCACCGACGCGCTCGAGGCGATCGACCGCGCGATGCCGGGCCGCCGCGTGGCCGTCTGCCGCGAGCTCACGAAGCGCTACGAGGAGGTGCGTCGCGGCACCGCCGCCGAGCTGCTGCCGTGGGCGCGCGAGGGCGTCAAGGGCGAGATCGTGCTCGTGCTCGAGGGCGCGGCGCCCGTGCTCGCCGACCTCGACGCGGCCGTGCAGCAGGTGCTGGGGCTCAAGGCGGCGGGGATGCGCCTCAAGGAGGCCGCGGCCGAGGTCGCGGAGGCGACCGGGCACCCGCGGAACGCGCTCTACCGGGCCGCCCTCACGCATCCGTCTGCCGGGTAGCGGTCTCGACGCGGGTCAGCCCTGCGAGCACGGACCGGCTCGGGCGGCGGGGGAGCGCGCCTAGGATTGACCCCATGCCCGAGCGCTTCACCGTCACGACGCCGATCTACTACGTCAACGACGTGCCGCACATCGGCCACGCCTACAACGAGGTCGCCACCGACGTGCTCGCCCGCTGGCACCGCATGCGCGGCGACGACACGTGGATGCTCACGGGCACCGACGAGCACGGCCAGAAGATCATGCGCACCGCGGCCGCGAACGGCGTGAGCCCGCAGGAGTGGACCGACCGGCTCGTCGAGAGCGCCTGGATCCCGCAGCTCGAGCTGCTGAACATCGCCAACGACGACTACATCCGCACCACGAGCGAGCGGCACAAGGTCGGCGTGCGCATCTTCCTCGAGCGCCTCAAGGAGGCCGGGTACATCTACCACGGCGAGTTCGAGGGCCAGTACTGCGTCGGCTGCGAGGAGTACAAGACGGCGAACGACCTGGTGCCCGGCACCGGCGAGTTCGAGGGCCAGCTCGTCTGCGCCATCCACTCCCGCCCGATCGAGGTCGTGCGAGAGGCGAACTACTTCTTCAAGCTCAGCGAGTTCGGCGACCGCCTGCTCGCGCTCTACGAGGAGCGCCCCGACTACGTGCAGCCCGAGCACGTGCGCAACGAGGTGCGCCAGTTCGTGAAGCAGGGCCTCAACGACCTGTCGATCAGCCGCAACACCTTCGACTGGGGCATCAAGGTGCCGTGGGACGAGACGCACGTCGTCTACGTCTGGTTCGAGGCGCTGCTGAACTACATCACCGCCAACGGCTACGGCGTCGACGACGAGCTGTTCGCGCGCCGCTGGCCGGCCGTGCACATCGTCGGCAAGGACATCGCGCGCTTCCACGCGGTCATCTGGCCCGCGATGCAGATGGCGGCAGGCATCGAGATCTCGTCGCACGTCTTCGGCCACGGCTGGCTGCTCGTCGGCGGCGAGAAGATGTCGAAGTCGAAGGCGACGGGCATCGAGCCGCGGCAGATCACCGAGGTCTTCGGCGTCGACGCCTTCCGCTACTACTTCATGTCGGCGATCGCGTTCGGCTCCGACGGCTCCTTCTCGTGGGAGGACCTCGACGCCCGATACCACGCCGAGCTCGCCAACGGCCTCGGCAACCTCGCCTCGCGCGTCATCGCGATGGTGCACAAGTACTGCGACGGCGTCGTGCCCGAGGTGGCCGTCGACGCCGACATCCTGGCGCTCACGACGGATGCGGTGGGTCGCGCCGAGCGGGCGATCGACCGGTTCGCGATCGACGAGGCCGTCGACGCGGCCATGTCGATCGTCGAGCGGCTGAACGGCTACATCACCGAGCAGGCGCCGTGGGTGCTCGCGAAGGATGAGGCGCAGCGCGACCGGCTGGCGGCGGTGCTCGCCTCGAACGTGCACGGCATCGGCGCGGCCGCGATCCTGCTCGCGCCGGTCATGCCCGAGACGGCGCAGAAGCTGTGGGCGGCGGTCGGCGGCGAGGGCGACGTGCTCGCGCAGCGCATCCAGGCGGCGCACGAGTGGCAGGGCACGGGCCGGGTGACGACCGTGCCGCCGCTCTTCCCGCGCATCGAGCAGGCGCAGCCCGCGAGCTGAGCCCGCTGCTGCATCCCTGCCGCCCTGGCTGAACGCCGGGCAGCGTGCGAGGGTGGGGGCATGAGCGAGACCACCCACGAGCGCACCGGTGAGCAGACCGTCGTGCACCGCCGCGAGTTCGACGCGCCCGCCGAGCGCGTGCAGCAGGCGCACACGGTCGCCGAGATCTTCTCGCAGTGGATGGGCCCTCGCGGCTCCCGCCTGCGCATCGAGCACTTCGAGCCGCGCACCGGCGGCGACTTCGACTACGTGGTCGAGGTCGGCGGCGGCGAGCACCGCTTCTGGGGCTCGTACCACGAGGTCGTCGAGGGCCGCATCGTGCACACCTGGGAGTACCAGGGGGAGCCCGGGCACCCGACGCTCGAGATCCTCGAGTTCCGCGAGCTGCCGGGCGAGCGGTGCGCGCTCGAGATCACCTCGGTCTACGCGTCGCGCGCCGACTGCGACGCGATGGTCGCCTCGGGCATCGACGTCGGCATGGACGAGGACTTCGAGCGGCTCGACGAGGCGCTCGCGCACCTCGCGCACTGAGCGCGCGCGGCGCCGTGCGCGGATCGCCGGTCGTCGCTACGGCGCGGGCAGCGTGAGCACGAGCGGCTCCGGCAGGCCCGTCACCGTCAGCTGCAGCGCCGCATCCGCTTCGACCTCGGCGGGCACATGCAGCGTGTAGGTGCGCGCCGCGTCGGGAGCGCCGCAGACCTGCGGCTGCTCGACCTGCACGGCGAGCGCGGTGGGCGACTCGGCGGTCAGCGGCCCGGCCAGTGCCCAGCAGCCGCTCGACGCGGGGAGCGACAGCGCGATGCGGGCGGGCGGGTCGATCCAGGTGGCGACGCCGCCGAGCCGCAGCACGTCGTCGACGGATGCGCCGCTGTGCTCGGGCAGGCCGTCCTCGCCGTCATCCAGTCCGACCGACGGCTCGGGGGCGACCATCGCCTGGGCCTCCGCCGCTTCCTCCTCAGCGGCCGCCGCATCGCGCGCGACCGACTGCTGCCCAGCCGCCTGCTGGTCGGCGGCGGTCTGCGTCGACTCCTCGGCCGACTCCGACGACGTGCCCGCCATCCCGGGCTCGCCCGCGCTCGGCGGCGAGACGGCGCCGCCGGATGCGCACGCGGACACCGCGAGCGCGGTCGCGATCGCGAGGGGAAGAGCCAGGCGTCTGGGCATGCCGGGAGGACCTCCGTGGACGAAAACGCGGACCACGATAGCGGCTCTTCCCCTACGACCGCCTGGAAGGGCCCTCGGCTCCGCCTGTGGACGGGTCTCCTAGGCTGGGTGCATGCCCACGAGCCACGACGGCACCGCCCCTGCCCGCACGCCCTCCGAGCCGCTCGCCGAGGCGCCGCGCGGGACGACGCTGCCCGGCGGCGAGTACATCCGGGAGCGCTTCGACGACGGCAAGCGCGACCTCACGCGGCCCGAGGCACCGGAGCCCCTCGGCGTGCCGATCTACGACAACCACACGCACCTGGAGATCAAGGACGGCGACGACTTCCCCTACTGGCGCGCCCTCGACGCGGCCGAGGCTGCCGGCGTCGCGGGCGTCATCCAGGTGGGCGGCGACGTCGAGTCGTCGGAGTGGTCGGCGGCGCTCGCGGCGCAGGACCGCCGCGTGCTCGCCGCGGTGGCGCTGCACCCGAACGAGGCGCCCGGCTACGCGGCGGCCGGCACGCTGCCCGACGCGCTCGCGACGATCGACGCGCTCGCCGCGCAGCCGCGCGTACGGGCGGTCGGCGAGACCGGCCTCGACTTCTTCCGCACCGGCGACGACGGCCGGCGCGCGCAGCACGAGTCGTTCGAGGCGCACATCGACATCGCGAAGCGGCACGGCATCGCGCTGCAGATCCACGACCGCGACGCGCACGACGAGGTCGTCGAGACGCTGCTGCGCGTCGGGGCGCCGGAGACGACGGTCTTCCACTGCTTCTCCGGCGACGAGGCGCTCGCGCGCACCGCGGCCGAGCACGGCTGGTACCTGTCGTTCGCGGGCACCGTGACCTTCTCGAGCGCGAAGAACCTGCACGCGGCGCTCGCGGTCGCCGACCGCAGCCGCATCCTGGTGGAGACGGATGCGCCGTTCCTCACGCCGACGCCGCACCGCGGCCGCCCGAACAGCCCGTACCTGACGCCGCTCACCGTGCGGTCGATGGCGGAGCGCCTCGGCATGGACGCCGACGAGCTCGCGGCGCTCACCGCCGAGAACACGGTGCGCGCCTACGGCAGCTGGGACTGAGGCGGCGACCCGGCCGGGGTCAGCCCAGCTCGATCGTGTCGTCTTGCGCGAGCTGCACGACCGCATCCTCGCCGTCGGCGCTCAGCCCGCTCACCGTGACCTCGACGCCGAGCGCAGCCGGCATCTGCTCGGCGAGCTCGAAGGTCCAGCCGTAGAGCCGACCGTCCGCGCTGCAGTCGCCGTCATGCGTCGGCTGCTCGAACTGCACCTCCAACGCGCCGGTGCCGGTCGCGCGCGCTGCCACCGGCGATGCCGTGCACTCCTCCATGCCGGACCCGAGCAGCAGCACCGCGAGCGTGCTGCCCGGCTCGACCCATCGCACCGCCACCGCCGGGTTCGTGCCCTCCGTGAGCACCTCGTCGAACGCCGGCAGCTGGGCCTCTGGAATGGGCGTCGGCTCCCCGGCGTCCGGCGGCGGCGACCCCGGGATGAGGCTCGGCTGCGGGTCGGCGGTCGGGCCGCTCTCGAGCCTGTCGTCGGGGCCGACCTGCAGCTCGAGCACCTCGTCGTTCCCCTGGAGGTTGACGAGCGACACCTGCAGCACCCGGTCGAGCTCGATCGCCGACGGGAGCGCGAGCTCCCAGCCGTGCAGGCGGAAGTCGGCGGTGCACATCATCGCGGGGTCGGGCGGGTCGAAGCGGATGGTCGCCGCTGGCTCCGTCTCGTCGAGCTCGAGCGGCTGCGGCTGCGGGATGCACCCGCCGCCCCCGCCCGAGCCGCCGATGATCACCGCGAGCGTCTCGCCGGGCGCGGCCCAGGCGACGACGACGCCCTCGGACGAGACGCGGTCGAAGAGGTAGGAGTCGTTGAGGCGGTCGTCCTCGATCGGCACCGGGGCCGTGCCCGTCGCGCTCGGCGGCGCATCGGGCGCGGAGGGCGAGCCGGAGGGGGTGCCGGGCTGCGCCGTACAGGCGGCGAGCAGCGCGGCGACGCCAGTGAGCGCCGCGGCCGCGAGCGCCCTCGCCGGCCTGCCCCGACGCATCCGCGATGCTGCGGTGCTGGCTCGGACGGTGCTGCCCATGCGGCCTCCTCGATCGGGGGCGGTGCCGCTTCGACGGCGCTGCCCGCACCCGCATCCTGACGCACGCCCCTGGGCGCCCGGTCAGCGGGCGCTCGGCATAGGCTCGACGCGTGAGCGAGAGCATCGAGGGCGTGTCGAGCGCCGCGACCCTGCTGGGCGGCGCCGAGATCCGCGCGCTCGCGGCGCGGCTCGACCTGACGCCCACGAAGCGGTGGGGCCAGAACTTCGTCGTCGACGCCAACACGGTGCGGCGCATCGTGCGGACCGCGGATGTGTCGGGCCTCGACGTCGTCGAGGTCGGGCCGGGCCTCGGGTCGCTCACGCTCGGCCTCACCGAGGCGGGCGCCCGGGTGGCGGCCGTCGAGATCGACCCGCGGCTCGCCGAGCTGCTGCCCGAGACCGTGGCGCGCAAGCAGCCCGGGGCGCGCCTCGAGGTCGTGGAGCACGACGCGCTGACGATCGAGGCGCTGCCGTTCCCGCCGCAGGCGATCGTCGCGAACCTGCCGTACAACGTGTCGGTGCCGGTGCTCATCCACCTGCTCGAGCGCTTCCCGAGCATCGAGCGCGCGCTCGTGATGGTGCAGGCCGAGGTCGGGCACCGGCTCGCCGCGAAGCCGGGCTCGAAGACCTACGGCTCGCCGAGCGCGAAGGTCGCCTGGTGGGGGCCCTGGGCGCTCGAGGGCGACGTGTCGCGCCAGATCTTCTGGCCCATCCCGGGCGTCGACAGCGTGCTCGTCGGCTTCCGCCGCGGGCCGTCGCGCGGCGACGAGGCGCTGCGGAAGCGCACCTTCCGGGTGATCGACGGCGCGTTCGGGCAGCGCCGCAAGATGCTCCGGCAGGCGCTCTCGGGCGTCTACGGCTCGTCGGCAGCGGCCACCGAGGTGCTCGAGCGCGCCGGCGTCGACCCGACGCTGCGCGGCGAGGCGCTCGCGCTCGACGACTTCATCCGCATCGCCCAGGCCGGGCCGACGGCGCCGGCCGCCGCCGACGCATCCGCCCCCGTCCTGCTGGAGGACTGAGTGGTGGAGCGGATCGACAAGAACATGGGGCCGGCCGCGCTCCAGGCGGCGACCGGGCGCACCCACGAGCAGTGGCGCGACCTCATCGAGGGCGCGGGCGGCCTCGAGTGGACGCACCGGGCGACCGTCGACTGGCTCGTCGGTGAGCACGGCGTCGACCCGTGGTGGGCGCAGGGCATCACCGTCGACTTCGAGCAGGACCGCAAGGGACGGCTGCCCGGCCAGCAGGCCGACGGCACGTTCACGGTCGCGCGTACCCGCACCGTGCCGGGGGAGCGCCTCGCGGCGCTCGGCGCCGTGCGCGCCGCCGTCGAGGCGCGCCACGGCGCTCCGCACGGCGAGAACCTCGCCGCCGCGCAGCCGGTCGTGCGCTGGCGGCTCGGCGACGGCACGCGGCTCGCGGCGGCGGCGCAGCAGCCGAACCGCTCGGGCACGCCCGTCAGCCTCACGATCGAGCGGCTGCCCGACGCCGGGGCGATGGCGGCCGCGAAGGCCGAGATCGACGCGATCTTCGCCGCCGTCGGCTGAGCGGGCCGGGACGGGCCGTGCAGGGACGACCGCTGCGGGCGCACTAGGTTGGATGCCGTGGTGACGAGGAGCACGGTGCGGGCGAAAGCGCCCGGCAAGATCAACGTGCACCTCGGCGTGGGTGCGCTGCAGGACGACGGCTACCACGACGTCGCGACCGCCTACCAGGCCGTCAGCCTCTACGAGATCGTCGAGGCGACCGCCGCCCCCGACTTCTCGGTGCGCTTCTCGGGCCCCATCCCGCACGAGACGCTCTCGACCGGCGCCGACAACCTCGCGATCCGCGCCGCGATGGCGCTCGCCCGTCGCGGCCGCGTCTCGGGCGGCGTCGCGCTCTCGATCGAGAAGCACGTGCCGATCGCCGGCGGCATGGGCGGCGGCAGCGCCGACGCCGCCGCGACGCTCGTCGCGTGCGACGAGCTGTGGGGGCTGCACCTCGGCCGCGAGGCGCTGCACGAGATCGCCCGCGACCTCGGCGCCGACGTGCCCTTCGCGCTCGCCGGCGGCACGGCCGTCGGCACGGGCCGCGGCGACCGCCTGACGCCCGCGCTCGCGCGCGGCCAGTTCCACTGGGTGCTCGCCTACGCCGACGCGGGCCTGTCGACGCCCGACGTCTACCGGGCGCTCGACGAGCACCGCGCGCTGCACGCGGCCGACATCGCGCCCGCCCACGACGTGCCGACGGTGGATGCGCGGGTGCTGCAGGCGCTGCGGGCCGGCGACGCGTCGATGCTCGCCGAGGTGCTGCAGAACGACCTGCAGGCGCCCGCGCTGCGCCTCATGCCGCGGCTCGCCGGCACGCTCGAGCTCGGGGAGCGCTCCGGCGCCCTGGCCGGCATCGTGTCGGGCTCGGGCCCGACGGTCGCGTTCCTCTGCGACGACCTCGAGTCGGCGCTCGAGCTGCAGGTGAGCCTCTCGGCGGCGCAGCTGCTCGCGGTGAAGGTGACCGGCCCCGTGCCCGGCGCCCGCCTGATCGACTGAGCCCGCCGCATCCGTGCGCCGAGTGGCGCCTCCCGCCACTGAGTGGCGCCACCCGCTGAGTGCGCCTCCCGCCACTGAGTGGCGCCTCCCGCTGAGTGGCGCCTCCCGCCACTGAGTGGCGCCTCCCGTCATCGAGTGGCGCCTTGTGCGATCGAGTGGCGCCACTCGATCGCCGGGGCCGCCACTCGATCGCCGGAGCCGCCACTCGATCGCCGGAGGCGCCACTCGATCGCCGGAGCCGCCACTCGGGGGAGGAGGGCGGCCGGCGGATGCGCCGGGCGGCGCACGCCCGCGCGGTGCGGGATGATGGAGGCCATATGGCACATCTCCTGGGCGCCGAGCGCGTCGGCGTCGCGTTCCCGACCCGCACCGTGTTCGAGTCGATCTCCCTCGGCCTCGAGGACGGCGACCGCATCGGCATCGTCGGCCGCAACGGCGACGGCAAGTCGACGCTGCTGCGCGTGCTCGCCGGCAGCCTCGAACCGACGAGCGGCCGCGTCACGCGCCGCGGCGGCATTCGCGTGGGCGTGCTCGACCAGCAGGACACGCTCGACGGCGCGCTGACGGTCGGCGAGGCGGTCGTCGGCGACCGCCCCGAGCACGAGTGGGCGGGCGACGCGCGCATCCGCGACCTGCTCGCCGGGCTCGTCGGCGACCTCGACTGGCACGCCGCCGTCGGCAGCCTCTCGGGCGGCCAGCGCCGCCGCGTGGCGCTCGCGAAGCTGCTCGCCGGCGACTGGGACGTGCTCTTCCTCGACGAGCCCACCAACCACCTCGACGTGCAGGGCATCGCCTGGCTCGCCGACCACCTGAACGCCCGCTACGCGACCGGCCGCGGCGCGTTCGTCGCGATCACGCACGACCGGTGGTTCCTGGATGCGGTGTGCACGGGCACGTGGGAGGTGCACGACGGCCTCGTCGAGCCCTTCGAGGGCGGCTACGCGGCCTACGTGCTGCAGCGCGTCGAGCGCGACCGGATGGCCGCCGCGACCGAGTCGAAGCGGCAGAACCTCATGAAGAAGGAGCTCGCGTGGCTGCGCCGCGGCGCGCCCGCCCGCACCGCGAAGCCGAAGTTCCGCATCGAGGCCGCGACGCAGCTCATCGAGGACGAGCCGCCCGTGCGCGACCCGATCCAGCTCGCGCAGCTCGCCGCCACGCGGCTCGGGAAGGACGTCGTCGACATCGTCGACGCGTCGGTCGAGCTCGGCGGCCGCACGATCCTCGACGACGTCACCTGGCGCATCGCCCCCGGCGAGCGCGCCGGCGTGCTCGGCCGCAACGGCGCCGGCAAGTCGACCCTGCTCGCCCTCATCGCCGGGCGCATCCGCCCCACCTCGGGCCGCGTGAAGACGGGCAAGACCGTGAAGATCGCCGAGCTCACGCAGGAGCTCGCCGAGCTCAGGCAGCACGAGGACGACCCCGTGCGCACCGTCGTCGGCAGCCTGAAGTCGAGCTACGCCTCCGGCGGCAAGGAGCTGACGCCCGGGCAGCTGCTCGAGCGCCTCGGCTTCCGCTCCGGCGAGCTCTCGACGCTCGTCAAGGACCTCTCGGGCGGCCAGCGCCGCCGCCTGCAGCTGCTGCTCATCCTGCTCGACGAGCCCAACGTGCTCATCCTCGACGAGCCGACGAACGACCTCGACACCGACATGCTCGCCGCGATGGAGGACGTGCTCGACTCGTGGGCGGGCTGCCTCATCGTCGTCAGCCACGACCGCTACCTCATCGAGCGCGTCACCGACCACCAGTACGCCGTGATCGACGGCGCGCTCGTGCACATGCCGGGGGGCGTGGATGCGTACCTCGAGCGATCGGGGCGCGGCTCGGTCGGGCGGGCCAAGGCGCGGCCGACCGACGCCTCGCCCGCCGACGCCGGCGCGTCCGCCGGAGCCGGCGGCGCCGCGGGCGGCGGCCTCAGCGGCGCCGAGCGCCGCGCGCTCGAGAAGGAGGCGGCGAGCCTCGACCGCCGGCTCGCGAAGGCGACGCAGGAGCGCGCCGCGGTGCTCGCCCGCTTCGAGGCCGCCGACCACAGCGACTTCGACGCGCTCGCGGCGCTGCAGGGCGAGCTCGCCGACGTCGATGCCCGCATCGCCGAGCTCGAGGAGCAGTGGCTCGACGCGCACGAGGGCCTCGAGGCGTAGCGCCCGAGCCGCCGGCTCAGCGCTGCTGCACGTCGGGGTGCGTGGCGATCATGAACGAGGTCGGGTCGCCGTCGGGGGAGTCGCGGGTGCGCAGCCACTCCATGAGCTCGACGGTGCGGCGGTCGAGCTCGGCGCGGTCCTCGGGGCTCAGCCGCACGCCGAGGCGGCCGATGTCGAGATCGCCCGGCTGCACGCCCTGGATCTCCTGCAGGAAGGTCTGCACGAGCACCGGGCCGACGAGCGGCGCCTCCGAGCCGTGCCAGGTCATGCCCGTGGCGCGGTAGGGGATCTCCTTCGCGCCGCGCGCCCCGACCCGGGGCTCCTCGGCGGCGAGGAAGCCGACATCGACGAGCGCCTGCACGTGGTGGTGCATGGTGCCGGCGTTCATCTGCAGGAGCCGCGCGAGCTCCTTGTTCGTGCGCGGCTCGTGCAGGCAGAGGCGCAGGATGCGCCAGCGCAGCGGCGACGAGAGCGCCTTGGCCTTGGCGGTCAGCTCGCGCGATGGCGGCGGCATCGCCTCGTCGGTCATGGCCTCAGCGTAGCCGCTCGCAATCAGTGATTGGGAGAACCCAATCACTGCGCTACGCTTCCTGCATGACCACCGAGCCCGAGGCATCCGCGGCCCCCACGCCCGCCTCGACCATCCCCGACACCGCCCCCGCCTCCCCGGCCGCACCGCCGCCGGGCCACCGCGGCCTGTGGCGCGAGCGAGGGTTCCCCGCGTTCTGGCTCGGCCAGGGCCTCAGCCAGCTCGGCGCGCAGTTCGCGGCGCTCGCGATGCCGATCGTCGCGGTCGCGATCCTGCAGGCCGACGACGCGCAGATGGGCTACCTGCACGCCGCCGAGACCGCGGCGTTCCTGCTCGTCGGCCTGCCCGCCGGCGCGTGGCTCGACCGGATGCGCAAGCGCACCGTGATGATCGCGGCCGACCTCGTGCGCGTGGTCGCGGTGGCCGCCGTGCCGCTCCTGTGGCTCGCCGGGATGCTCGAGATGTGGCACCTGTTCGTCATCGGCGCCGTGGTCGGCGTCGCCACCGTCTTCTTCGACGTCGGCTACCAGTCGTTCGTGCCCGTGCTCGTGCGCGACGAGCACGTCGGGCCCGCGAACGGCGCGCTCGAGGCGACCGCGCAGACGATGCGGCTCGGCGGCCCCGCGGTCGCCGGCCTGCTGCTCAAGGTGCTCTCGGCGCCGCTGCTGCTCGCCGCCAACGCGGTCGGCTTCCTGCTGAGCGCCATCAGCCTCATGCTCGTGTGCGACGAGGAGGTCGTGAAGCCGAAGCACGAGCGGCAGCACCTCGTGCGCGAGATCGCCGAGGGGCTGCGGTTCGTCGCCCGCACCGACTTCCTCGTGCGGATCGTCGGCACCACGGCGCTCACGAACCTCGGCACGACGATCGCCATGACGCTCTCGCCCATCCTGATCCTGCGCATCCTCGGCCTCGACCCGGCCATCTACGGCGTGCTCATGACGCTCGGCGCCGTCGGCGGCCTCGTGGGCTCGGTGCTCGCGAACCGCATCGCCCGCTGGATCGGCGAGGGGCCGGCGCTGTCGGCCTCGACGCTGCTCTTCGTCGCCTCGGCGGCGCTGCTGCCCGCCGCGGCGCACTTCCCCGACGCGGCGGTCGTGCTGCTCGTGCTGTTCGAGGCGCTGCTCGGCTTCTCGGTGCTCGTCTACAACATCGTGCAGGTCACCGCGCGGCAGCGCATCTGCCCGAAGCCGCTCCTCGGCCGCATGAACGCCTCCATCCGCTTCGTCGTCTGGGGCGTCATGCCCATCGGTGCACTCGTCGCCGGCTGGCTCGGCACCGCCTTCGGCACGCTGTCGGCGATCTGGGTGGGCTCGATCATCGCGATGCTGGGCGCGCTGCCGCTGCTGCTGAGCCCCTACGCCCGCATGCGGGCGCTGCCGACGCGGGAGGACGCGACGCGGCAGGCCTGACCGGCCGCCACAGCCGACTCGGTTACCCTGGCGGGAGCCGCGCCGACGGGCGCGCGGCACGAGAGGGGGGCGACGATGCAGACGATCCTGGTCGTCGACGACGACCCCGCGCTCGCCGAGATGATCGGCATCGTGCTCGCCGGGGAGGGCTACCAGCTCGAGTTCTGCGCCGACGGCGCGGAGGCGGTCGACCGGTTCCACGAGGTCCGTCCCGACCTCGTGCTCCTCGACCTGATGCTGCCGGGCAAGGACGGCATCCAGATCTGCACCGAGCTGCGCGCCGAGTCGGGCGTCCCCATCATCATGCTCACCGCGAAGGGCGACCCGACCGACATCGTCGTCGGGCTCGAGTCGGGCGCCGACGACTACGTCGTGAAGCCCTTCAACCCGAAGGAGCTCGTCGCCCGCGTGCGCACGCGCCTGCGCCCGCAGCGGCAGGAGGACGGCGGCACGCTGCGCGTCGCCGACCTCGAGATCGACGTCGAGGGCCACCAGGTGCGCCGCGCCGGCAGCGTCATCGGCCTCACGCCGCTCGAGTTCGAGCTGCTCGTCACGCTCGCCTCGAAGCCCAACCAGGTGTTCTCGCGCGAGATGCTGCTCGAGCAGGTCTGGGGCTACCACTACAAGGCCGACACGCGCCTCGTGAACGTGCACGTGCAGCGCCTGCGCTCCAAGGTCGAGCGCGACGTCGACAACCCCGTGGTGGTGACGACCGTGCGCGGCGTCGGCTACCGCGCCGGCGCACCCACCCCAAGCTGAGGCAGCGATGGCCGCACGGCGCCCGCCCGGCTGGGGCCGCCTGATCTGGGACCGGGCGACCCGGGTCGTCCGGCACTCGCTGCAGGCGCGCGTCGTCGCGGCCAGCATGGCGATGTCGACCTTCGCGCTCGTCGGCGTGTTCGGCTACATGTCGGCGTCGGTGAGCCAGAACCTCTTCGAGACCCGCCGCGACGAGGCGCTCGTCGAGGCCGTGCGCGCATCGACCGCGATGCAGCAGAGCTTCGACGAGGCCGTGACGCAGAACCTCACGAGCGGTGAGGTGGATGCGCTGCAGGACCGGGCGCTCGACGCCGTCACCGGGCTCATCTCGTCGCGGTCGAGCACCGAGTACGCGATGCTCCGCGCCGAGTCGCAGACCGCGACGCTGCTGCAGATGAACGACGTCCAGTCGCAGTCGTTCGACACCGACCTGCTCACCCCCGAGCTGCGCTCTGCCGTCGCCGCCGCATCCGACACCCCCTACTACCAGTCGGTGCGGCTCGAGGGGAGCGAGGGCTCGCAGCCGGGCATCATCGTCGGCAGCACCGTCGACGTGCCGCTCGCCGGCCGCTACGAGCTGTACCTGCTCACGAGCCTGCAGGCGACGCAGGAGACGCTCGGCTTCATGCAGCTGACGATGATGGCGGGCGGTCTCGCCCTCATCGCGCTCATCGGCGCGATCACGTGGTTCGTGGCCCGCATGGTGGTCGGGCCCGTGCAGACCGCGGCCGACTCGAGCGCCCGCATCGCCGCGGGCGAGCTCGACGTGCGCATCCCGGTGCGCGGCGACGACGAGATCGCGAAGCTCGGCCGCTCGTTCAACGACATGGCCGACTCGATCTCGCGGCAGATCAACGAGCTCGCGACCCTCTCGACCGTGCAGCAGCGGTTCGTCTCCGACGTCTCGCACGAGCTGCGCACCCCGCTCACCACCATCCGGCTCGCGGGCGACGTGCTGCACGACCGGCGGGAGTCGTTCGACCCGGTCACGAGCCGCACGGTCGAGCTGCTGCACGCGCAGATCCTGCGGTTCGAGCAGCTGCTCGCCGACCTGCTCGAGCTGAGCCGCTTCGACGCCGGCGCCGCGCAGCTCGACATCGAGCCGACCAACCTCGTGCGGCTCGCCGAGGCCGAGATCTCGGCCGTCGAGCCGCTCGCCGCGGAGCGCGGCACCGAGCTGCGGCTCGTCGCCCCCGGCGGGCACTTCGAGGCGGAGGTCGACCCCCGTCGCATCCGCCGGATCCTGCAGAACCTGCTCGGCAACGCCATCGACCACGGGGAGGGCAGGCCCGTGGTGGTCACCGTCGACTCGACGAGCGACGCCGCCGCGATCGCCGTGCGCGACCACGGCGTCGGCATGACCGAGGAGGAGGCAGCGCGCGTGTTCGACCGCTTCTGGCGCGCCGACCCGTCGCGGCAGCGCCGCACGGGCGGCACAGGCCTCGGCCTGTCGATCAGCCGCGACGACGCCGCGCTGCACGGCGGCTGGATCGACGTGTGGTCGCAACCGGGCGAGGGCACCGCGTTCCGGCTCACGCTGCCGCGGGCCGGCGCGCACGCGGTCGCCTCGCCGATCGAGCTGCCGCCCGCCGACACGCAGGCGATCGTGCTGCCGCCGGCGGCGGAGGAGGCGCCCGCGCCCGAGGCGATCGACGCCATGGAGATCACCCTCGTCGACCCGCCCGCCGCCTCGACGAAGGAGCCCGGCCGATGAAGCGCATCCTCGCCGCCGCGGCCGTGCTCGTGCTCGCCGGCTGCGTCGCCATCCCCGACTCCGGCCCCGTCACCGAGGGCCACGTCGACGCGGGCGAGCAGGCCGATGACCTGATCTTCCTCGCGCAGGAGCCGCATCCGGGCGCCACGCAGGAGGAGATCGTGCGCGGCTTCCTGAGCGCCGCGATCAGCCCCGGCGACGACTTCGCGATCGCCCGCGAGTACCTCGCCGGCGAGGCGGCCGAGCAGTGGGACCCGGGTGCGGGCGTGCTCGTGCGCTCCGGGCAGCCCGAGGTGTCGCTCGGCGGCGAGACGACCGCGACGGCCGTGACGACCGCCGTCTCCGAGCTCGACGGCTCGGGCGCCCTGCAGCTGCTCGACGCCGACCGCATGCTCGAGTTCCGGCTGCTGCAGGTGGCGGGGGAGTGGCGCATCTCGCAGGCGCCCGACGGCATCGTGCTGTCGAGCTTCCACTTCGCCCAGCTCTTCCGCCCGCACACCCTGCACTGGCTGACGCCCGACGGCACCCGCACGGTGCCGGAGGTGCGCTGGTTCGAGCGCACCGCGACCACGCTGCCCGGGCGGATGGTCGACGCGCTGCTCGCGGGGCCGTCGAGCTGGATCGCGCCCGCCGTCACGACCGCGGGCGCCCCGGACGCGCGCACCATCGGCGAGCCCGTCGTGTCGGGCACGATCGTCACCGTCACGCTCGACTTCGCGCAGGTCGAGCAGCTCGGCAGCGGCAGCCTCGAGCCGCTCTCGACGCAGCTGGCGCTCTCGCTGCGCTCGATCGGCGCCCGGGAGGTGCGCATCCAGGTCGAGGGCCTCGACGGCTTCACCGCCTCGAGCGCGTCGGCGCAGCCCGTGGACGACGGCGACGTCGACCAGCGGCCGCTCGTGCTCGACGGCACGTCGCTGCGCTCGATCGGCGGCGGCGCCGCGGGGATCGAGGACGTCGGGCCGGCGCTCTCGGCCATCGGCGCCACGAGCTACACGGTCGGCGCCGCGGGCGGCGTCGCGACGACGGGCTCCACCGCCGCGTGGCTCGAGCCGGGCGCCGCGCCCGTGGTCATCTCGACGGGCTCGGCGATCGTGCCGACCGTCGACGACACGGGCTGGGTGCTGCTGCAGGAGCAGGGCACGCCGCAGGCGCTCGTCGCGTGGCGCGACGGCGAGCGCAGCGCCCTGCCGCTGCCGCCGGGCGGCACCGCGCGCCTCGCCGCGATGGAGCTCTCGCGCGACGGCGCGCGCCTCGCGCTCACGACCGTGGAGGGCAGCGAGAGCGAGGTGTGGGTCGCGGCCGTCATGCGCGACGCGTCCGGCCGGCCAGTCTCGCTCGGCGAGCCCTACCGGCTGCCGCGCGTCGACGGGGCGGCGACCGACATCACCTGGGTGAGCTCGACCGAGGTCGCGGTGCTGGCCGCGAACGGCGACGAGTCGCAGATCGTGATGCTCGCGGTCGGCGGCGCCGCCGAGCAGCTGCCGGCGCCGGGCGAGGCGGTGCGCGCGATCGTCGGCGGCAGCGAGGGCGCGTCGACGCTGCGGGCGCTCGGCGCCGACGGCTCGCTGCTGTCGCTCCGGGGCCGCGTCTGGACGGCGGCGACGGGGCTCGCGCCCATCACGCTCATCGCGACGCAGCAGTAGGGCCCGACCTGCTCTCCACAGGCGGCGGTGCTCGCGGCCCGCGCCGGCGCATCCGCCCGCCATCCTGCGCGCATGGGGATCGGCGGCGCGCTGCGCGAGGCGGCGAGCGTGCTGTGGCCCGTCGCGTGCGCGGGCTGCGGCGCGCCCGACGTCGCGGTGTGCGCGCCGTGCGCGGCGCTGCTCACCGGCGACCCCGTGCGCGGCGACGTCGACGGCGTGCCGCTCGTCGCGGCCGCCGCGTACGAGGGGAAGGTGCGGATGCTCGTGGCCGCGTGCAAGGAGCACGGCGGCCGGGCGGAGTCTCGGGCCCTCGGCGCGGGCCTGGCGCTCGCGATCGCGCAGGCCCCCGCCGCACCCCTCGTGCGCGTGCCCTCGAGCCGCGCCGGGCTGCGGCGGCGGGGGTTCGACCCGGTCGAGCTCGTGCTGCGGGGCGCGGGGCTGCGCGCCGTGCCGCTGCGCCGCGTCGCGGGCGGCGGCGCGCAGAAGGAGCGCTCCGTCGACGAGCGCGCGAGCGCCGCGCAGGGCACGCTCGCGCTGCCGCGCCGCGCCGCGGAGCGCCTCGCGGGCGCGGCGGTGGTGCTCGTCGACGACGTCGTCACGAGCGGCGCGACGATGCGCGAGGCGGTGCGCGCGGTGCGCGCGGCGGGGTGCGATGCGGCCGCGATCGCCGCCGTCGCGCGGGTGCCGAGACGGGTTCCGGGAGCGCTCGGCTGAGCCCGGGGCGCCGGGGGTAGAGTGACGGCACGCAAGTCGGCGCAGCAGCCGCAAGCGCCGACGCCCTACCCATGGGAGGCCACTATGGAGATCACGTTCGGCGCCAAGGGCGCAGACATCACGGACCGCTTCCGCGCCTACGCGGAGGAGAAGCTGGCGAAGGTCACGCAGCTCCTGCCCCGTGCGACTGCCCTCGACGTCAAGCTCACCCGCCACGCGGATGCGCACTCCGCGATCGCCGGCGGACGGGTCGAGATCACCGTCCACGGGCCCGGCTCGATCATCCGTGCCGAGTCCGACGGGCCCGACAAGTACATGGCCTTCGACTCCGCCTACCACCGCATCATGGAGCGCGCGAGGCGCGCCCACGACAAGCGCCACGACCACAGCGCCCGCAAGCGCACACCGCTGCGAGAGGCGGCTGCGAACGGCTTCGAGCAGGTCGCCATCACGCCCGCCGACCCGGCCGTCGTCGAGGCGGTCGCGACGGGCTCCGTGCCGACGATCGAGCCCGATCGCGAGCAGGAGCACGAGTGGTCGCCCGTGGTGATCCGCGAGAAGCGCTTCCCCGCGAAGCGCATGGGCGTGCGCGAGGCGGTCGACCAGATGGAGCTCGTCGGCCACCCCTTCTACCTCTTCGTCGACGAGGCGAGCGGCGAGTGCGCCGTCGTCTACCGGCGCAAGGGCTGGTCGTACGGCGTGATCTCCCTCGACGAGGAGCAGGCCGAGTCGGCGGCGAGCGCCGAGCGCGCCGCCTCCTGACCCCTCCGCGCGGCGTCCCGGCCATGGCTGGGACGCCGCTCGGCACGCGTTGCTACGATGGGCAGTCGGTTCCCGGACCGCCACCTCGCCCCGATGCACGGAAGGCTCACCTCGTGCCCAACTTCTTCGAGAACATGCTGCGCGCCGGCGAGGGCCGGCTGCGCCGCCGCCTGGAGCGCATCGCCGCCGATGTCGCCGCGCTCGAGGACGCGTTCGAGGAGCTCACCGACGAGGAGCTGGCCGGCGAGACGGCCGAGTTCCGCCAGCGCTACGCCGACGGCGAGGCGCTCGACGTGATGCTTCCCGAGGCCTTCGCGGCCGTCCGCGAGGCCGCGAAGCGCACGCTCGGCATGCGCCCCTACGACGTGCAGGTGATGGGCGCCGCGGCGCTGCACCTCGGCAACATCGCCGAGATGAAGACCGGTGAGGGCAAGACGCTCGTCGCCCCCATCGCCGCGTACCTCAACGCGATCACCGGCGAGGGCGTGCACATCGTCACGGTCAACGACTACCTCGCGAGCTACCAGTCCGAGCTCATGGGCCGCGTCTTCCGGGCGCTCGGCATGACGACCGGATGCATCATCGCCGGCCAGACGCCGGAGGTGCGGCGGGAGCAGTACGCGGCCGACGTCACCTACGGCACGAACAACGAGTTCGGCTTCGACTACCTGCGCGACAACATGGCGCACTCGAAGGACGCGATGGTCCAGCGCGGCCACGGCTTCGCGATCGTCGACGAGGTCGACTCGATCCTCATCGACGAGGCCCGCACGCCGCTCATCATCTCCGGCCCCGCCGCCGGCGAGGCCAACCGCTGGTTCGGCGAGTTCGCCCGCATCGCGAAGCGCCTGCGCCCCGAGGTCGACTACGAGGTCGACGAGAAGAAGCGCACGGTCGGCGTGCTCGAGCCCGGCATCGAGCGGGTCGAGGACCTCCTCGGCATCGACAGCCTCTACGAGTCGGCGAACACGCCGCTCATCTCCTTCCTCAACACCGCGCTCAAGGCGAAGGCCCTGTTCAAGCGCGACAGCGACTACGTCGTCATGAACGGCGAGGTGCTCATCGTCGACGAGCACACCGGCCGCATCATGCAGGGCCGCCGCTTCAACGAGGGCATCCACCAGGCGATCGAGGCGAAGGAGGGGGTGCAGATCAAGGCCGAGAACCAGACGGTCGCGACGGTCACCCTGCAGAACTACTTCCGCCTCTACTCGAAGCTCGCGGGCATGACCGGCACCGCCGAGACCGAGGCCGCCGAGTTCATGTCGACCTACAAGCTCGGCGTCGTCCCCATCCCGACGAACAAGCCCGTGCAGCGCAAGGACCAGTCCGACCTCGTCTACGCGACCGTCGAGGGCAAGTTCAAGCACGTCGTCGACGACATCGTCGAGCGCCACGAGGCCGGCCAGCCGGTGCTGGTCGGCACGACGAGCGTCGAGAAGAGCGAGTACCTCTCGGGGCTGCTCGCCAAGGCCGGCGTCAAGCACGAGGTGCTGAACGCGAAGAACCACGCCCGCGAGGCCGCGATCGTCGCGCAGGCGGGCCGCCTCGGCGCCGTCACCGTCGCCACGAACATGGCCGGCCGCGGCACCGACATCATGCTCGGCGGCAACGCCGAGCACCTCGCCGTCACGCGCATGACCGAGCTGGGCCTCAGCCCCTCCGAGACGCCGGACGAGTACGAGGAGCGCTGGGACGAGGTCTTCGCCGAGGTGAAGGCCGCCGTCGAGGCGGAGGCGTCGAAGGTGATCGAGGCGGGCGGCCTGTACGTGCTCGGCACCGAGCGCCACGAGTCGCGCCGCATCGACAACCAGCTGCGCGGCCGCTCCGGCCGCCAGGGCGACCCTGGCGAGAGCCGCTTCTACCTGTCGATGCAGGACGACCTGCTGCGACTGTTCGGCGGCTCCGTCGCGCAGCGCTTCATGGCGGTCGACGCCGACGAGGACGAGATCCCGCTCGAGTCGAAGATCTTCACCCGCACCATCCGCTCGGCGCAGGCGCAGATCGAGGCGCGCAACGCCGAGATGCGCAAGAACGTGCTGAAGTACGACGACGTCATGAACCGCCAGCGCGAGGCGATCTACTCCGACCGCCGGCACATCCTCGACGGCGACGACCTCGCGGGGCGCGTGCAGGGCTTCCTCGAGGGCACGATCCGCGACCTCGTCGACGAGCACGCGGTCGGCAACGACAGCGACGAGTGGAACCTCGAGGCGCTCTGGACCGAGCTGCGCACGATCTACCCGGTCGGCATCACGATCGACGAGGTCGTCGCCGAGGCGCAGCCGCGCCTGACGGCCGACTTCCTCTACGAGCAGCTCGTCTCCGACGCGAAGATCGCCTACGCGAAGCGCGAGGAGGCGCTCGGCTCGCCCGCGATGCGCCTGCTCGAGCGCCGCGTCGTGCTGTCGGTCATCGACCGCAAGTGGCGCGACCACCTGTACGAGATGGACTACCTGCGCGAGGGCATCGGCCTGCGCACGATGGCGCAGCGCGACCCGGTGGTGGAGTACCAGAACGAGGGCTTCGCGCTCTACCAGCAGATGATGTCGGCGATCCGCGAGGAGTCGGTGCAGTTCCTCTTCAACCTCGAGGTCAAGGTGCAGCAGGGCGCGAGCCCCGAGGCGCCCGCGATCGAGGGCGGCGGCCTCGAGGAGGTCGAGGAGGACACCACGAGCCTCACCTACTCGGCCCCCGACGAGGACGGCGAGGCGTCGGTGCACGACGCCGCCGGCCACGAGCTCGGCGCCGAGACGGGCAAGGCGCGCGCGAAGAGCGGCAACCCGGCCGTCGCCGCGCAGGCGCGGGCCGCGAGCGGCAACCGCGAGCAGCGGCGCGCGGCCACGAAGCAGGCGAAGGCCGCGCCGAAGGTGGGCGCGTTCGGCCAGGTCGAGGACGACGAGGCGCGGTAGCGGGTCTCGCGACGCGTGCCGGCGATGCCGGCGCGCTCCTCGACCTTGAGCCCTCCGGGCTCAATCGATCGACTGCAGCCCGTTCCAGGCGGTGACGCCGAGCGGCGGTCCGTAGGCGCCGGTGTCGCCGCCGTTGGAGTAGACGGCGGTGATGTGGCCGGCGCCGGTCGCCGGGTCGACGTTCGACACCCATCCGGAGCCCGAGGCGCCGTCGCCCATGACGCAGTCGGCGCCGTAGTTGGCGTCGCCGCCCGCGCCGTAGTTCAGCCGGTCCTCGGCGCAGTGCCGCAGCACCTCCGAGTCGAAGGGGTCGTTGCCCGGATATCCGGCGATCACGACGCCGTTGGTCTCGGCGGTGAAGCTGATGCCCTGGCCGCCGACGACCTGCTCGAGGGTGCGGCCGCCCTGCGGCGCGAAGCGGATGAAGCCGAAGTCGAAGCCCATCCAGCCGTCGTCGTCGGCGCCGTCGAGCCAGCGCGTGTTGGCCTCGAGGTACTGCTCGGGCACCCACCACCGCTCGGCCTCCCACACGCCGTACGGGGTGTCGCCGCGCTCGTAGCCGGGGGCGAAGAGGATGCGGTCGTACCAGTCGCGCGTCTCGTCGTCGAAGATGCAGTGGGCGGCGGTCGCCACGATGAGCCCCGAGTCGCTGTTGATCACGGTGCCGGTGCAGGTGAAGTCGCCCTCGGAGGTGCTGAGCTCGAGCCTGCCGACGGTGCTCAGCAGCAGGTTGCGGCTCGTGCCGTTGGCCTCCCCGGGCAGCAGCTCGTCGCCGCCGTCGTGCACGGGCAGCGCGATGCCGGGCTGCACCGCCGCCGTGCCGCGGGTCGGCTCGAGCACCACGTCGAACGCGGCGTCGGGCAGGTAGCCGTCGACGGTCTCGCCGCGCGAGCCCGCGTACAGCTCGCCGGTGTCGGCGCCGGTCTCGTCGGCGTCGGTGATGGGCTCGTCGGGCTCGACCGGCAGCGCCTCGCCCTGCTGCGGCTGCGTCGTCGGCGACGGCACCGGCAGCGGCGTGGTCGGCGGCAGCGTGATCTCGCCGGGGAGTGGCGGCGGCAGGATGACGCATCCGCCGACGGCGAGGACGGCGGCGAGAGCGGCGGCGGCTGCCGCGAGGCGGGTCGTGCGCATGGCCCTCCCACGCTAAGCGGATGCGGGCGGCGACGGCTGGGAGCGCGCCCCGAGCCGCGCGGGGTTCAGGCGGGCGGCGCGACCGCGACGAGCAGGATGGCCGTCCAGTGGCACAGGAACGCGATCACGGTGCAGACGTGGAAGATCTCGTGGAAGCCGAAGCGGCCGGGGAACGGGTTCGGCTTCTTCATGCCGTAGATCACGGCGCCCACCGAGTAGGCGAGCCCGCCCGCGATGACGAGCATCGCGGTGACCGCGTTCGCGGCCCAGATCTGCGGCAGGAACGCGACCGCCGCCCAGCCGAGCGCGAGGTAGATCGGCACGTAGAGCCAGCGCGGCGCGCCCAGCCAGAAGACGCGGAAGGCGATGCCCACGATCGCGCCGCCCCAGACGACGCTCAGCAGGATCCAGTCGGTCGGCGAGGGCAGGGTGAGCAGCGAGATCGGCGTGTAGCTGCCGGCGATGAGCAGGAAGATGTTGGCGTGGTCGAGGCGCTTCAGCAGCACGCGCGTGCGCTCCTGCCAGTGGAAGCGGTGGTAGACCGCCGAGATGCCGAACAGCAGCACGCTCGAGAGCGCGAAGACGGCGGATGCGGTCTTCGCGAGCGCGCCGTCGGCGACGATGACGAGCACGATGCCGGCGATGAGCGCGAGGGGAGCGGTGCCAGCGTGGATCCACCCGCGCCAGGTGGGCTTGTGCTCGATCGCGGCCTCGGCGATCGCGTCGCCCGCTGCCTCGATGAGCGGCAGGTGCGGGGTCTCGGGCTCGCTCGATCGCACCTCGTGGCGCTCGGGCTCGGTCGTGGATGCCATGCCTACAGCGTACGGCGTACGCAGTGCCGCGGCGAGCATCCTCGCGAGCGCAGCCGATAGATTGCGGTCTGTGCGACTCCGCAGCGCCCCAGGCTCCCGCCTCGTCTACCGCTACTACGAGCGGCGGCTGCGGCGCGACCTGCGGCGGGTCGCCGTGCCGCGCCACATCGCCATGATCATCGACGGCAACCGCCGGTGGGCGCGCGAGCAGAACCTCGCCACCGCCGGCCACGGGCACCGGGCCGGGGCCGCGCGGCTGCGCGAGTTCGTCGACTGGTGCGCCGAGATCGACGTGGAGGTCGTGACGCTCTACCTGCTCTCGCGCGACAACCTCACGGGCCGGGCGAGCGCCGAGCTCGGCGAGCTGTGCGAGATCATCGCCGAGCTCGCCGACGACCTCTCCCGCATCCCCGGCCGGCGCATCCGCCACGTCGGCGACACCGCCGGCCTGCCCGCGCCGCTGGTCGCGGCGCTCGAGGGCGCCGTCGCGCGCAGCGCCGACCAGCAGGGCATCTGCGTCAACCTCGCCGTCGGCTACGGCGGGCGCCACGAGCTGGTCGAGGCGGTGCGCCGCATCCTCTCGTCGGCCGGCGCGGCGACGCCCGCCGAGCTCGCCGAGCGGCTCACGCCCGAGCTCATCGCCGAGCACCTCTCGACCGCGGGGCAGCCCGACCCCGATCTCGTCATCCGCACGTCCGGCGAGCAGCGGCTGAGCGACTTCATGCTCTGGCAGAGCGCCCACAGCGAGTTCTACTTCGTCGAGGCGCTCGGGCCCGACCTCCGCGAGGTCGACTTCCTGCGCGCAGTGCGCGCCTACGGGCTGCGCGAGCGCCGCTACGGGCGCTGACCGAACGCTGCGTGACGAGCGCGTGAACACGCGCCGCGCATCCGTGTGTCGCCGGGCGATCCCGCCGCGCGAGCGTACATTCGGCGGTGTCGGGCATCTCCGCCCGGCGAGCGAGCGGCCTTCGCGCCAGCGAGCACCACGGGAGGCGACGGCCGCGTGAAATCCGACCCCGGTCGGAAGGGAGCGCCACGTGCCTGAGATCGCCACCACCCCCGCCAGCGGCTCCGTCGAGGTCGAGACGACCGACACCCGCCAGCGCACCTACGTGCTCGACACGAGCGTGCTGCTGTCCGACCCGGGGGCGATCCACCGCTTCGCCGAGCACTCCGTCGTGATCCCCGTGATCGTGATCGCCGAGCTCGAGAAGAAGCGGCACGATCCCGAGATCGGCTACTTCGCCCGCAAGGCCCTGCGCAACCTCGACGACCTGCGCGTCGCGCACGAGCGGCTCGACTTCCCGGTGCCGACCGAGGGCGGCGGCAGCCTGCGGGTCGAGCTCAACCACACGAACCAGCAGGTGCTGCCCAGCGGCCTGCAGCTGGGCGACAACGACTCGCGCATCCTCGCCGTCGCGTCGAACCTCGCCGGCGACGGCCTCGACGTCTGCGTCGTGTCGAAGGACATGCCGATGCGCGTCAAGGCGGCCTCGATCGGCCTCGCCGCCGAGGAGTACCTCGCCGAGCAGGCCGTCGACTCGGGCTGGATGGGCACGGCCGAGCTCGCGCTCTCGGGCGAGCAGATCAACCGGCTGTACGAGGACGAGCGGCTCGAGACGGATGCGGTGGCCGGCATGCCGGTCAACACGGGCCTCGTGATCTCCTCCGAGCGCGGCTCGGCGCTCGGCCGCGTCACCCGCGCCGGCGAGATCACGCTCGTGCGCGGCGACCGCGACGTCTTCGGCGTGCACGGCCGCTCGGCCGAGCAGCGCCTCGCGATCGACCTGCTGCTCGACGAGCAGGTCGGGATCGTCTCGCTCGGCGGCTCGGCCGGCACGGGCAAGTCGGCGCTCGCGCTCGCCGCGGGCCTCGAGGCGGTGCTCGAGCGGCGGCTGCACAAGAAGGTGATCGTCTTCCGCCCGCTGTACGCGGTCGGCGGCCAGGAGCTCGGCTACCTGCCCGGCGACAAGGACGAGAAGATGAACCCCTGGGGTCAGGCGATCTACGACACGCTGGGCGCGCTCGTGAGCGACAACGTGCTCGACGAGGTCGCCGATCGGGGCATGCTCGAGGTGCTGCCGCTCACGCACATCCGCGGGCGCTCGCTGCACGACGCGTTCGTGATCGTCGACGAGGCGCAGTCGCTCGAGCGCAACGTGCTGCTGACGGTGCTGAGCCGCATCGGCCAGAACTCGCGCGTCGTGCTCACGCACGACGTCGCGCAGCGCGACAACCTGCGGGTCGGCCGCCACGACGGCGTCGCGAGCGTGATCGAGACGCTCAAGGGCAACGAGCTCTTCGGCCACATCACGCTCACGCGCAGCGAGCGCTCGCGCATCGCCGCGCTCGTGACGAGCCTGCTGGAGGGCTGAGCGCCGCCCACGCCGACCCGTTCCACCCTGCTGGACCCGGTGCACCGGGTCGGCGGCGGTGGAACGGGTCGGCGGCGCGGGCGAACGGATGCGCGGGCGCGCGTGGGCGGGCACGGCTAGCGTGGCCGCATGGCCGCTCCGAGGTCGCTGACCGCAGCCCAGGCGCGCCGCATGCGCGTCGCCGCGCAGGAGGTGCGCGGCTCGCGGCGCGCGCCGGCCGACGTCGTGCGTCGCATGGTCGCGATGCAGGGGCAGGACCTGCCGCAGGTGCTGCGCGCGATCGCGATCCGCTCGGCGCCCGGCACCGGGCTCGCCGACGTGCGCGCCGCGTTCGACGCGGGCGCGCTGGTGCGGTCGTGGGCGATGCGCGGCACGCTCTTCGTCGCGACCCCCGACGACCTCGCGGTGCTGCACGCCGCGACCGTCGATCGCCTGCGGCCGCAGGAGTGGCGCATGTGCGCGGCGCGCGGCATCGACGCGCCGACCGCCGACGCGGCCGCGGCCGTGCTGCGCGCGGTGCTCGCGCCGGGACCCGTCGCGCGACGCGCGCTGCTGGCGGCGTGGGAGGCGGCGGGCATCGCGACAGGCGGCGGGCGCGGCTACCACCTGCTGGCACTCTCGGCCTACGACGGGCTCGTGCGCTTCGGGCCGTTCGAGGGCTCCGAGCAGCTGCTCGTCGGCGGGCCGCCGCCCGAGGTGCCCGAGCCCGCCGCCGCGCTCGACGAGGCGCTCGCCCGCTGGGCGGCGGCGCGCGGCCCCGCGCGGGCCGACGATGCGGCGTGGTGGACGGGACTGCCCAAGCGGCCCGTCCGCGCGGCGCTCGAGCGCGCATCCGACCCCGATCGCGGCGTGCTCGAGCAGGTGCTGGTCGACGGGGTCGAGATGCTGGTGGCGGCCGGGGCCGCCGAGGCGCCGCGCTCCGGGGTCCTGCTCGTGCCCGGGTTCGACGAGTGGCTGCTGGGCTACGGCGACCGCTCGCTCGCGGTGAGCGCGGCGGCGATGCAGGCGATCGTGCCGGGCGGCAACGGCGTCTTCCGGCCGGTGGTGCTCGTCGACGGCGTGGCGGTCGGCACGTGGCGACTGCCCGCCGGCGGCCGCGGCGAGCCGGTGCTCGAGCTCGTCGCGCCCGTGCCGCCGCGCACGCTCGCGGCGATCGAGTCGGCGCTGCGGCGCTGGCCGCACCGCTGAGCGGGATCAGCCGCCGAGCGCGCCCCGCCAGACGCTGTTGCCGCTGTGCGTCGGGTCGCCGTCGTACGGCTCGACCGACACGTCGACGATCGGGTAGGCGGCCAGGTCGAGGTCGGCCGGCAGCGCGAGCTGCGTCGTCTCGCGGTCCATGACGCCGAGGCTCACCATCTGCTGCGCGTCGGCGTCGAGCAGCCAGACGTCGAGGTAGCCGTCGACCTCGGGCAGCGCGTCGGCGTCGACGACGAGCAGGCGCTGGCCGTCCTGCTCGACGACCTCGGCGCGCGCGGGCGTCACGCTCGGGCCGAGCTCGCCGAGCGGGTCGAGCGTCGCCTCCGAGACGCCGATCGAGCGCGGCTCGCCGGTGATCTGGGTCACGACCACGACGGCCGCGCTCGCCGCGACCGCGGCCGAGGCGGCGCAGGCCGCGATGAGCGCGCCGGCGCTGAAGCGGCGGCGGCGTCGGCGGGCGACGTCGATCGAGGTGACCTCCGCGCCCTCCTCGAGGCCTCGGGCGGCGCCGGACGACGGCGTGAAGGGCAGCGCCGGGGGCACGGCGGATGCGCCGGCCGTCACGGGCGCGTCGGCGTCGGCGGGCAGGTCGGTCGCGATCTCGGCAGCGATGCGATCCCAGACGCCCGCGGGCGGCGGCAGCGCCGGCAGGTCGGCGAGCCGGAAGCGGTCGGCCGTGGAGCGCAGCGAGTCGACCTCGGACCGGCACGCGGGGCAGTCGTCGAGGTGCGGGGCGCCGTCGGCGGCCTCGCCCAGGGCGAGCGCGGCGAGCGTCTCGTCAGGCAGATGCTGCATGCGTCTCCTCCCATCGGTCCCTCAGCCGTCGCAGTGCCCGCGACAGGTGGCTCTTCACGGTGCCGACCGGCATCGCGAGCGAATCGGCGATCCAGGCGGTCGAGCGGTCCTCCAGCACGGCGAGCCGCACGATGGTGCGCTGGGGCTCGCCGATGTGCTCGAGCTCCTCCTGCACCGTCAGCGAATCCTGCACCGCGTCGAGCACCGGGTCCCCCTCACCTCGATCGAGCGCTCCTGCGAGCGTCTCCGGATCCACGGCCAGCTCGCTCGCCGAGCGCGCCTTCCAGTGGTCGGCGATCCGCCGCCGGGCGATCGTGACGATCCACGCCCCGAGCGGACCCGAGGCGGGGTCGTACGACTGCCGCGACCGCCACACCGACACGAACGTCTGCTGCACGACGTCCTCGGCGTCGTGCGCCGGCATCGCCCGGCACGCGAGCGCGTAGACCAGGCCGCCCCAGCGCTCGTACGCCTGCCGCAGCACCTCCGGCGAGGCGTCCTCGGCGAAGGCGCGTGACAGCACCTCGACCTCCGACGCCTCCTCGCTCGACACGGCCAGAACGTATCACCCTCTCCGCGCGGTCATGGGCCGCCACCCGGTCACGAGGCATCGGGCACGGCCGTGACGACGATGTTGTCCTCGTAGGCGCCCGCGGCCGCGTCCCACTCGCCGCCGCACGTGATGAGGCGCAGCACGTGGTCGCCGTCGCGGGCGAAGATCGCGTCGAGCGGCAGCTCGTCCTTCGAGAGCTGCTCGACGGTCGTGATGCGGTAGCGCAGCTGGTCGCCCGAGTCCGTCGTGATCTCGACCGCCTCGCCCGGGACCGCATCCAGGATCTCCGACATGGGCGCCGGGCCCAGGTCGCTGTCGACGTGCGCGGCGAGCACCGAGGAGCCTTCGGCCGCGCCCGGCTCCGGCCCGAAGCGGTACCAGCCCACCTCGCGCACGAGCTCGGGCACATCCATCTGGCCGTCCTCGCGCACCCCGACCGGGATGACGTCGAGCGCGAGGCCCACGGAGGGCACGCGCACCTCGGTCGGCGCATCGACCGCCGCCGCCGCGCCCGGGGAGGCGTCGCGCGTGCCGACGCCGGTCGGCACGGCAGCCGCCTGCGCCTCGCTCGACGCGTCGGGCGACGCGGCGGGGGTCGGCGCCGCCGTGGCCGGGGCGCCCACGCTCGGCGCCGACGGCTCGACCGGCCGCGGGATCAGCTGCCAGATGCCGAACGCCGCCGCGCCCACCGCGGCGACGGCCGCGACGAGCGCCACGGCGCGACGCCCCTGCGCGCGCCGAGCGGGCTCCCGCCGCGCGGTGCGCGGCGAGAGCCCGTCCGTGGTGCGCATGATCAGCCGCGCTCCTTGGCGAGGCGCTGCTGGCGCACCGCGACGGTGGCCAGGCCGAGCGCCGCCGCGAAGGCGAGCAGAGCCGTCAGCGCCGACTGCTGCGCAGCGCCGCCGAGGCCCGAGGGAACGCCGCTCGGGGCGCTGTGCGCCTCGACCGTCTGCACCGCGAGCGCCAGGTTGCCGTCCTCGGCGCTGCCCCACGCGGTCACGATGGTGTTGACGCCCTCAGCGAGCTCGAGGTCGGCCGGGCCGATCGCGACGTCGGAGGTGCCGGTGAGCACCACGTCGGCCGACACGGTGCCGGCTGCGGTCTCGAGCGAGGCCTCATCGGGGTTCGACAGGCCCTCGACGACGACGCTCTCGTTCGCGCGAATGTCGACGGTCGGTGCGGCGGCCAGGTGGCGCACCGTGAGGCGGGCCTCACCGGCGGCGACGGGCTCGGTGTCGTTCGCGAACGCGCCGAGGGTCGGCTCGCCGCTCTCGGTCAGGTGGGCGACGAGCGTCAGGTTGGCGCCGCCGGGCACCTCCACGCCCATGGCCTCGATGGCAGGCTCGCCCGAGTCGGGGGTCTCGCCGTCGGCGAAGACCTGGATGTCGTAGCTGCCTGCGGCGAGCATCATCGGGTCGGTGAGGGTGCCGGGCTCGAAGTCGCTGATGGCCTCGTCGCCATTGATGTAGACGTCGACGGTGAGGCCGGGGACGGCGTGCAGCACCGAGACGGTGGACTCGTGGCTGTCCGCGAACGCGGGTGCGCCGCCGAGCGTCGCCAGAGCGAGAGCGGCGCCGGCGCCGATCGCGAGCTTGCGCTTCATGGTGATCTCCTTGCAGTCTGCGGCGCACCGTGCGCCGTCTGCCCCCATATCGCATCGACGCCCCGGATCGGTTGCAGCGCGCCCGATGCCGTGCATCCCGGGCGTGTCGCGGGCCAGGGTGCTTGTCGCGAGGGGGCCGGTGCACGATGCTCTGAACATGCTCGCGCGCATCCCCACCGGCTGGCTCGCCGCCGCCCTCGCCGCCCTCCTCGTGCTCGCCGTGGTGGGTGTCCCGGTGCTGCGCGCGCAGGCGCTCGACGCCGCCGAGGGCGGGGCGCGCTGGGCCGACGCGGTGGGGGACGCGCTCGGCAGCCCCGGCATCGCCATCATCGCGGCGCTCTGCGCGGCGATCGCGCTGCTCACCATCGTCGTGAGCCGCGCGCAGCTGCGGCGCGACGCCCTCGAGGAGGGCGGCGCCGAGGTGGTCGCGGCCTGGCGCCCCGTCGAGCGGGTCGCGTCGCTGGCCGTGCTCGGCGTGATGGGCGACATCGTCGCCGCGGTGGTCGGCATCGGCATGCAGCCGCTCTGGCTCACCTGGCCGGTCGAGGGGGAGTCGCCGCTCGTCGTCGTGCCGACGGTGCTCGTGCTGCTCGTCGGTCCCGTGCTCGGCGCGCTGTCGCTCGTGCTGGCGCGCCGCGCCCGCCGGTCGCTGCACGACGCGGCGGAGGCGCGCGAGCTCGAGCGCCGCACGCGCCACGCGGTGACCGGCATGCGCCACCACGAGCCCGCCTGAGCCGGCGCGGCCGCGGCCGCGATCTCCGGTACGGATCCGCGGGTGCGAGTCCGCGCGACCCACGGATCCGTACCGCACGCGCGGCGTTCGGCTGCGGCGCTGTGGAGAGCGCCCGCGCGGCCACCCACGCCCTGGCTACCGTGGCGGCGTGACGAGCACCCTGGCCGCCGACGCCCCGCCGATGCTACAGCCGCTGCGGCTGCGACCCGTCGACGCGCTCGGGCTGCCGCTCGCGGCCGCGACCGCGTGGGTGCTCGTGGCCGGGGGAGCGGATGCGGCGGCCGTCGTCGCGCTCGCGGCCGCGTCGCTCGTGGCACCGGCGCTCACCCGCACCGACCTCTCCGAGCGACGGCTGCCGAACGCGCTCACGCTGCCGCTGCTCGCGGTGGCGGCGCTCGCCGCCGCGGCCAGGCTCGCCGCGGGCGACCTGTCGCCGCTCGTCGGGCTCGCGTGCGCACTGCTGCTCCTGGCGATGGCGGCGGTCGGCGGCTTGGGGATGGGCGACGTCAAGCTGGGCGCGGGCCTCGCGCTCGCGACCGCGACGCTCGGCTGGGCCGCGCCGCTCGTCGGCCTCGGCGCATCCGTCGTGGTCGGCGGGCTCGCGGGCGCCGCCGCGCTCGCGGTGGGCCGCCGCACGGTCGCCTTCGGACCCTGGCTGCTCGTCGGGTGCGGCATCGCGGTCGCGGCGTCCTGACCGGCGGCGCGGTGCGCCCGCGCGCTGCCGCGCTGTGTGACGCCCCGTGACGGCCCGGCTGGCCGACGCTCGCGGCCGGTTCCTACCGTGGAGGCACATCCCCAGCACGAAGGAGCCGCCATGACCACCCGTCGCATCCGCCCGCTCGCCATCGCCGGCACGCTCGGCCTCGCTGTCGCCCTCGTCGGCTGCAGCGCCTCCGGCGGCGCCGACGCGGCGCTCGGGTCCGAGGAGAACCCGGTGCAGCTCGGCGTCGTCGGTGCGTCCGACCCGTACTGGGCGGTCTACGAGGAGGCCGTCGAGGCCGAGGGCATCCAGCTCGAGATCGTCGACTTCACCGAGTACACGCAGCCGAACCCGGCCCTCAGCGAGGGCGAGCTCGATGTGAACCAGTTCCAGCACATCCAGTACCTCGCCGACTACAACGTGTCGTCCGGCGAGGACCTCCAGCCGATCGGCGCGACCGCGATCTACCCGCTCGGGCTCTACTCCGACAAGTACGCGTCGGTCGAGGAGATCCAGGACGGCGAGACGGTCGTCGTGCCGAACGACACGGTCAACCAGGCCCGCGGCCTGCTCGTGCTGCAGTCGGCCGGGCTCATCGAGCTCGCCGACGGCGGCAGCCCCGTGTCGACGCTCGAGGACGTCCTGCCCTCGTCACGCGTGCAGGTGGAGGCGGTCGACGCGGCCCTCACCGTCAACTCGCTGCCCGACGTCGCGGCGGCGGTCGTGAACAACGACTTCCTCGGCCCGGCCGGCCTCACCGCGCAGGACGCGCTCGTCGCGGACGACCCGAGCGACGAGGCTGCGCTGCCCTACGTGAACATCTTCGCGACGCGGGCCGAGGACGCCGACGACGAGGTGCTGCTGCAGCTCGTCGAGATCTTCCAGGGAAACCAGGAGGTGCTCGACGGCCTGCAGGAGGTCTCCGGCGGTACGGCGGTGTTCGCCACCACGCCCGCCGGCGACCTCCAGGCGTCGCTCGCCGAGGTGCAGGAGACGCTGCAGGCGCAAGGCTGAGACCGACCGCGGGCCCGGCGATCGCCCGGGCCCGCGCGGTCGCGCCCGACTGCCGCGACCGCTCCATCCCCGACGACCCGAAGGCGCCATGCCCCACATCCAGCTCACCGACGTCAGCAAGACCTACCCGCCCACGCGGCGGGGCGGCGACCCTGTCGTCGCCGTCGACAGCGTCACCGCCTCGATCGAGCGCGGCGACGTCTTCGGCGTGATCGGCTACTCCGGCGCCGGCAAGTCGACGCTCGTGCGCCTGATCAACGGCCTCGAGCCCGTCTCGGCCGGGTCGATCGAGGTCGACGGCGTCGACATCACCGCGCTGCCCGCTGCCGAGCTGCGCCGCGTGCGGCAGGGGATCGGCATGATCTTCCAGCGCTTCAACCTGCTGCGCTCGCGGACGATCCGCGGGAACGTCGCCTACCCGCTCGAGGTCGCCCGCATGGCGCGAGCGGAGCGGGCAGCACGCGTCGACGAGCTGCTGCGCTTCGTCGGTCTCGAGGACAAGGCCGACGCGTACCCGGAGCAGCTCTCCGGAGGACAGCAGCAGCGGGTGGGCATCGCCCGGGCGCTCGCCGCATCCCCCTCGATCCTCCTCGCCGACGAGGCGACGAGCGCGCTCGACCCGGAGACCACCGATGAGGTGCTCGACCTGCTCGCGCGCGTCAACCGCGAGCTCGGCGTGACGATCGTCGTCATCACCCACGAGATGGATGTCATCGCTCGCATCGCGGGCCGGGTCGCGGTGATGGACCGCGGCCGCGTCGTCGAGACGGGCGACACCTACGACGTGTTCACCCGCCCGCAGACCGACACCGCCAAGCGCTTCGTGCGCACGGTCGTGCGAGCGCTGCCTGACGGCGAGGCGCTGCAGGCGCTGCGCGCGCGCCATGAAGGCCGGCTCTTCACCATCTCGTTCAACGACGCGGGCGCATCCGACGCGCGCGTGTTCGGCGCCCTCGCGCGCGCGGGCGTCGACTTCCAGCTCGTCCACGGCGGCGTGGACGACATCCAGGGCCGCGTCTACGGACTGCTGACGATCGCGGTGCGCGGCCACGCCGAGGCCGTCGAGAGCGCGCTCGCCGACATCGGCGAGGGCGTCACCGTGCAGGAGGTGCACGCATGAACGAGCTCATCGACCAGATCACCGGGCTCCTGCCGGCGCTCCTCGAGCAGACGGGGATCACGCTGTGGCTCGTCGCCCTCTCGCTGCTCTTCGGCGGCAGCGCGGGGCTCGTGGTGGGCACGGCGCTCTACGTCACCCGCAAGGGCGGCGTGCTCGAGCAGCCGATCGTCTTCTGGGTCCTGAACGTGCTCGTCAACACCTTCCGGCCCATCCCCTTCATCATCTTCCTCGCCGCCATGCAGCCGATCGCGCGGCTGGTGATCGGCACCGGCATCGGCAACGAGATGATCGTGTTCTCGATCGCGATCGCCGCGACGTTCGGTATCGCGCGGATCGTCGAGCAGAACCTGGTCTCGGTCGACCCGGGTGTGATCGAGGCGGCACGCGCGATGGGCGCGGGGCCGTGGCGCATCATCGGCACCGTGATCCTGCCGGAGGCCTTCGGCCCGCTCATCCTCGGCTTCACCTTCGCGATCGTGGCGCTCATCGACATGTCGGCGGTCGCGGGCATCGTCGGCGGCGACGGACTCGGCGACTATGCGCTCTCGTACGGCTTCCGCCAGTTCGAGCCCGTCGTCACCTGGAGCGCGCTGGTGATCATCATCATCATCACGCAGATCGTGCAGGCGGTCGGCAACGGGCTCTCGCGCCTCGTCCTGCGGCGCTGAGGCCGCCCGACGGACGCGTGCGGGCCGGATGCGTCAGGCGGGCGGCGGGGTGAGCTCGGCCGCATAGGCGAGCACCGAGGTGCGGTAGCGCGGCAGCGTCGGCCCGAGCGCCTCGAGCGCGACGCGCAGCGCCTCGTCGTGGCGGCCGGCGCTGTGCAGCGCGAGCGCGAGGAACGCCTCGCGGCCGGCGCCCGTCGACGGGTGCGGCGCGGCGCCCTCGAGCAGCGCGATCGCCTCGTCGAGGCGGCCGAGGTTCCGCAGCGTCGACGCGTGCTGCACGACCCGCTGCGCCTCGCGCGCCGGGTCGGCCTCCGGCAGTCCCTCCTCGACCGCGGCGCGGTAGAGGGCGTCCGCCTGCCGCTCGCGACCCGCCGCGTCGTGCGCGCCGGCGAGCTCGAAGAGGCCCGCAGAGAGCTCCGGCGCCTCGGCGGCGAGCGCCCGCATGGCGGCGATGCGCGCCTCGTCGTCGACGGCCTCGTCGACCCAGAGCGCCGCGACGCGCCGCTCCCACTCGGCGGCGGAGGCGATCACGCGCCGGCCGCCCGGCTGTCGTCCACCTCGCGCCCCGGAACCTCGAGCCCGCGCGCGTCCAGCCCTGGCGCATCCAGCTCCTGCACGCCGAGCCCCGTGTGGTGCGCCGCGAACGCCAGCTGGTCGGCGAACTCGAGCGCCGCCGCATCCTTCGGCTTGCCCATGCCGTGCCCGGCCCGGGTGTCGACGCTCAGCAGCACCGGCGCATCCGAGCCCGACGCCTGCTGCGCGCGCTGCAGCTCGGCGGCGAACTTGAACGAATGGGCGGGCACGACGCGGTCGTCGTGGTCGCCGGTGGTGATGAGGGTCGGCGGGTGCGCGACGCCCTCGCGCACGTTGTGCAGCGGCGAGTAGGCCCGCAGGTAGGGGTGCGCCTGCGGCTCGTCGGGGTCGCCGTAGTCGCTCGCCCACGCCCAGCCGATCGTGAAGCGGTGGTAGCGCAGCATGTCGAGCACGCCGACGCCCGGCAGCACCGCCGCCCACAGCTCGGGGCGCTGGGTGAGCGCGGCGCCGGCGAGCAGCCCGCCGTTCGAGCGGCCGTGGAGCGCGAGCTGCTCGGGGCTGGTGACGCCGGTCGCGACGAGGTGCTCGGCGATCGCGTACAGGTCGTCGAAGACCTGCTGCTTGCGCTCCTTCGTGCCGCCCTTGTGCCACTCGGAGCCGAACTCGCCGCCGCCGCGGAGGTTCGGCACCACGAGCACGCCGCCCGCGGCGACCCAGGCGGCGAGCACCGCCCGGAAGCCGGGGTTCATCGGGATGTTGAAGCCGCCGTAGCCCCAGATGAGCGTCGGTCGCGGCGCGTCGCCGGCGTCGCCCTCGGGGCGCACCAGGAACGCGGGCACCGTCGCGCCGTCGGAGGAGGCGGTGCGGACGCGCGTGGTCGTCGCCGCGGGCGCGGCCGGGCCCGGGGTGGGCAGCGTGCGGTGCGCGACGAGCCGAGCGCCGTGCGTCTCGACGACGTGCCGCGTGCCGCGGTCGACGAAGCTCGAGGTCGACACGAGCACCCTGTCGCTCGTCGCGCTCGTCTCGGACCCGGTGATCGAGACGCCCTCGCCGAGCGGCACGTGGTCGCCGAGCTCGCCGTCGAGCGTCGCCAGCTGCATGCGGTGGCTCGCGTCGTGCGAGTACTCGAGCACGAGGCCGGATGCGGTGAGCGCGGCGTCGAGGAGCACGTCCTCGGGGTGCTCGGGCACGACGGCGCGCTGCTCGCCCGTCGTCAGGTCGAACGCCGCGAGCCGGTAGCGCGGCGCGCCCTCGTCGGTGACGGCGAACAGCCGCCCGTCGCGGACGCCGATGGCGTTCCACTCGTGCTCGTTGCCGGTGACCAGCTGGCGCAGCGCCTCGTCGCCGTGGCGGCGGGCGGCGAGGTCGTTGCCGCTCGACGAGCCGGTGTCGGTCGAGAGCACGAACCACTCGTCGTGGCGCGGCCAGTGGCGAGCGAAGAGCCGCGCCTCGTCGGGGCGCGAGAAGAGGATCGCGTCGTCGGCGACGTCGGCGCCGATCTCGTGCCGCATGAGCCGGCCCGCGCCCATCTCCTCGGTGAGGGCGTCGCCGGTGGGCGCATCGTACGCCCAGTAGCTGAAGGCGCGGTCGCCGGGCAGCCAGACGGGCGAGTTCCACTTCGACCACGGGATCTCGTCGCCGAGGTCCTCGCCGGTGGCGACGTCGCGCACCCGGATCGTGCGCCAGTCGGAGCCGCCGTCGGCGAGGCCGTAGGCGAGCAGCGCGCCGTCGGGGGAGACCGAGGCGACCGTGACCGCGACGGTGCCGTCGTCGGAGAGCGCATTGGGGTCGAGCAGCACGCGGCCGCCCTCGAGCTCGTCGACGGAGTCGGCGGTGATGAGCACCGGCTGGTTCTGGCCGTCGGAGTGCCAGGCGAAGGCGCGCCCGCCGCGGATCCAGGGGCAGCCGCGCGTGGGCGCCTCGAGCAGCCCCGTCAGCAGCGCGCGGAAGGCGCCGCGCGCCGGCAGCGCCGCGAGGATCGGCTCGGCGAACGCGTTCTGCGCCTCGATGAACGCGCGCGTCTCCGCGGAGTCGCCGTCCTCCAGCCAGCGGTAGGGGTCGGCGATCGCCTCCCCGTGGACCTGCTCGACCGTGCTGTCTCTCTTCACCTCGGGATAGCGCATCCGCCCACCCTAGATGCGATGACCGGAGCGGGCTACGTCGCGACGCCCGGACGGACGCTGGGGTCCGGATCCTGCTCGGCGGCCGCGCTCGGCGCAGCGGCCAGCAGGACGCGCAGCGCCGCCTTCGCCCGTGCGTGCCGCGTGCTGGCCGTGGACGGCCGGATGCCCAGGTGCCGCGCGGCCTCCTGGAGGCTGAACCCGTCCCAGTGCACGAGCATCAGCAGCTCGCGGTCGCGCTCCGGCAGCGTCTGCACGGCCTCGCGGACGCGGCGCCGCTCGAGGTCGCGGTCGGAGCCCGGGTGCCCTGCGGCGTCGATCGCCGCCATGCGCAGCGCATCGATCCGCGCGGCATCGCGCTGTGCGCGCTGGACGTGCCGCCTGCGCCCGGCCAGCAGCGTGCGGCGGGCGACGCCGAACGCCCAGCGGCGGGCGTCGACGGGAGCGTGGGGGATGCGGTCCGCGCCGGCGGCGAGCGCGAGCAGCGTCTCGCCGAGCAGGTCCGCGGCGTCCTCCGGAGCGGGGACGCGGCGCAGGAAGTAGCCGAGCAGATCGTCGGCGGCGTCGGCCACGAGCGCGGTCAGGCGATCGTCGCGCTCAGCCATCGGTGCCGCAGACGGTGCTCGTGACGAGCGCTGCCGACTCCTCGGGCAGCACGCCCGCGGCCGTGCCGGCCTCCACGAAGCGGTCGCCGAGCGCGATCGCGAGCTCGTCGGTCGGGGTGCCCGCCTCGACGAGGGCGTCCACCTCCGTGTCCCAGTCCTGGGCGGAGGCCCAGGTCGCCACCCGGTCGAACGCGCGCTGGTCGAACGGCGCGCGCTGGTCCTCGCCCAGCCAGACGATCGAGAGGTGCTGCGGCGGGGAGATGTCGCCGCTCGTCCCGGTCAGCGCGATCAGATCGGGTGTCCACGTGAACTCGAGGGTCGCGCCATCGTCGCCCTCGGGGCGCGGAGCGAGCCAGGCGCCGACGACGCACCCCTCGCCGGTTGTGGGCGCCGAGCGCACCGTCGGGCTCGTGAGCGGACCGACACCCAGCCACTCGCCGAGCGCGCCCTGCAGCCCTCCGGCCGCCCACGCGATGCCCGCGGGCGCCGCGATCAGCGCAGCAGCCGCCGCGGCGATCGCGATCCGCCTGCTGCCGCGCCGACGCGCCGCTGGAGCGTCGGCGGAGGCCCGAGCGTCGCGCACGAGCGCCGACGCGGCGGCGCGTACGGAGCCGTCGTCGCGGGTGCGCTCGCGCAGTGCGCGCCAGGGGTCGGCATCGCGCAGTCTCGAGTCGAGGTGGTCCATGATCCCCTCCAGGGTCGTCCGTGCACCCTGCACATGCGCGTCCCGACACGATCCGTCCCACGCGGCGGCCAGATCCGGCTCGAGATGGCGAGAATCCCCGACCTACGGGTCTCCAGGGGAGGAACCCGCAGCTCGGGGACGTTCGCGATGACGGGAGCGGGACTACTTCGCGACGCCCGGGTGCGTCATCGAGAGCAGGTCGAGCGCCGTGTCGAGGTCGGCCTCGGTGAGCTCGCCGCGCTCGACGTAGCCGAGGTCGATCACGGCCTCGCGCACCGTGATGCCCTGGGCGACCGAGTGCTTCGCGATCTTCGCCGCCGCCTCGTAGCCGATCAGGCGGTTGAGGGGCGTCACGATCGATGGGCTCATGCCGGCGAGCGCGGCGGCCCGCTCGATGTCGGCCTCGAGGCCGGCGATCGTCTTGTCGGCGAGCACGCGCGAGGCGTTCGAGAGCAGGCGGATCGACTCGAGCAGCGCCGTGCCCATCACCGGGATCTGCACGTTGAGCTCGAACGAGCCCGAGGCGCCGGCCCACGCGACGGTCGCGTCGTTGCCGATGATGCGCGCGCACACCATCAGCACGGCCTCGGGCACGACGGGGTTGACCTTGCCGGGCATGATCGACGAGCCCGGCTGCAGGTCGGGGATGCGCAGCTCGCCGAGGCCCGTGTTGGGGCCCGAGCCCATCCAGCGCAGGTCGTTGTTGATCTTCGTGAGCGACACGGCGATGGTGCGGAGCGCCCCGGATGCCTCGACGAGGCCGTCGCGGTTGGCCTGCGCCTCGAAGTGGTTGCGCGCCTCGGTGATCGGCAGCCCGCTCGACGCGGCGATCTCGGCGATGACCTGCTCGGGGAAGCCGAGCGGCGTGTTGATGCCGGTGCCGACGGCCGTGCCGCCCTGCGGCACCTCGGCGACGCGGGGGAGCGCGGCCTCGATGCGCTCGATGCCGTAGCGCACCTGCGCGGCGTAGCCGCCGAACTCCTGGCCGAGCGTGACGGGGGTCGCGTCCATGAGGTGCGTGCGACCCGGCTTCACGGCGTCGGCCCAGAGCGCCGCCTTCTCCTCGAGCGCGCCCGCGAGGTGCTCGAGCGCGGGGATCGCCTGCTCGACGAGCGCGCCGGTGACCGCGATGTGCACCGAGGTGGGGAAGACGTCGTTCGACGACTGCGAGGCGTTCACGTGGTCGTTGGGGTGGACGGCCTCGCCCCGGTGCTTCGTCGCGAGCGTCGCGAGCACCTCGTTCATGTTCATGTTCGAGGAGGTGCCGGAGCCGGTCTGGTAGGTGTCGACGGGGAACTGGTCGTGGTGCGCGCCGCCGATGACCTCGTCGGCCGCGGCGACGATGGCGTCGGCGACGTCGGCCTCGAGGATGCCGAGCTCGCGGTTGGCGATGGCGGCGGCGCGCTTGATGCGTGCGAGGGCGACGATCTGCGCGGGCTCCAGGCCCGAGCCCGAGATGGGGAAGTTCTCGACCGCGCGCTGCGTCTGGGCGGCGTAGAGCGCGTGCTTGGGCACGCGCACCTCGCCCATGGTGTCGTGCTCGATGCGGTACTCGTCCTGCGCGTTCACGTCGTCGTGCCTCCTGGTCGGGTGGTGGGGTGGTCGTGCCGGGTCACTCGCCAGCCGCGAGCTCGGCGCTCACGGCCTCGGCGAAGGCCTGCACCTCGGCGTCGTCGGCGGTGCCGGCGATGACGACGGTGGATGCGCCGGCCTCGGTCGTGAGGACGTAGGCGAGGTTGCCGGGATCCTCGGCGTCGCGCTGGTCGTGCTCGCGCCAGGTCAGGCTGCCGATCTCGCGCTCGCCGGTCTGCGGCGCCTCCTCGATCGCGGAGGCGAGCCAGGTCGGGTTCGCGTCGAGCGCCTGCGTGAAGGAGAGGAACTGCTCGCCGGGCGTCACGTAGCCGGCGTACCACGTGGTGACGTCGTCGCCGCCGGTGCGGATCTCGGCGGCGTTCGACGCCCATCCCTCGGGCAGGTCGGGCGCGATGAGCGCCTCGTCGACGGTCGGCTGGGCCGCGGCGGCCGCGGCCGCGACGTCGATCGGCTCGCGCGGGGAGACGTCGGGGCGCAGCACCACGAGCACCATCACCAGCACGACCGCGAGGCACGCGACGACGGCGACGACGAGGTTGCTGAACGTCTGGTTCTCGCGGTGGCGGCGCGACGCGGCCGCCTTGCGGGCGGCGGTCTCCTCGGGCGTCTCGGGGCGGCCGAGCTCGGCGACGACGCGGGGCGTGCGGGGCTGCTTGCGGCTCATGCCCGCTCGGCGCCGTCGGCGGTCGGGGCGGGCGCCGTGGCGCGCGCGGCGTCGAGCCGGGCCTTCGCGCCCTGCAGCCACTCCTCGCAGCGGTCGGCGAGGGCGCTGCCCCGCTCCCACAGCGCGAGCGACTCCTCGAGGGTCGCGCCGCCCGACTCGAGCGCCTGCACGACGCGCACGAGCTCGTCGCGCGCCTGCTCGTAGCCGAGCTCGGTGACGGGCGCGTCGGCGGGCGACGGGGAGTCGGGGGAGGTCACGGAGCCAGTCTAGACGCGGGCGCTGACGGCCGTCAGGCGGTCGCGGCGTCGTCGGGACGCACGGCGACGACGGATGCGTCGAGGCTGCCGGACGCGACGGTGACCAGCAGGCGGTCGCCGGGTCGGGCCGCGTCCGCAGCGCGCAGCACCGACCCGCCTTCCGCCTGCACGACCGCGTAGCCGCGGTCGAGCGTCGACTGCGGGCTGAGCGCGCGCAGCGTCTGCCGCAGGTGGCCGAGCTGCTGGCCGCCCAGTTCGACGACGCGCCCGGCGAGCTCGTCGGCGCGCGCGGTGAGCCGCGCGAGGTCGTCGGCGCGGCTCTCGATCATCGTCTCGGGCCGCGCGAGCGCCGGCCGCGAGCGGAACGACTCGAGCCGCTCGGCCTCGCGGGCGACGTGCTGCGTGACCCTCGCGCGCAGCATCGCCCGCGCCTGCGCGATGCGGGAGAGCTCCTCGGCGACGTCCGGCACGACCCGCTTCGCCGCATCCGTCGGCGTGGATGCGCGCAGGTCGGCGACGTCGTCGAGCAGCGGGCGGTCGTTCTCGTGGCCGATCGCCGACACGACCGGCGTGGTCGCGGCGGCCACCGCGCGCACGAGCGACTCGTCGCTGAAGCCGAGCAGGTTCTGGAAGTCGCCGCCGCCGCGCGCGATCACGATCACGTCGACCTCGGGGTCGGCCTCGAGCCGCGCGAGCGCGGCGAGCACCGTCGGCACGGTCTGGTCGCCCTGCACCGCGGCGTGCTCGACCCGGAACCGCACGCCCGGCCAGCGCAGCTGGGCGTTGCGCAGCACGTCCTTCTCGGCGTCGGAGTCGCGCCCGGTGATGAGCCCGACCACGCCGGGCAGGAAGGGGAGGGGGCGCTTGCGCGCCGCGTCGAAGAGGCCCTCGGCGGCGAGCGACCGGCGCAGCGCCTCGAGGCGCGCGAGCAGGTCGCCGATGCCGACGTGCCGCAGCTGCGCCGTCACCATCGACAGCGTGCCGCCGCGCGGCCAGTAGTCGGGCTTCACGAGCGCGACGACGCGGTCGCCCTGCGAGAACTCGCCCTCCATGCGCGAGAGCGTCGACGACCAGACGTTGAAGGCGACGGTGGAGTCGCCGGAGACATCCTTCAGCTTGCCGAAGACGTTGCCGCGCGAGTTCGACCACTGCGTGATCTCGCCCTCGACCCACAGGTGGCCGAGCCGGCCGATGTACGACTTCAGCTCGGCGCCCAGGCGCTCGACGCTCCACGGCTCGTCGGGCGTGCCGGTGATCCGCTCGGCCATGCCGCTCCCGTCGTCGCGCCCCGCCGCCCAGGCGGCCCATCGGAGACCAACGTAGACTGGACCGGTGACGATCACGAACGGACGAGTCCCGCTCGACGCCCCGCGTCCGGCGCTCCGCCGGGGTCGGCTCCAGGACCTCCCCGTCGAGGGCGGCAAGCGCATCCTGCTGGCCACGCCGCGCGGCTACTGCGCCGGCGTCGACCGCGCGGTGCTCGCGGTCGAGAAGGCGCTCGAGCAGCACGGCGCGCCGATCTACGTGCGCAAGCAGATCGTGCACAACAAGCACGTCGTCGCCGAGCTCGAGCGCGAGGGCGCGATCTTCGTCGACGAGGTGGATGCGGTGCCCGAGGGCGCGCGGGTCATCTTCAGCGCGCACGGGGTGAGCCCGGCCGTCGTGCAGGCCGCCACCGACCGTGGCCTGTCGGCGATCGACGCGACGTGCCCGCTCGTGACGAAGGTGCACCGCGAGGCGATGCGCTTCGCGCGCGACGACTTCCAGATCCTGCTCGTCGGCCACGAGGGGCACGAGGAGGTCGAGGGCACCGCGGGCCACGCGCCCGACCGGGTCACGATCGTCAACAACCCCGACGAGGCCGACACCGTGCAGGTGCAGGATCCCGACCGGCTCGTCTGGCTCAGCCAGACCACGCTCTCGGTCGACGAGACGATGGAGACGGTGCGCCGGCTGCGCGCGCGGTTCCCCAACCTGCAGGACCCGCCGAGCGACGACATCTGCTACGCCACCCAGAACCGCCAGGTCGCGATCAAGAAGGTGGCGGCCGACGCCGACCTCGTGATCGTGGTCGGCAGCGCCAACTCCTCGAACTCGGTGCGCCTCGTCGAGGTCGCGCTCGAGTACGGGGCGAAGGCCGCCTACCGCGTCGACTTCTCGACCGAGATCCAGCAGGAGTGGCTCGAGGGCGTGCGCAGCGTCGGCGTGACGAGCGGCGCGAGCGTGCCCGAGGGCCTCGTGCGCGAGGTGCTCGCCGAGCTCGAGGACGCCGGCTACCGCGACGTCACCGAGGTGCGCACCGCCGAGGAGGACCTCATCTTCTCGCTCCCCAAGGAGCTGCGCCCCAGCCGCCAGCGCTGACCGGATCTCCTGGCGGACTCCCAGCGCCCGTCGATACGCTCGCACCATGACTGATCAGCTTCGAGGCGAGGACACCGCCAACCCCACGGATGCCGTCCGTCAGGCGAGCGAGATCGACCGCGACCAGGTCGACGACGCCCCCGAGGCGAGCGGCGCCATCTCGACGACGCCGGTCGACGGCGGCGGCGACTCCGACCCCGACCAGTGGGCCGACCAGATGGCCGACGGCGAGGACTTCGACGAGTCGATGGGGGAGCCCGCCGACGACGACCGCGTGCTCGCGACCGACGAGCTCGACGAGATCGACGACGACGACGCCCCCGAGGGCTCCGAGGCGCGCGACGAGGAGTTCGAGGGCGACGACCCCGCCGACATCCCCGACGAGCACGGCGGCACGCAGGCGGGCGTCGACACCGACGACAACGGCGTCGACGACACGGTGCTCCCCGAGGGCACCGACCGCATCGTCGACACCGGCGACGACGACTGGGAGTGACGATGGCGAAGAAGCTCACGCTCGCGCAGCGCTTGGGGCGCTTCTGGCGCAACCTCACCGGCTCCGGCGTGCGCACGTACGATGACCCGCACACCGCGGGCGGCAACGACGAGCGCGATCAGCAGCCGGGCGCCGACACGGGCGTGCGCAACCAGCAGCGTGGCTTCAACGGCCTGTAGTCGACCCAGAACGCACGAAGCGCCCCTCCGCGGAGGGGCGCTTCGTGCGTTCTCGCTACTTGCCCGACCAGCCGGCCGAGCCGAGCTGCTGCGTCGCCGACACCACGCGCGCGGCCATGGCGGTCTCGGCCGCCTTGCCCCACGAGCGGGGGTCGTAGACCTTCTTGTTGCCGACCTCGCCGTCGACCTTCAGCACGCCGTCGTAGTTGGAGAACATCGAGTGCGCGACCGAGCGCGTGTACGCGTACTGGGTGTCGGTGTCGATGTTCATCTTCACGACGCCGTTGCGCACCGCCTCGGCGATCTCCTCGTCGGTCGAGCCGGAGCCGCCGTGGAAGACGAGGTCGAGCGGCTTCGGGCCGGTGCCGTACTTCTCGGCGAGCCCCGCCTGGATCTGGCCGAGCAGCTCGGGCCGCAGGCGCACGTTGCCCGGCTTGTAGACGCCGTGCACGTTGCCGAAGGTGAGCGCCGCCATGTAGCGGCCCTGCTCGCCGAGGCCGAGCGCCTCGACGGTCGCGATCGCGTCGTCGAGCGTCGTGTAGAGCTGGTCGTTGATCTCGTGGCTCACGCCGTCCTCCTCGCCGCCGACCACGCCGATCTCGACCTCGAGGATCTGGTGGAGGGCCGCGGTGCGGGGGAGGATCTGCTTCGCGATCTCGAGGTTCTCCTCGAGCGGCACGGCGGAGCCGTCCCACATGTGCGACTGGAACAGGGGAGCGCGGCCGGCGCGCACCTCCTCCTCGCTCGCCTCGAGGAGCGGCATGACGAAGCCGTCGAGCGCGTCCTTCGGGCAGTGGTCGGTGTGCAGCGCGACCGTGATCGGGTAGGCCTTCGCGACCTCGGTGACGTAGCGGGCGAAGGCGATGGCGCCGCCGGCGCGGTTCTTCACGCTCTGGCCGGCGAAGAAGTCGGCGCCGCCGGTGGTGACCTGGATGATGCCGTCGGAGCCGGCCTCGGCGAGGCCCTGCAGCACGGCGTTGATCGTCGACGACGACGAGACGTTGATGGCGGGGTAGGCGAAGGCGTTGGCCTTCGCGCTGTCGAGCATCGCTGCGTACTGCTCTGGCGTTGCGACGGGCATTGCGGCTCCTGACTCGTCGGGTCGCGGACCGCCAGTCGCGGCCTCGCGGGAACATCGTCAGTCTAGGTCGCCGGGCATGCGGCCGCCCCGGCGGATGCGCACGGTCGGATGGGCCGACCGACGTGACAGGGAACCCAACTTCCTATAGGATTCCGAGGAGTGCCCGCCCCGCTCCGGGGTTCCTATGCGAGGAGAGCGCAATGACGCGACTGTTCAACGATCCGTCCCAGTTCGCCGACGAGATGATCGAGGGCTTCGCGGCCGCGGCATCCCGCTGGGTGCAGGCAGCCCCCGGCGGCGTCGTGCGCTCGACCAGGGCCGACGAGCCCACGGTGGCGCTCGTCGTCGGCGGCGGCAGCGGCCACTACCCGGCCTTCGGCGGCCTCGTCGGCCCCGGCCTCGCGCACGGCGCCGCGATGGGCAACCTCTTCGCCTCGCCGTCGGCGCAGCAGGTCTACGCCATCGCGAAGCAGGCCGACCAGGGCCAGGGCGTGCTGCTCAGCTACGGCAACTACGCCGGCGACGTGCTGCACTTCGACCAGGCCCAGGAGCGCCTGCGCGCCGAGGGCATCGACGTGCGCACCGTCACCGTCACCGACGACATCTGGAGCGCCCCGAAGGAGCGCCTCGAGCAGCGCCGCGGCATCGCGGGCGACCTCGCGGTCTTCAAGACCGCCGGCGCCGCCGCCGAGGCGGGCTACGACATCGACGGCGTCGAGCGCATCGCGCAGACCGCCAACGCCCGCACCCGCTCGTTCGGCGTCGCCTTCTCGGGCTGCACGCTGCCGGGCGCCTCCGAGCCGCTCTTCACCGTGCCCGAGGGCAAGATGGCGGTCGGCCTCGGCATCCACGGCGAGCCGGGCATCGACGAGGTCGACGTGCCCACCGCCGACGAGCTCGCGCAGCTGTTCGTCGACAAGCTGCTCGACGAGGTGCCCGACGGCGTCGAGGTCGAGGGCGCGCGCGTCGTGCCGCTGCTGAACGGCCTCGGCAGCGTCAAGTACGAGGAGATGTTCGTCGTCTACCGCCGCGTGCACGCGCTGCTCGAGGAGCGCGGGCTCACGATCGTCGAGCCCGAGGTGGGCGAGCTCTGCACGAGCTTCGACATGGCGGGCGTCTCGCTGACGCTGCTGTGGCTCGACGAGGAGCTCGAGCGCCTGTGGTGCGCGCCCGCCGACACCGCGGGCTTCCGCAAGGGCTCGGTCGCCCCGCAGCAGCAGGCCGACGCGGTCGACGCCTCGGTCGACGAGCAGGAGGTGCCCGAGTCGACGGCCGAGTCGCGCGACGCGGCCCACGTGATCGCCGCCTCGCTCGCCGCGGTCGCCGACGCGATCGACGACGCAGCCGAGGAGCTCGGCCACATGGACTCCGTCGCGGGCGACGGCGACCACGGCATCGGCATGCAGCGCGGCTCGCGCGCCGCCAGCGCCGCCGCGACCGCGGCCGTGCACGCCGGCGCCGGCGCGCAGACGACGCTCGAGCGGGCGGCGGATGCCTGGAGCGACCGGGCGGGCGGCACCTCCGGAGCGATCTGGGGCGAGATGCTCCGCACGCTCGGCAGGCACGTGGGCGACGACCGCCACGTGACGGCGCAGACCGTCGCCGACGGCGTGGTCGCCGCGAAGGACGCCGTGATGGCGTTCGGCAAGGCCAAGGTCGGCGACAAGACGATGGTCGACGCCATCGTGCCGTTCGCCGACGACCTCGCCCGACGCATCGCCGACGGCCAGCGCCTGCGCGACGCGTGGGGCCACTCCGCCGGCGTCGCCGACGAGGCAGCGCAGGAGACCGCCGCGCTCGCCGCGACGCTCGGCCGCGCCAAGTCGCACGGCGACAAGTCGATCGGCACCCCCGACCCGGGCGCCGTCTCGTTCGCGCTCATCTGCAGCACCATCTACGACGTCCTCACGACAGACAGGGAGCAGTGACCATGGGCATCCGCCTCATCGTCGGCAGCGACAAGGCCGGCTTCGACTACAAGGAGATCCTGAAGCGCGACATGGAGGCGAACGAGCTCGTCGACTCCGTGGTCGACGTGGGCGTCGACGACGCCGAGGGCTCGACCTCGTATCCGAAGGTCGCCATCGAGGCGGCCGAGCGCGTGGCCCGCGGCGAGGCCGACCGCGCCCTGCTGCTGTGCGGCACGGGCCTCGGCGTCGCGATCGCGGCGAACAAGGTCTCGGGCATCCGCGCCGTCACCGCGCACGACTCGTTCTCGGTGGAGCGCTCGATCCTCTCGAACGACGCGCAGGTGCTCTGCATGGGCCAGCGCGTCGTGGGCATCGAGCTCGCGCGCCGGCTCGCCAAGGAGTGGCTGACCTACACCTTCGACCCCGCCAGCCACTCGCAGGCGAACGTCGACGACATCTGCGCCTACGAGGGCTGACCGGATGGCGGGGATGCTGATCGGCTCGAGCCTGAAGATGTACTTCGGGCGCGCCCGCACGCTCGAGTGGACGCGCGCGGTCGCCGCGATCTGCGCCGAGCACCCGGCCGTGCAGGGCGGGCTCGTGGAGCCGTTCGTCATCCCCACCTTCCCCTCGATCCCCGAGGTCGTGCCGATCGCCACCCACGCGGGCATGCTCGTCGGCGCGCAGGATCTCCACTGGGAGGACGCCGGCGCCTTCACGGGCGAGGTGTCGGCACCGGAGCTCGCCGAGCACGGCGTCGCGCTCGCCGAGATCGGCCACGCCGAACGCCGTGCGATGTTCGGCGAGACCGACGAGACGGTCGCGCGGAAGGTGGCGGCGGCCCTGCGGCACGGCATCGCGCCGGTGCTCTGCATCGGGGAGCCCGACCGGGGCGCACCGGACGCGGCCGCGGCCGCCTGCATCCGCCAGCTCGACGCATCCCTCGCCCTCGCTCGCGGCGCCGGCGCGACCGGCCGGCTCGTGGTCGCCTACGAGCCCGTCTGGGCGATCGGCGCACCGGAGCCCGCCGGCGACGACCACATCCGCGCGGTCGGGGCGGCGCTGCGCGCGCACCTCGCCGACGACCCGCTCGACGCGCAGGTCATCTACGGCGGCAGCGCCGGCCCCGGGCTGCTGCCGCGCATCGCCGACAGCGTCGACGGCATGTTCCTCGGGCGCTTCGCGCACGACCCCGCGGCGTTCGGCCGCATCCTCGACGAGGCGCTCGCACTCCAGGAGGCACGATGACCACCCAGCTGCCGTTCCGCGGCGTGCGCGAGCTCGAGCGCCGCGGCCTCCGCGACCGGGTCTACGACCTCATCCTCGAGCTGCTGCTCGAGGGCGACGTGGAGCCGGGCTCGCGGCTCTCGATCGATACCCTCGCGAAGCAGCTCGACGTCTCGCCCACGCCCGTGCGCGAGGCGATGGTGCAGCTCGAGCGCACCGGCCTCGTCACGCGCGAGGCGCTGAAGGGCTACCGGGTCGCGCCCCCGCTCGGGCCCGACCAGCTCGCGGAGCTGTTCGACGCGCGCCTCATGCTCGAGGTCGAGGCGACCCGCCTGGCCGCGCCGAAGGCCGCCCAGCTGCTCGAGCGGCTGCGCGTCGCGCACGAGCGGCACCAGGAGTGCGCCGATCGCATCGTCGAGGCGATGGATGCGGGGGCCGACGTGCCCGTGCGCACCACGGCGGAGTACTTCGACGCGGACTCCGCCTTCCACCGCGCGATCTTCGAGGCAGCGGGCAACCGCTACCTCATCTCGATGCACGACGACCTGGGCGCGATGACGCACCGCCTGCGGCAGGCGGTGCTTCGCGGCACGAGCGACGTGCGCGAGGCGCACGCCGAGCACGCGCGGGTGCTCGACGCCCTCGAGCGCGGCGACGCCGACGCCGCCACGGCGGCGATGCGCGCACACATCCAGGGCGTGCGCACGCGCTCGGTGCGCGACGAGGCCGCCGGGTCCTGAGCCGGCCAGCACTGGCGTGGGGGACACGCCCGGGCTCAGCGCGCGCTTGCGCCCGCCGCGTTATCTGACTAGTTTTCCTATAGGATATTTTCAAGGGCGAAGATCGCGCCCGCGGATTGCAACGGAGCAGACGAGATGGCAGAGCAGCCAGCATTCACCGCCGAGACCTGGCCGATCGCCACCTGCCTGCACGGCATCCCCGCCGTCTCGGCCGACGGCGTCGCCCTGCACGACGCGGACCCTGCGGTCTGGGACGACGCGTTCGCCCAGGTCGCCGACGTGGGCTTCTCGCTCGCGGAGCTCGCCGACAGCCACATCCGCCCCGCCGACCTCGAGGCGAGCCGCAAGGACGAGCTGTTCTCGATCCTCGACTCGCACGGCATCCGCATCCCCTCGGTGCACCTGCAGCGCCAGAGCGTGATCATGCCCGGCCACGAGGAGCGCAACCTCGCCTACGCCCACCGCACGATCGACGCCGCGGCGGAGTGGGGCATGGAGGTGTTCTCGACCGGCCTGCACGAGCCGTTCAGCGAGGCGCAGCGCAAGGCGCTGTGGTTCTGGACCGCGCAGGGCCCGACGAACGACCCGGATGACCCGGAGCTCTGGACCGCGGCGGTGACGCGCCTGCGCGAGCTCGGCCGGCACGCTGCCGAGGTGGGGCTCAAGATGTCGCTCGAGATGTACGAGGACACCTTCCTCGGCACCGCCGACTCGGCCGTGCGCCTCGTCGAGGAGATCGGGCTCGACAACGTCGGCCTCAACCCCGACATCGCCAACCTCATCCGCCTCCACCGGCCGATCGAGGACTGGCGCGATATGCACGCGAAGACGCTGCCGTACGCCAACTACTGGCACGTCAAGAACTACACGCGCGACGAGGCGGCCGACGGCTCGTGGGCGACCAGCGTGCCCTCCACCATGGAGGGTGGCCTCATCAACTACCGCCAGGTCGTGCGCGACGCGCTCGCGCTCGGCTTCGACGGCATCTTCCTCATGGAGCACTACGGCGGCGACAGCCTCGGCAACTGCTCCACCAACCAGCGCTACCTGCGCTCGCTCCTCCCGAAGGGCTGAGACCATGACCACGAAGACCATCGCCGTCGTCGGCTCCGGCTACATGGGCGGCGGCATCGCCCAGGTGCTCGCGCTCGCCGGCTACGACGTGCAGATCGCCGACATCTCGGCCGAGATCGCGCAGCAGAACCGCGCCCGGCTGCTCGACGAGGCGGCGCAGTTCGCCGCCGACGGGCTGTTCCCCGCCGACGCGGTCGAGCGCATCGAGGCGCGCCTCACCGCCGCCGAGTCGATCGAGTCGGCCGTCGCCGACGCCGACTTCATCGAGGAGGCGGTGCCCGAGAAGATCGAGATCAAGCACGCGACGCTCGCGCGCATCTCGGCCGCCGCCCGCCCCGACGCGATCATCGGCTCCAACACGTCGACGATCCTGATCGGCAGCCTCGCCGAGGCCGTCGAGCACCCCGAGCGCTTCCTCGGCGTGCACTTCTCGAACCCGGCGCCGTTCATCCCGGGCGTCGAGCTCATCGCGCACGAGGGCACGGATGCCGCCATCCTCCCCGTGGTCGAGGAGATCGTCGCGGCGACCGGCAAGGAGACGGCACGCGTCGGCGACGCGACCGGCTTCGTGCTCAACCGCCTGCAGTACGCCCTCTTCCACGAGGCCACCCAGCTCGTGGAGGAGGGCGTGGCGACGCCCGACGACATCGACACGATCGTGCGCACGACGTTCGGCTTCCGGCTGCCCGTCTTCGGGCCGTTCGCGATCGCCGACATGGCCGGCCTCGACGTCTACGCGTTCTGCTACGCATCGCTGCAGACGCGCTGGCCCGAGCGCTTCGCGACGCCGGACTCCCTCAAGGAGCTCGTCGACGCCGGCAAGTTCGGCACCAAGTCGGGCGCCGGCTACCTCGAGGTGCCGGCGGAGCGCACCGCAGAGCTCATCGCCTACCGCAACAAGGCGTACGTGGCCATCAAGCAGCTCATGGACGAGCTCGGCCCGGCCCCCATCCACTGATCCACGAAAGGCATCGGCACATGGCCACCGCATTCCCCGAGTCCAAGACCGTCGTCCTCACCGGCGCGGCCTCGCCGCGCGGCATCGGCCGCGCATCCGCCCACTACCTCGCGGAGCACGGCTGGAACGTCGGCATCATCGACCTCGACGCCGACGCGGCCAAGGCGGTCGCCGCCGAGATCGCCGAGCAGCACGGGGTGCAGGCGGCCGGCGCCGGCGCGAACGTCGCCGACGAGGCGCAGGTGCGCGCCGCGTACGACGAGCTCGAGGCGGCCCTGCCGCAGATCGTCGCGCTCGTGAACCTCGCGGGCGTGTCGAGCCCGGTGCCCTACCTCGAGGTCACGGCCGACGAGTGGAACCGCGTCATGGGCATCAACATGAACGGCGTCCACTACGCCACCCGTCGCGCCGTCGAGTCGATGGTGCAGCACGGCGTCGGCCGCGTCGTGAGCCTCTCGTCGGTCTCGGCGCAGCGCGGAGGCGGCACGTTCTCGAAGACGGTGTACTCGGCCGCCAAGGCGGGCGTCATCGGCTTCACGCGCTCCGTCGCCCGCGAGCTCGGCTCGCAGGGCGTGACGGTCAATGCCATCTCGCCCGGCCCCATCGACACCGACATCATGGGCGGCACGCTCACCGAGGAGCGGAAGGCCGCCATGGCGGCCGACGGCGTGCTCCCGCGCATCGGCACGCCCCGCGACATCGCCGCCGCCATCGCCTACCTGATCTCCGAGGACGCCGGATTCGTGACGGGCCAGACCCTGAACGTCGACGGCGGCCTCTACATGCACTGACCGCCATGGGCTCCTGGTCGAAGTCGCGCATCCTCTTCCTCGCCCTGGGCGTCGTCCTCGTGGGCGTCGGCCTGTGGCTGATCCTCCCGTCCGTCCTCAACTGACCGAAACCGAAGCACCGCACTCGAAGGAGAGTCCCGTGTCCGATACGACACTGCAGCCGAAGTCGCAGGGCAACCCCGCCCTCGACTCGGCCATCAAGAAGGCCGCCAAGCACCTGATGCCGATGCTGGTGATCCTGTACTTCGTCGCCTTCCTCGACCGCACGAACGTCGGCTTCGCCGAGGACGCGCTCCAGATGGACCGCGGCATCTCGGCGGGCGCCTTCGCGCTCGGCGCCGGCATCTTCTTCATCGGCTACGCGATCTTCGAGATCCCGTCGAACCTGCTGCTGAAGAAGTTCGGCGCGCGCTTCTGGCTCGCGCGCATCGCGATCACGTGGGGCCTCGTCGCCTCGGCGTTCGCGTTCGTGACCGACGACACGTCGTTCATCGTGCTGCGCTTCCTGCTCGGCGTCACCGAGGCGGGCCTGTTCCCGGGCGTGATCCTCTTCCTCTCCGAGTGGTTCCCGAACAAGCACCGCGTGCAGATGTTCGCGATCTTCTACCTCGCGCAGCCGTTCTCGCAGATGCTCGGCGCCCCGCTCTCGGGCGGCCTGATCAGCTTCGGCGAGCAGGTGACCCCGTGGGCCGGCTGGCAGGTGATGTTCTTCGTCGAGGGCATGATGGCGGTCGCCGCCGGCATCGCGGCGATCTTCTTCCTCATCAACGGCCCGCAGGACGCGAAGTGGCTGAACCAGGAGGAGAAGGACGCCCTCATCGACGTGATGGCCAAGGAGGACTCCGTGCGCGAGTCCGACGGCCCGAGCGGCATCTGGCGCGCGATGGGCAACTGGAAGGTGTGGTACTTCACCATCATCTACTTCTGCCTGCAGATCGCGGTCTACGGCACCACCTTCTACCTGCCGCAGCAGGTCGCGAACCTGCTCGGCCAGGACGTCGGCTGGCAGGTCGGCCTCGTCGCCGCCATCCCGTGGCTCGTGGGCCTGTTCGCCTGCTACTTCTTCGGCAAGGCGGCGAACACGATCGCCCGTCGTCGCAACTGGGGCACGCTCTTCTACATCTCGACGGGCCTGTTCATCCTCGGCTCCGCCTGGGCGGGCGCGAACGGGCAGCCGATCCTCGGCATCCTGTTCATCACCCTCGCGGTCGCGAGCTTCCTCTCGGTGGGCCCGATCACCTGGTCGTACCCGACGGCGTTCCTCACGGGCACCGCGGCGGCCGCGGGCATCGGCCTCATCAACTCGCTCGGCAACCTGGGCGGCTTCGTCGCCCCGATCATGCGCACGGCGATCAACGAGGCCGTCCCGACCGACTCGGGGGCGTGGGGCGTGGTCTCGCTCGGCGTGTTCGCGTTCCTCGCGGCGGCGATGCTCTTCGGCACGAAGCTCTTCAGCGCGAAGGCGGATGCGCTGCTCGAGTCCGAGAAGGACGAGGACGTGGAGTCGGTGGCCCCGGGCCACTGACTCGCACCGACCGTCGCATCGCGACGACGCGCATCCGCCCGGATGCGCACCCAGACCGGGCCGGGACCCGCGACACCCCGGCCCGGTCTGTCGCGTGCGGCCCCCGTGCGGCCCGCGAAGGAACCGCCGGACTTTCACCGCGTCGGGCGCGGGGCGCGCGCATCCGCTCACTACGCTCGAAGCAGGCTCACCGATGGAGGACACCGTGGCGCAGCACCCCGACGCTCAGAAGGCCCCGGTCTTCGACAACCCCGACCGCAACCTGGCGATGGAGCTGGTGCGCGCGACCGAGGCCGCCGCGATCCGCGCGGTGCCGTTCATCGGCCGCGGCGACAAGAACGCCGCCGACGGCGCGGCGGTCGACGCCATGCGCACGTTCCTCTCGACGGTCGCCTTCGACGGCGTCATCGTCATCGGCGAGGGCGAGAAGGACGAGGCGCCGATGCTCTTCAACGGCGAGCACGTGGGCAACGGCCGCGGCCCGTCGGCCGACATCGCCGTCGACCCGATCGACGGCACCTCGCTCACCGCCGCCGGCCGGCAGAACGCGCTCAGCGTGATCGCCGTCGCCGATCGCGGCACGATGTACGACCCGATCGACGCGTTCTACATGGACAAGCTCGTCGCCGGCCCCGAGGCGATCGGCGTCATCTCGCTCGACCAGTCGATCGGCGACAACATCCGCGAGCTCGCGCGTGCCAAGGGCAAGGACGTCGGCGAGATCGTCGTCGCCGTGCTCGACCGCCCGCGCCACGCCGAGCTCATCGAGGAGATCCGCTCGGCCGGCGCCGGCACGCGGCTGATGCGCGACGGCGATGTGGCCGGCGGCATCAACGCGGCCCGCTGGGAGAGCCGCATCGACATCTGCGCCGGCGCGGGCGGCACGCCCGAGGGCGTCATCACCGCGTGCGCGATCAAGGCGCTCGGCGGCTTCATGGAGGGGCGCCTGTCGCCGCAGTCGGACGAGGAGCACCGCAAGGTCGTCGCCGCGGGCCACGACCTCGACCGGGTGCTGGGCCTCGACGACCTGGTCGCGAGCGACAACACCTACTTCGTCGCGACCGGCGTCACCGACGGCCAGCTGCTCGACGGCGTGCGCCGCAAGGGCCCGCTCATCCGCACCGAGTCGCTCGTGCTGCGCTCGAAGACCGGCACCGCGCGCCGCGTGATCGCCGAGCACCGCGCCGAGAAGTGGCTGGAGCAGGGCTCGAGCCGAGGCTGACCGCTCCGGCGGCGTCCTGGGCGGATGCGTGGGGCGCGCCGAGGCCAGTGCGGCACGATGGTCGTGTGAGCGGCTCCGAGCGCCTGGTGGGCGTCGACCTCGCGCGGCTGCTGGCCGTCGTGGGGATGATGGCCGCGCACACGCTGCTCGCGGCCGAGCCGCCCCCGCCCGACGGCGTCGCGGCACTCGTCGACGGGCCGCCGTCGACGCTCTTCGCGGTGCTCGGCGGCGTGAGCGTGGTGCTCGCCGCCCGCGCGCGGCTCGCCGCCGGCGACCGCTGGGGCGCGCTGCGCTCGACGCTCGTGCGGGGCGCGCTCGTCGCGCTGCTCGGCGCGATCATCGGGCCGCTCGCGGCCGCCGTCTACGTCGTGCTCGTGCCCT